>DASVPM010000291.1:0-20190 GCA_036382815.1 Allosphingosinicella sp.
GAGGCTAAATGTCGCATTGCCCTTTACGGATCTGAGGATGTCGTCCGCAAGCTCGCTCATTTTTCGTGGCAGAACGACAGGATTGATCCGTATTCTTATGATGAGCTCTCCAGCGTGATCGGAGAGATGCGCGTGGATTCCGGCAGCGGACGCATTGAAGGTTTGGAGTCCGAGTTGATGGGGCTGCTTTTCGGGTCGGTCGGCGAGGGCGTCGAGATGAGAAACCGGCAGCCGCGCCGGTCAGAAGGTTCCCCCCAATGAGCTCCCGCTACGACGAGCTGGAGCGCCTGCAGCGGCTTCGGGAGAGCGGGGCTCTGACCGATGAGGAATTCCAGGCGGAGAAAAGGCGCCTGCTCGGGCATCATAGCGTCGCTCCCGCGGAGGAGGCCGTCGAGGCCGGGCCGCGGCCGGCTTCGCGGCGCCGGATCTGGATCGCGCTCGGCGCCGCGGCGCTGCTCCTGGCGGTGATCGCGGGGCTGTATTTCGGAAGGACCTCGGCGGGGGAGGACGGGATCATCGATCTCCCGATGCCCACGGACAATGTTGCGGAGGAGTCGAACGTCGCCCAAGCCAAGGCGCTTCCCGACGTCCGGGCGCTTCCGGCCGGCGAGCAGCTCGGCCGGGCTTTCGAGGCGGCGTTCGGGCAGCGCGGGCCGGCGGAGCGCATGGTCAGGGACTATAGGATGACCTTTTCGCCGGGAGCCCTGCGCTGGATCGGGCCGCGCGCGGTCTTGGTCAGCCCCGGCGTCTCCCAGGGCGGCTGCCACGCCTGTACCGGGGCGCTCGCAGTCCACTATCTGGAGCCCGACGGCGGCGGCTTCCGGGTCGCGGGGCGCTGGGAGGATGCTCTGGCGATCGGCGCCTATGGCAAGCCGCCGGAATGGAGTCTCTCGACCCTGCTGTCCGTGCAGCCCATGCTGAGGACCCGGATCCGCGACGGCAATCAGGGCTATTTCTGCGCCAGCGAGACCTTCTACGAGCTGGGCCCTGAGGGGCCGCGCAAGGTCGCCGACATCCCGGTCGGCTATGACGACGTCGGAGCCCTCGGAGACACGGGCAAGAAGATCGACGGCAAGATCATCAACGCCGTCCGCAACCAGTCCTTCGACGTCGTCTATTCGGGTTCGCGCCGCTTCAGCGAGCATTATGTCCGCGGACACGGCGGGTTCGCGGTGGCCGGCGGCAAGTCGACGATGGAGAGATGTTGATGGCCGAGGGCGAGGACCTGCTTGTCGGGCTGATCGGTCTCGCATTGCTGCCGATGATCGCGTGGCGGATCCGGCGCGGCGTCAGAGACGGGCGGCTGCCGCTCTACCGGACCTACGTCGAGCGCGGGGAGGCGGGCAGCAAGTTCGGGCTCCTGCTCGCCCTGCACGCGCTGAGCTTCGTCCTGGTCGCAGTTGTCGCAATTGACCTGCTATTCCAGCTGGGCCTCAAGGAGGGATTATGAAGCTCGGGCGCCTCAACCATGTCGGAGTCGCGACGCCGTCGATCGAGAAATCCATCGCCTTCTACCGGGACGTGATGGGCGCGGCCAAAGTCCATGAGCCGTTCGACCTTCCCGCGCAGGGCGTGAAGGTGTGCTTCGTCGACACGCCCAATACCCAGATCGAGCTGATCGAGCCGCTCGGCGAATCGAGCCCGATCCACGGCTTCCTGGCGAAGAACCCCGCGGGCGGGCAGCATCACCTCTGCTATGAGGTTCCCGACATCCACGAGGCGAAGGCCTGGTTCGAGGGCAAGGGCGCTAAGGTACTCGGCGAGCCGCGCATCGGGGCCCACGGGACGATGATCTTCTTCGTGCATCCCAAGGACATGGGCGGCGTTCTGACCGAGATCATGGAGACCCCGAAGGCGGCCCATTAAGCGGATTTGGTATTCGCTTGCCCACGGGAGTAGGCTGGCGCGATGAGCGAGAAAGTCACGATCGAGATCGCCGAGAGCGATTTGGCCGAGCTTCGCGAATGGGCGCGCAATCGCGAGGAGCCCCTGGAGGTATTGCTGCAGGAAGCGCTACGGCAATACATTGCCGCCGTTCAGGAGGATCATGCCGACCTCGAACGTCGAATGGCCGGCCCGGAATACGGCCATGAAGAGGCGATGAGAATCCTGGCGGAGCGGCGGCGCCAATGGCGCGGTGAAGCGGCGGAATAGTGAAGCTGACATGGCGCAGGGAAGCGCTCGACGATTTGCAGCGTATATTCGCCTTCAATGCCGGAAGGTCCGAGTCTCTCGCGATCAGGGTTGAGCGAAGGCTGTTGGAAAGGGCCGAGGCCCTGGCGGCAACGCCGCAACTCGGACGCTGCACCGACCGCGAGGAGATCAGGCGGCTGTCGGTTACTGACATTCAGTATGTGATAGATTACCGGCCCTTTGAGGATCGCGTCAGCATCGTCCGCATTCGCCACACCCGGGAAATCCGATGAGCACCGACAAACCCACCCGCTCCGACTGGCAGGCCGCCACTTCGAGGGCAAGGGCGCCAAGGTGCTCGGCGAGCCGCGCATCGGCGCTCACGGGACGATGATCTTCTTCGTGCATCCCAGGGACATGGGCGGCGTTCTGACCGAGATCATGGAGACCCCGAAGGCGGCGCATTAAGCGGATTTGGTATTCGCCGGGCGACGGGAGTAGGCTGGCGCGATGAGCGAAAAAGTCACGATCGAGATCGCCGAAGCGGACATGGTCGAGCTTCGCGAGTGGGCCGCCAACAGCGAGCGCAGCGTCGAGGCGCTGCTTCAGGAAGCGGTCGCGCGCTATATGGAGCGAACCCGTCAGTGGATCGATGAAATCCGGGAGGCGGAGAAGGGACCCTTCTCTACGGTTGAGGAGGTGAAGGCTCGACTGGCCGAGCAACGCAGCCGCTATCGGGGCGAAGCGGCCGAATAGTGCGGCTCGAGCTGTCTCCGGCGGCGGAGGCCGATTTGCGGCGCATATTCGAATTCAACGAGCAATTGAGCTTGGCTTGGGCTGAAAAGGTGGAAGAACGGATCTGGGCAAGAGCGAGCAGCCTTGTCCAGACTCCCTCCATCGGCCGGCCTACCGATCGACCGGGCGTTCGACGACTCTCCATGCCTGACATTCAGTACGTCCTGGACTATCGCATCGAGGCAGATCGAATCCGCATGCTGCGCATCTACAGCACGAGAGAGATTTCTTGAGCACCGACAAACCCACCCGTTCCGACTGGCAGGCTGCCGCCTCGAAGGAGGTGAAGGGCAAGGACATCGTCTGGAAAACGCCGGAGGGGATTGAGGTCAAGCCGCTCTATACCGCCGAGGACGCGGAGGGCGTCGACCCCGGACTGCCCGGCTTCGCGCCCTACACCCGCGGGCCTTATGCCTCGATGTATACCGGCCGGCCCTGGACGATCCGGCAATATGCCGGCTTCTCGACCGCGGAGGATTCGAACGCCTTCTACAGGCGCAACCTCGCGGCGGGGCAGAAGGGGCTCAGCGTCGCCTTCGATCTGGCGACCCACAGGGGCTATGACAGCGACCATCCCCGGGTCGCGGGCGACGTCGGCAAGGCCGGAGTGGCGATCGACACGCTCGAGGACATGAAGATCCTGTTCGACGGGATTCCGCTCGATACCATGTCGGTCTCGATGACGATGAACGGGGCGGTGCTCCCCGTAATGGCCTTCTACATTGTCGCCGCGGAGGAGCAGGGGGTCGCCCAGTCGCAGCTTTCCGGCACCATCCAGAACGACATCCTGAAAGAATTCGCGGTCCGAAACACCTACATCTATCCGCCCGGGCCCTCGATGCGGATCGTCGCCGACATCATCGCCTACACGTCGGAGCACATGCCGCGCTTCAACTCGATCTCGATCAGCGGCTATCACATGCTGGAGGCGGGGGCGACGGCGGTCCAGGAACTCGCCTATACCCTCGCCGACGGCATGGAATATGTCCGGGTCGCCAGAGCCAAGGCCCTCGACGTCGACGCTTTCGCCCCGCGGCTGAGCTTCTTCTTCGGTATAGGCATGAACTTCTTCATGGAGATCGCGAAGCTGCGCGCTGCCCGGACGCTCTGGTACCGGATCATGGAAGGCTTCGGCGCGAAGAACCCGAAGTCGCTGATGCTCCGGACGCACTGCCAGACCTCCGGAGTGTCGCTGACCGAGCAGGACCCCTACAACAACATCGTCCGGACCGCGATCGAGGCGATGGCGGCGGTTCTCGGCGGCACCCAATCGCTCCACACCAACAGCTTCGACGAGGCGATTGCGCTCCCCACCGACTTCTCCGCGCGGATCGCCCGCAACACCCAGCTCATCCTCGCCGAGGAGAGCGGGATCACCAACGTCGCCGATCCGCTCGGCGGCTCCTGGTTCGTCGAGAGCCTGACCAAGGAGCTGGCTGACAAGGCCTGGGCCCTGATCGAGGAGGTCGAGGCGATGGGCGGGATGACCGCGGCGGTCGCCGAGGGCCTCCCGAAGCGGCGGATCGAGGAAGCGGCGGCGGCGCAAGCCGCCAGGATCGACCGCGGCGAGACGGTGATCGTGGGAGTGAACCGCTACCGGCTGGACGACGAAGCCCATCTCGACATCCTTCAGATCGACAATGACAAGGTCCGTGCCGGACAGGTCGAGCGACTTGAGAAGGTGCGTTCGGCGCGGGACGAAGCGGCCGCGCAATCGGCGCTCGCGGCGCTCCGCGACGGCGCAAAGGGCGATTCCAATCTGCTCGCCTTGTCCGTCGAGGCGGCGCGGGCGCGGGCCACCCTGGGGGAGATCAGCCAGGCGCTCGAGGATTCGTTCGGCCGCTACGGCACGACGCCGGAGCCGGTGAAGGGAATTTACGGCGGCGCCCATGAGGGCGATCCGCGCTGGCGGCGCGCCGGGGACGGAGTCGCCGCGATCGAGCGCCGGCTCGGACGCAAGCCGCGCATTCTGGTCGCGAAGATGGGGCAGGACGGACACGACCGCGGCGCCAACCTCGTCGCCTCCGCCTTCGCCGACCTCGGCTTCGAGGTGGTACCCGGGCCGCTCTTCCAGACACCCGAGGAGAGCGCCCGGCTCGCGGTCGACAAGGACGTCGACCTGGTCGGGGCCTCGAGCCTCGCCGCCGGGCACAAGACCCTGGTGCCGGAGCTGATCGGGCATCTGCGCGACATGGGAAGGCCGGACATCAAGGTCGTGGTCGGCGGAGTCATCCCCGCCCAGGACTACGATATGCTCCGCGAGGCTGGGGTACAGGCGATCTTCGGTCCCGGGACCAATCTGGTCGATGCCGCCGGTGAGGTCCTAATGCTGCTCGGCCACAACATGCCGCCGCTCGAGGAAGCCGCGGAATGATTTTTCTCCTCGCCGCCCTGGCGCTTCAGCCGCAGCTCGTCGCGCCGCCGCCGAACTATGTTCCGACCGAGCCACCCATGCCGGAGGCCCTCGCGACGGACCCGGCGACCGGCATGAGACTGATCAGGGAGACGTGCTGGGACCATCTCCGGGACCCGGTTCGCCTGCAGGCGGCGGCGGAACGCGCGGGATTCAATTTCTTCTGGTTCGGAAGCCGCCGCGAAAGTCGAGCCGGCACCGGCGCGGGCACGCTCAACTTTCACGACGCGGGTGTGCTGAATCCGCGAGGATCCGATCGGCAATGCGACATATACCTGCGCATCGAGCCGCGCGACCATAACGCGCTCGTGGCCGCTCTGGCTTCGGCGCTGGGTCTGCCCGCCGCAGAGCCACCGCTCGCGCCGCCGACGCCCGGTTGGGTCCCGCCGACGCGCGAGACGCGCTGGATCGTCGTCAACGCCGACGGATCGACATCGCGGATCGAGCTGGTTTCTTCGCACGCCCGCCGCGGCGGCAACGTCCACTTCTACGTCACCCTATATCCCAAAACCGCCGCGACGCGGCCGAGGAGACGCGGATGATTTGCCGCGGGCCGTTTGCGACCGTGCGCCGCGGGAAGGGAGAAGCATCGTCTTCCTTTCCTTCGTCTTCCGACATAGTCACGGCCCCACCATTAAATCCCCGCCGTCGCGGGAATGACGAAGGGGCGTCATGTTCAACAAGATCCTGATCGCCAATCGCGGCGAGATCGCCTGCCGGGTCATCCGCACCGCTCGGCAGATGGGGATCGCTACCGTCGCGGTCTATTCCGACGCCGACACGCGCGCCCCCCATGTGAAGCTTGCCGACGAGTCGGTCCGGCTGGGCCCGCCGCCGGCGAGCGAATCCTATCTCAACGCACAGCTCATCATCGACGCCTGCAGGGAGACGGGCGCCGAAGCGGTCCATCCCGGCTACGGATTCCTCTCCGAGCGCGAGAGCTTCGCCCGCGCCCTTGAGGAAGCGGGGATCGCCTTCATCGGACCGCCGCCCGGCGCAATCGCGGCGATGGGCGACAAGATCGAGTCGAAGAAGCTGGCGCGCGAGGCAGGGGTGAGCGTCGTGCCGGGCTTCGTTGGCGAGATCGACGATACCGAGCATGCGGTGAGGATCGCCGCCGAGATCGGCTATCCGGTGATGATGAAGGCCTCGGCCGGCGGCGGCGGCAAGGGGATGCGGCTTGCCTGGTCCGAGACCGACGTCCGCGAGGGCTTCGAGGCGACCAAGCGCGAGGGCCTTGCGAGCTTCGGCGACGACCGGGTGTTCATCGAGAAGTTCGTCGAGAATCCGCGCCACATCGAAATCCAGCTGATCGGCGACAAGGCCGGCAACCTCCTCTATCTGGGCGAACGCGAATGCTCGGTGCAGCGCCGCCACCAGAAGGTGGTCGAGGAAGCGCCGTCGCCCTTCGTCACGCCCGAGATGCGCAGGGCGATGGGGGAGCAGGCCGTCGCCCTCGCCAGAGCGGTCGGATATTACAGCGCCGGCACCGTCGAGTTCATCGCCGGCGCCGACCGGAGCTTCTACTTCCTCGAGATGAACACCCGCCTCCAGGTCGAGCATCCGGTGACCGAGGAAGTGACCGGCCTCGACCTCGTCGAGCTGATGATCCGGGTCGCGGCCGGGGAGGAGCTGCCGTTCGGGCAGGACGAGGTGAAGCTGAACGGCTGGGCGATCGAGAACAGGGTCTATGCCGAGGACCCCTATCGCGGCTTCCTGCCCTCGACGGGGCGGCTGGTGCGATACAGACCGCCGCCGACAAGCCCCCCCCCTTCAGCCGAAGGCTCGGGGTGGACATTGTCTCGCGACCCGGCGGAGCTGACGACATCCCTCATCGCGAGAGGGGACGGGAGCATTGTCCGAGTCGACGACGGGGTCGAGGAGGGCGGCGAAGTCTCGATGTTCTACGACCCGATGATCGCCAAGCTGATCACCTGGGCGCCGACGCGCGAGGCGGCGATCGATCGCCAGGCCGAAGCGCTCGATTCCTTCGTGATCGAAGGTATCGGGCACAATGTCGACTTCCTGTCGGCGCTGATGCAGCATCCGCGTTTCCGGGAGGGGCGGCTGACTACCGGCTTCATCGCCGAGGAATATCCGGAAGGTTTCGAGGGCGCTCCCGCGGACGCTCTCCTTATCGAAGATCTGGCCGCGATCGGCGCGATGCTGGCGATGGAGACGGACGGCCGCGCCTGCGCGGTCAGCGGCCAGCTTGGCGCTCCGGTGCCGCCGGCCGAGGAGCGCGTGGTGCGGATCGGGGGCAAGAGCTTCGCGGTCCGCTTCGATGGCTTCGAAGGCGGCCTCCTCGCCTATCTCGACGAAGGCGAAGGACGAGAGCTGATCGGCCGATGGGAGCCGGGCCAGCCGTTGCTCAAGGCCATGATCGACGGCCGCCCGCGCACCGTCCAGGTCGGCCGCCGCGGCCGCCAATGGCGTCTGACGACCCGCGGCGCCTCTCACCTGCTCGACGTCCTGCCGGCCCATGTCGCCGAACTCAGCCGTTTCATGATCGAGAAGGTGCCGCCCGATCTGTCCAGGTATCTGCTCTGCCCTATGCCGGGCCTGCTGACCGCTCTCAACGTCGCCGAAGGCGAAAAGGTCGAGGCGGGTCAGCCGCTCGCCGTCGTCGAGGCGATGAAGATGGAGAATATCCTGCGCGCCGAGAAAGCCGGGGTCGTGAAGTCGGTTTCGGCCAGGCCGGGGGACAGCCTCGCGGTGGACGCGGTGATCCTGGAGTTCGAATAGAGCCGTCATCCCGGCGAAGGCCGGGATCTCGGAGAGGCCCGCCGAGACTTCCCGACCCGAGGTCCCGGCTTTCGCCGGGATGACGGGCGCGCTACTCCGAGACCGCCGGAAGGCAGATTTCGAAGAGGGCGCCGCTCTCGCTCGGCGGGGCCGAGATCGTACCTCCGCAGGCGGCGAGGAGGGAGCGGGCGATGGACAGGCCCAGGCCCGATCCGCCCTCGCCTCGGCGGCTGGTGTGGAAAGGCTCGAAGATCCGCTCGCGGTCCGCCTCGGCGATGCCGTGGCCGTCGTCCGCGACGATGATCCTGACCTTCGACCGGTCCGCCCGGCCGGCAATCGTCACTTCGCCAGCTCCGGCCTGATGGCTGTTCTCGACTAGGGTCTCGAGCACGGCCTCGAGCAATTCCGGCGGCGCGGCCACCGCCGGCACCCCGGCCAGCCGCACTTCGACCGCGAAGCCCGCGGTCCGGTGCGCGTCGGCGACCTTCAGTGCGGGCCCTTCGGGCACGGTCGCCGAATCCTCGGGAGCGACCGCCATGTCGGCCCGGGCGAGGTCGAGGAGGCGGCGGAGCAGGTGCGAGAGGCGGTCCGCGTCGGCCCCCGCGTTGGAGAGGAAGCGGTGGCGCTCCTCCTCGCTCATCCCGGGATGCTCGGCGAGCAATTCGAGCACGCCCTTGATCCCGGTTATCGGGGTCTTGAGCTCGTGACTGACGGCCGCCGCGAAGTCCTTGAGATAGCGCGAGCGGCGCTCGATCCGGTCGGCCATCGCCGCGAAGTTGACGTAGAGATTGCGGATCTCGATGGCGGCGGTCGGCGGCGGGTCGGGCACCGCGACCGCTCCGCGCGCGACGTTCTGGGTCGCCTCGCTCAGCGCCTCGATCGGCTGGGAGATGCCGCGGGAGAGCAGGCCGGCGAGAATGAGCAGGGTGAGGAAGATGAGCGCGACTCCAAGCGCGATCTTGCCCCGGTCCTGGTAGATTCCCAGGAACAGGCCGCGCGGGCTCCGGCTCAGCATGAGCAGACCCACCACCTCGCCCCCAGCGACGATCGGGCGGACGTAATGAACCCGGATGTTCGAGGCCCGGCTCAGCCATTCGAGCGCGTAGCGCGGGCGGTAGTCGCCGCGTTCGCGCAGGACGGTTCGGGTCTGCCCGATGGTGACGGGGGCGACCTCGGGCAGGTGCAGATAGGAGCGGCCGACGTCGCCTCGCCCGAGCAGCACCGTGCCGTGCACGTCCATCAGCCGGATCGAGGCCAGGGTCGTCCGGGCGGTGTCGATCACCACGGGCTTCAGCGCCGAAGCGGCGTGGGCGGCACGAGGATCGGGAGGCCAGCGCGATGGCCGGGCCTCGGGCTGCGCGGGAAGCACCGGCATCGAGCGGAGGTCGATGGTCGGGCGCTCGGGCCGCAACGGCCCTGGCGCCGGGTCGGTGAACGGCTCCGGCCAGGCGGCCCGGTAGGCGCCGGCGAGGACGGCGCCCTGGGCGATCAGCTCGGCCTCGGTCTGCTGGACCAGCGTGTTCTCGTAGACTCGAAGGAAGACCGCGCCGATGCCCGGCAGCGCCGCGACGAACAGCAAGGTGAGGAAGAGCAGGGTGCGAAGCCTGAGCGCCGGCCAGTGGCGCTTGGCATAGTCCTTCAGCGGTCGGATCAAGCGGGTTCCCGTCCGAGACAGCGGCCGATCCTGTAGCCGATCCCCGCCCGGGTCTCGATCAGGTCGCCGCCGCCCAGCGCCGCGAACTTGGCTCGGAGGTTCCGGATATGGCTGTCGATTGTCCGGTCGGTGATGGCGAAGCCTGGGCCGTGCAGCCGGTCGATGATGGCGTCCCGGCTGAAGACCTTCGAGGGCAGGCTGGCGAGCAGCTGGAGCAGCTGGAACTCGGTGACCGTCACCGGCACCGGCTCCTTGTCCCAATGCGCTTCCCAGGCCTCGGGATCGAGACGCAGCCGGTTGTGGACGAGCGCGGCCTTCGACCCTGCCTCGGCCAGCGCCCGTCCCCCGCGCTTCAGAATCGCGCTGACTCGGGCCACCACTTCGCGCGGAGAAAAGGGTTTGACGACATAGTCGTCGCCGCCGAGCTCCAGACCCAGCACCCGATCGATCTCGTCATCCCGCGAGGACAGGAAGAGGATCGGCAGGTCGCCCTCGGCGCGCAGCCGCCGGCACACTTCGAGCCCGTCCATCCTGGGCATGTTGATGTCGAGGACGATGAGGTCGGGCCGCTCGCGCTCGACCTCCTTCAGCGCCGCCTCGCCGTCTCCGGCCTCGATCGTCTTCATCCCGGCCTTGCCGAGCGCGAAGGCGAGCAGCTGGCGGATATGGGCGTCGTCGTCGACGAGAAGGATCTTGTGGCTCATCGCGTACATGTCACATCCCCGCGCCGCGGCTGTCAAAGGCTGAGAGGGCGACCCTCCTCCCGTCGCAGCCGCGGATGCCGGCCGAGAAGCGGCAGAACATATTGCTCGCCGCGGCGCTCTGCGCCTGCGCCCGCTGCTCGGCGGACGCGCGGCGCCTGATCGCCCGGAGCCGCCTGCCAGGAAGCTGAAGCGTCGAACGCGGAGGCGCCAGGGCGCGGCGAAGGCGGGGGGGTGCGGTGAGTTCCATCTCGCCTCGATGGACGGAATATGTCGAACCCGGATGGACCGGGCCTCGATTCGCCGCGCGAACTGCGTGCAGATTCCGTGCAGGCGAACTTGGGTCATGCCAGCGGAGGCTGGCGTCCCAGGGGGTGAAATACCGCTTCGCGTTTCACCCGCCGGGCCCCAGCCTGCGCTGGGGCGGCGGGGCTCACTTGCCCTGCAATACCCCGTCGACGCTGTGCACGACGCCGTTCGACGCGAGGCGCTCCGTGCCGGTGACCCGGGCCTGCCCGCCTGCGGAATCGGTCACGACCAGCGAGCCGCCGTCGCGGCTGAAGGTCAGATCGTTGCCGCCGACGGTGGCGAGCCGGGCCTTGCCCTTGCCGCGCTCGATCGCCCGCTCGAGATCGGCCGTGGTGACGAGGCCGGGGACGATATGGCCGGTCAGGAAGGTGACCAGCCGGCCCTTGGCCTCCGGCGCGAGAAGGCCGTTGGCGGCGCCTGGGGGAAGCCTCCCGAACGCCGCTTCGTTCGGCGCGAACAGTGTGTAGGGCTGCGCTCCGGACAGGGTCTCGGTCAGCCCCGCCGACCGCACCGCATTGGCGAGCGTCTTATGGTCCGCTGAGCCGCCAAGAGCCTGCAGGAGATTGGACTTCGGATGCTCGCCCTTCGCCGCGGCCCCGGGGGCCGCCGAATTGGACCCGGTCCGGTTGCCGCCCTCCTCCTGCTGGCAGGCGGCGAGGAGCAAGGCGGCGGCGAACAGCGCTCTCTTCATCAAACCGGGCTCCTTCAGGCGAGCATTTCGACGATCGCCTGGATCATCTGGGTCTTGGCGTCGACCTGATAGATGTTTCCGTCGGCGTAACGATAGAGGTTTTCATCGTCGTCCTGATAGTCGTCGCGATAGTCCATCGGCAGATTGTAGGCGTCGTAGCCGGCGGGAAGCTGCTGGCCGACGTTGAGATCGCCGGCGAGCAGCGCGACGATGCCTTCGATCAGCCCCGATTGCGGGTCGACCTCGTAGATGGCGTTGTCGCCGTAGCGGTAGAGCGACTCGTCGGTGTCGTAATAATCGTCGCGATACTGGATCGGGAGATTGTAGGCGTCGTAGCCGGCCGGGAGCGGCTGGCCGATGCCGAAGCCGCCGCCGAACAAGGGGATGATGGCGCTGATCAGGTCGCTGCCGCGGTCGGCGCGGTAGATGTAGCCGTCGTCGTCGTAGCTGTAATAATGATCGGGCGAGTCCTGATAGAAGCTCTGATAGGCGACCGGCACGCGGTAGCCATCGAACCAGTCGCGCTCGATCCGTTGGCCGCGGGCGAAATGCGTCTTCGCCTGCCCCGGAGGCAGGCAGCCGTTGCGCTTCTTGGCGAGGCCCGGAGGACAGGAGCGGTCATATCCGGACAAGCGGAGCTCATTCGGGCGGAAGTCGGGCATTGGGCGAACGTCGCGGCCGACGCGGCGGAAGTCGCGGCGATCCTCGCCTCCGCGGCGGACGAAATGGTCCTGCCGGCGCTCGTCGCGGATCGATCGCCGGACTTCCCGCTGGGGCCGCTCGGCGCGGACGATCCGGCGTTCCGGCCGTCCTTCGGCCCGGAAGGCCTGGCGTTCCGCCTTGTGCGGCTGGGCCGCGCGCGCGACGTGACCGCCGCCGCCGTGGCCGTGGCCGCGTTCCATCCCGGCCGGCTCGCCGCCGCCATGGCCGCCGCCGCCATGCTCGACCTTGGCGGGCTTGCCGCCGCCGCCGCCGTGGCCGCCCCCCTTGCCGCCTTTTTCGGCCGCGACGGGCGCGGCGAGGGCGAGCGCGGCGGTGCCGGCGAGCAGTATGAGGTTACGCATAACGAAAACTCCCTTGGGTCCGGCAAAGGAACGGCTGGCTTCCCGCCCTCGTTCCGCCTGCGGAAGAACGCTTCGGCGTGTCGCGCCGCTCCGCCCGTCCCGGCAAGCTGAACCTCGCCTGTCGGCACGTGAACGCCGGGTGAAGCGGGGTCGGTTTCGCCCTCTCCCGTTTTTGACGGGAGATGGCTCCACCGGTTACTGCAGCCGGTCCAGGAAGTCCCGGTAGGCCCGGATCGTCTCCGGCCTCGTCATCACGTCCTGGTGGCCCGCGCCTTCTATCGTGCGCAGGGTCTTGCGGGTCTCCGGAAGCGGGGACGCGGCGTAGAGGCCCTGCGAAAGGCTCGGCGGCGTGGTTCGGTCCTTCGCTCCGACGAGGAGGAGCAGGGGCTCCTCGATGCGCGCCATGTTGGCGAGGTTGCCCCGGCCGCGCAGCCCCTCGCCGATGTCCACCTTTCTGATGAAGAGCCTGGCCGCTCCGGGCGTGCTCGCGGCCACCCATTGCTCGGTCGTCGTGGCGGAGCTTTCGAGAACCACTCCGGCGGCGGGCCGGTTGGCGGCGACATGGCCGGCGATGAAGCTCCCCAGCGAGTGTCCATGGAGGACGATCGGCTGCCGGGCGCCGGCGAGGCCGCTAAGATAGTCGAAGACGGCGAGGGCGTCCGCTTCCATCGCCGCGATGCCCGTCTTGCCTTCGCTGAGGCCGTAGCCGCGATGGTCCACGATCATCAGATCTACTCCGAGCGGCGCGAAGACGCTCGCCGTCCAAGCTCCGTAGCGGCCGACCGTATAGCCGTTGCCTCCGAAATAGAGGATCGTCGCCCGGGCGCCCGGCTGGCGCAGATGGACGGCATAGAGGCGTCCGCCGCCGGGCCTGGGGATGCGGTGCTCGGTGAGGCGGTAGCCCGGCGCGGCCGCGGCGACCGCCTGTGCTGACAGGGGGCCGTCGCGAAGCGGGCGGATGAAGTCGCTCTCGCGAATCTCAGCGGTGCAGCCCGAGAGCAGGAGCGCGGGGAGCAGCCAGGATCGCTTCATCGTTCGGACCTCTTGCCGGGCACCCCGGTTCGTGAGACCAATCTGCCGGGATTCGGGGGAGTCGCCAATGCGGAAAGCGCTGCGGTGGGCCGGCATCGGCCTTGCGGGATTAATCGCTTTGCTGATCCTGGCGGCGATCGTGATCTTCGCCTGGTCGGAAATCATCCTTCGGCGGGATTATCCGGCGTCGGCCGAGACCCTCCCGGCGGTGAGCGCCGCCGAGCAGGCCGGCGCGCCCCGCCTCGCCCGGGTGCTTGGCTGCCTCAGCTGTCACGGCGAAGGACTGAAGGGCAAGCTGATGTTCGAGGCGCCCGGAGTCGCCAAGGTATTCGCCCCGAACCTCACCGAGGTCGCCGCGAAGGCGAGCGACCAGCAGCTCGCGGCCGGAATCCGCCAGGGCATCGGCCATGACGGACGCGCCCTCTTCATCATGCCTTCGCCGATGTTCTCGCATCTGACCGACCGCGAGACGGCAGCGCTGGTGCGCTGGATCCGGACCTTGCCGGCGGCACCCGGGCAGACGAAGGGCCTGAGCGCCGGGCCGCTCGGCCGGGTCGGCCTGGTCCTCGGCTGGTTCCGGCCGGCCCCCTCGGCCGTGGCCGAGCATCGCCGCGAGGCGCCGATCGGACTTGGCCGCGAGCATGAGCCGGCCCGCCACCTCGCCTCCATCGCCTGCACGGAATGCCATGGCCCGTCGCTGATGGGCGGCGTCGCCGGTCCGGGCCAGAAGACTCCCGACCTCAGGGTGGCGGCCGGCTACGACGCGACCCAGTTCAAGGCGCTGCTGCGCACCGGCCGCCCGCCGACGGGCCGGGACCTCGGGTTGATGACGACCGTCTCGAAGAACGACTTCGCCTATCTCACCGACGCGGAGATCGACGCCCTCCACGCCTATCTCGTGGCTCGAGCCAACCGGCTGGGAGGCTGAGGAGGGCCGAAGCGGCCAATCCAACCTGGCGTGCTTAGCCAATGTTAACCGGCCGGCCTTAAATCGCTCGGCGGGGGTAAGAGTCTCGAAAGATGATCAGCCGTTTCTCAAGGAAGGGGGGCGAAGCCCAGCCGGCCGCCGAAGCAGAGGCTTTGGCGGATTGCTCGCGATTCGCGCAGATGTTCGAGGACAGCGGCAAGGGCTGGTTCTGGGAGGTCGACCGCGAGGGCCGCCTGACCTATTTCTCGGGGTTCGGCGCGGAGGGGGCCCATGCGGGACCGGTGATCGGCCGAAGGCTGGCCGAGCTCGCGATGGACTGCCGGGACGAAGGCGGCGAGGGCATCGGCGGCGAACGGACCCTCGGTTTCTACCTGTCGCGCGCGCTTCCCTTCACCGACCTTACCGTGAGGAGCGCCGAGAATCCGGACGTGCTCTGGGCACTGACGGGCAGACCCGTTCTGGCGGACACGGGCGAGCTCGTCGGCTTTCGCGGCATCGGCTCCGATCTGTCGGAAAAGACCAGGGCCGAAGCGGAGCTGAGGCGCGCCGCCCGCTACGATTCGCTGACCGGCCTGCCGAATCGGGCCACGATCCTCAAATGCCTGGAAGACGCGCTTCGGGTCGCCAGCCGTACCGAGGTGGCCCTGCTCATCGTCGACCTCGACCGCTTCAAGGACGTCAACGACACGCTCGGCCACCTGGTCGGCGACGACATATTGCGGCAGGCGGCGACCCGGATCGAACAGATATTCGGCAAGCACGGGACCGTCGGCCGCCTCGGCGGAGACGAGTTCGAGGTTGTGATTTCCCACAACACCCGCCGCGAGACCGTCGAGGAGCTGGCCCGCCGCTGCATCGTCTACCTCTCGCAGGCCTTCAAGTCCGGCGAGCGCAGCATCTCGATCGGCGCGTCGGTCGGAATCGCTTATTCCTTCCCCCGGGCCGACGACGCCGAAACCCTGTTCCGCAAGGCCGATCTGGCGCTCTATGCGGCCAAGACCGAGCGCGGGATGTCGCGGGTCTTCGAGCCGGAGATGGAGATGATCTCGGCCAATCGCCAGGCGCTGGAGCACGACCTGCGGCTGGCCATGTCGGCTGGCGATCTCGAGGTGTTCTTCCAGCCGGTCGTGTCGGGGACTTCGGAGACCCTGGCCGGTTTCGAGGCGCTCGTCCGCTGGGACCATTCGGAGCAGGGCTTCATCTCGCCCCAGTCCTTCGTCCAGATCGCCGAGGATACCGGCCTCATCAACCAGCTCGGCGAGTGGGTGCTGCGGGTCGCCTGCCAGGAGGCGGCGAAATGGCCCGAGAACCTCTTCGTCGCCGTCAACGTCTCGCCGACCCAGTTCGCCACCAAGGGCTTCTCCTCGCTGGTGCTTCAGGCGCTCGCCAATGCCGGGCTGCCGGCCGGCCGGCTCGAGCTCGAGATCACGGAAGCGGTCTTCCTCGCCGACGACCCTAAGATCGACGAGACCTTCGCCTCGCTGAAAAGGATCGGAGTCCGGCTCGCGCTCGACGATTTCGGGACCGGCTATTCGAGCCTGGCCTATCTGGAACGGGCGCCGTTCGACAAGATCAAGATCGACCGCGCCTTCGTCAAAGGCGCTTCACTGCCCGGAAGCCGCAACCTTCCGATCCTCGAGGCCATCGTCGGGCTTGCCCACAAGCTCCGGATGCAGACCACGGCGGAGGGGGCCGAGACCCATCAGGAGCTGGACCTGATCCGCTCGCTCGGCTGCACCTACATCCAGGGCTTCATCTTCGGCCGGGCCATCCCGCCCGAAGAGGCCCTGACTCTGGCCGGGCAAAGCTGCCCGGTCGATGCGGAGGGGTTCGCGGTCAGCCGGGCGCCGCGCCACCGCCTGATCAAACGGGGCATTCTCCACGCCGGAGGCCAGAGCCTGCCGGTCAACGTCCGCAACCTTTCCGCCGGGGGCGCCTTGCTCGAGGCTCCGAGGGATCTGGAGGCGGGTTCGACCGCCAAGCTCGAAATGCCCGGGTTCAACCTCCTCGAGGTCGAGATCCGCTGGTGCCGGGACCGACGGCTCGGAGTCCGCTTCACCAGCGAGTTCGATCTTCGCGGAGCGATCGGCGCGAGCGGGGTGAGGACGGCCGCCGCTTAGCAGGGGCGGGGCGGCGGGCGCTGGAGCGGGTGAAGGGAATCGAACCCTCGTCGTAAGCTTGGAAGGCTTCTGCTCTACCATTGAGCTACACCCGCCTGCGCCGTTTCAACCCTTTAGGCGAACCCGACTTCGGCGGGCAAGCCCGCCATAGGTCCGCGGCCGGATGGCTCGCCAGCCGAAGCTCGCTAAGGAGCGAAGCTCTGGTGGACAGGGCTGGATTCGAACCAGCGTACGGGAAACCCGGGCAGATTTACAGTCTGCTGCCTTTAACCACTCGGCCACCTGTCCAGGAGGCACCCAATCGGGGAGGGCGTCCCATTGGCGAAAGGGGCGCGGGCTGTCAACGTGGCAGGCCGGCGAGTCAGCGCTTAGACGCGGCCTCGGGCCTCAGCCATTCCATCAGCTCGTGGAAGGGAATGAGGTGGTTGAAGGCGATTCCGGCGAGGCCGTCCTGGCACCAGCGGACGACGCCCGCCACGGGCCGGAACCTCTCCATGGTGAGAACGACCTCGCGGCCGACCTCGAACGGCTGGTCGGTCTCGATCTTGACCCCGCCCTGGCTGATGTCGCGGGTGTTGACCCCGTAGAGGCGGGAGCCGCAGCGCAGGGTCGCGAGCCGGTCGACCTCGACCCGGGGGAGGCGCGGCCGCCAGCCCGATTCGAGCGCCGACTGGCTGGACAGCATCTCCTCGACGTCGATCGGCCGGTCGAACTCGATGCCGAGGTTCGACTGGTCCGCCCAGACCACCGTCCCCGGGACGGGCTGGTTGCTCTTCAGCTCGATCGCCACCGCCGAGCCCAAGGCGTGCTGCGAATAGACGTGCGCCATCAGGCCACCCGCCGAGATGTTGCGGATCAGGCAGAGCTCGCGCCCGGCGGGGCCGACCAGCGCCCCTACCCGAAGGATGGTGAGATGCCGGGTCGCGCGCCGGCGCTCCGGCGGTTGCGGCGCCTGGCGCGAAAAGGAGAAGGTCGTCTCCTCATGGCATTCGTTCGACAGCATCGTCCCTCCCCGGCCATCGCCTGCGGCGCGCGCGCCCCACTTGCTCGCCAGTGAAAAGGCATAACGGTGCAGACGTTTACGAACCCCTTACAGGCAGAGGCGATTGCCGCCGGAATGGAGGTAAACGGCGCGGCGGGGCAGGCCGGATCCGGACCTCGCGGCCCGCACCGCCGGGATGACGGTCGGGGCGGTTGCCGGAGCCGGTGCGTTCGGTCGTAAACGTTCACGGCTTGCTTACCATTCCGGGCTAAGCCCGATGCCATGAACGCCGAGGCCCCGATCGTCAGCGCAACCACGGCCGATCCCCGGCCCCGCTCGGCGGTCAGCACGGGCGTCGGTGTCGTCGGGCTCGCCGGGCTGTTCGCCTGGGTTGCGGCGGCACGGACCTTCGGGCTGTCCGGCCAGGGCGGCGCTCTGCTCGCGCTTCTCGCCTGCGGAGTGCCGATGGTGCTCTGGTCGATCCTCGTCGACAAAGTCCACCGCCGGCCCTCGACGGGCATTGACTGGCACGGACCGGCGCGGCCGCTTTCCGAAGCGCTCGACTTCAGCCTGGTCAAGATCGCCGGCCTGTGGGCGACCTGGGCCGGGATCGGCTTCCTCTATTGCGTCGGCCGCTGGTATTGGGGCGGCGTCTACCTGTTCTCGATGGAGGTGCTGGGCTACGCCGCGGCGCCGCTGCTGCTTCTGTCCGTCCCCTACGTGACCTGGCTCGACCGGCGGCTGGTCGAGCCGCGCGACGGCGCCTGGCATTTCGGCCAGCTGCTGATCGGCAAGTCGAGCCTGGTCGAGCGCGAGATGGTCTACGAGCATCTGCGCTGCTGGGCGGTCAAGGGCTTCTTCATGGCCTTCATGATCGCGATCGTTCCGGGCAACTGGGCCGGGACGGTGACGCCCGCGGGCGACGAGATCGCCGAGACCCTGGTCAGCCTGACCCGCTGGCTGATCACGGCGATGTTCATGATCGACACCGTCTTCGCGACGGTCGGCTACGCTTTGACGATGAAGCCGCTCGACGCCCATATCCGTTCCGCCAATCCCTACGCGGCGGGCTGGACCGCGGCTCTGATCTGCTATCCGCCGTTCGTCCTGATGGGCCCCGGCGGGCCGCTCGACTATCATCCCGGGACGATGGGCGAGGGCGGCTGGAACTATTGGCTCGACGGCTATCCGCTGCTGATGACGTTGGTCGCCTTCCTGATGGTGGCGCTGACCGCCGTCTACGCCTGGGCGACGGTCGCCTTCGGGATCCGCTTCTCGAACCTCACGCACCGCGGCATCCTCACCCACGGCCCCTATGCCTGGACCAAGCATCCGGCCTATGTCTCGAAGAACATTTTCTGGTGGCTCGCGACGCTCCCCTTCTTCGCCACCACGGGCAACATGACCGACATGATCCGCAACAGCTTCGTCATGGCCGTCGTCGCCGGCATCTATTACTGGCGGGCGCGGACGGAGGAGCGTCATCTGTCGGCCGACCCCGCCTATCGCGACTATGCCGCTTGGATGGAGAGGAACGCCCCGCTGCCCAGGCTCGTCCGCTTGCTCTCCCGCCGGCCGGCACCCGGCGCGGTCCCCGCCGAGTAGGCGGTCGCCGCCCTTGACCGGGGGCAGGGCGGGTCCTATTTCGCGGCCGCACTGCCCGATCGTCTAATGGTAAGACAGCGGACTCTGACTCCGTCAATCGAGGTTCGAATCCTCGTCGGGCATCCAGCTTTTCTGCTGTAGAATCAGCAACTTGGCCGCAAGCGCGGCCGGCGGAGCCTTGTTGCGGCTCGTCCCGCGATTTTTCGCGGTTTTCCGCCGATTTCCGCGCAGTTCCGGCGCTTCCACGCAACAAGGATGCAACACCTTTCTTAGCGATCGTGGCTCGCTTGGTCTGTTTCTGAAGCAGGAATGGCGGAGAGGGAGGAACCTCACACATCCCTCGGCAGGCAGTACATTTTTGGAGAAAATACCATCAGAAATACCGACTCGGGCCTATCGTGAGGGATGGGCGGTGGCGTTACTCAGCTAGCGCCACGTAGATTGGGGAAGCGAGCACAATGCGCTTAATGCCCGATGCTCGGAAGCCCCGATCCTCAGGCCACTCGCTTCGATGAAGAACCTTCGCGAGGAAGCTGAACGCTTGGACTGGGCCCTGCATCTGGCTTGCCGCCAAGAAGGTTGCGTTAGCGATATCCGCTGGCCTCAGTCCCTGGGCCTCCTCCTCGTCGTCCGAGTCAATAGTCGCGCCTTGAAAGTCTTCCGCCAGGTTCTGCAGAAACCAGGCTACCATTACATCTGTCAGGGAATGAGAATGGGCCCCGTTGCTGCGCTGCTCTCCTACCAGGTGATACCGAGAGCCAGCGAAAGCGAGCGCCAAGCCACTGTCGAAGGTGTTGCTCCAGAAGGCGATCGGTGAAGGGGATTCCCGATGCGTCCAGCCATACCCGCCAGCGCGCAGGGGCAGCGTACCTGCAATATATGGCCGGTCGAGCTCAGGCGACCCAACCAGATCCTCCTTCAAAAGTTCTGTCTCTATAGCTCGTATCTTGCTGTGAACCGATACCTCATCTGACTTTCGATCTGTCCGCTTTACACTTAGGATTTTAACATCGACACC
>DASVPM010000292.1:0-6783 GCA_036382815.1 Allosphingosinicella sp.
GACGCGCGTGGATCTGCTGTTCAGCGACGTGGTGCTGCCCGGCGGCATGACCGGCGCGCAGGTCGCCGAGCAGGCGCGCCGCTTGCGCCCCGAGCTCAAGGTCCTCTTCACGACGGGCTACGCGCGGAACGCCATCATCCATCAGGGCCGCCTGGACAAAGGCGTGCGACTGATCACGAAGCCGTTCAGTTCGGCGGACCTCGCGGTCAAGGTCCGCGACGTCCTCGACGAACAGAACTGACGCCCGGAAAACCGGGCTGGGGGCGCGACGGCCGTGAAGACGGCTTTGTCCCGGTGCAGTATATATTTGGTGACACGCGGCTGGAGGCAGGCAAAATGGACGCCGCCCGTTGCCCGCGGGCGGGAGGCCGCCGCGACGGACGAAATGAACATTCTTGCCGGCTATGCCGGGGATGCGGACGATCTGATCACCCGGTTCGAAGCGCTCCGGACGGTGGACGTCCTCGCGCCGGTGATGGCGCTTTTGCCGACCCGGGCCAGCAGGATCCTCGACGTGGGAGCCGGGACCGGACGCGACGCCGCCTGGTTCGCGGGCCATGGTCATGATGTCGTGGCGGTCGAGCCGGTGCCCGAGCTTCGCCGCGCGGGCATGGATCTGCATCGGCTTGCGAACCTCGCCTGGCTGGACGATTCCCTGCCTCTCCTCGCTTCGGTGACCGCCGGCGGCGCGGTGTTCGACCTGATCGTCGCGATCGGCGTCTGGCAGCATCTTCGCGCCGAAGAGCAGCCAAGGGCCTTGACGACCCTCGCCACTTTGGTCGCGCCCGAAGGCCGGCTGATAATCTCCGTTCGACACGGACCCGGCGCCCCGACCCGGCCGTGCTTCGGCGCCAATGTCGATCAGATGATAGGTTGCGCGGAAGGGGCGGGCCTGAAGCTGCTCATGCGCCAGGAAGCCGAATCCGTGCAGCAGCAGAACCGCGATGCCGGAGTGCGCTGGACCTGGCTGTGCCTGGAGCGGGACCGGGAAAAGCGGTGGCCGCCGAAACCCTGACCGAGTCCGGGCCGGAGCCGGGCTCCCGGCCTTCGCCGCGATGATGCGAGCGGAGGCGATCGCGGCCTTAACGAAGCGGTAACCATATCGGCGCATCGTCGCTTGTGACCGGGCGGGGAGCGGGACGATGCGGATCGAGGCGGATGGGATAATGCTGGTTCGGGCCGAACTTTGCGAGCGGCTCGCCACCCTTCAAAAACCCGGACGCCTGTCGGCGCGGGATTTCACCGACGGCCTCGCCGGGATCAAGCGGCTCGCGGCGGCTTACGGACTGATCCCGGTGGTACGGGTGGCGGAGGGGCTCGAACGGGCCGTCGCGGAAAATCGCGGCGCCTGCCCGCGCGCGCTCTACCTCGGCCGGCTTCAGGACGCGATCGGCTGCGAGCGGATGGAGGAGAGCGCCGCGGAAGCGATGCTCGCCTCGGTCTCGATCCGGCTCTGCACCTGAGATTTGGGCGCCTGAGCCTTTGGACGCGCTCCTCGCCAGCTTCGTCGCCGCCGCCCTCGGCGAATGGGGCGACAAGACCCAGCTGCTCGTCATCGCTCTGGCGGTCCGCTACCGCCGGCCGCTTCCGATCCTCGCGGGAGTGCTCGCCGCGGCTGTCGCGAACAGCCTGATCGCGGCGTTCGGAGGATCGATCGTGCACGACATGGTCCCGCTCCGGGCGCTGTCCCTGCTGGTCGCGCTCGCGCTGGTCTTCGCCGGAGTGGCCGGGCTGATCCGGCCAAGCCCCTACGAATCGGACGGCACCTCCCGCGCCGGCCCCTTCCTCGTCGCCGCCGCATCCTTCTTCGTGCTCGAATTCGGCGACAAGACCCAGTTCCTGACCTTCGCCCTCGCCGCCCGGTTCGACGCCTTCGCGCTCGCCGCCGCCGGGGCCACCGCCGGAATCATGATCGCGAGCGTTCCGGCGGCCCTGCTCGGCGACGTCATAGCGAGATCGGTGCCGCTGAAGGGGATACGGATCGGCCTGGGCGCACTGTTCCTCGCGATCGGCCTGTTCGTCGCGGTGAGCGCCCTGAGGCTGGTTTAGGCTCGATCCCCCGTCATTGCGGGAGCGAAGCGGCGCGGCAATCGAAGCACAGCGTCCGCGAAAGGCGCAGAAGTGGATTGCTTCGCTTCGCTTGCAATGACGGACCGGGCCCTCAAGGCCCGACCTCGATCAGCCACAAATCGGGCACGGCGCCCAGGCGGAGCGGGACTCCGCTGGTGCCGAGTCCGGCGCTCACCACCAGGATCTTGCCGCCCTCGCGGACCACGCCGCAGGCGTATCGGCGGCCATAGTCCGACATGGTCGAGAGCGGGCCGATGAGCGGCGGCGCGATCTGCCCGCAATGGGTATGGCCGGCCGCCATCAGCTTCACACCCGCGGGCAGGCGCGCGAAGGGGTCCGGGCTGTGGCTGAGGACGATCTTCGGGCCCTTGAGACGGCTCAGGGCCGCCATGGTCGCCGGGACGTCGGCACGGTCGGTGAAGTCGTCGTCGAGCCCGCCCACCGCGAGCGGCCCGATCTGCACCGCCTGATTGTCCAGCACGATAATGTCCGCCCTCGCCAGCGCGCTATGGGCGGCGGCGGAATCCCGCCAATGATCGTGATTGCCCATCACCGCGACGGTCGCCAGCCGGGGATGGAGCGCGGCCAGCGGGGCGACCGCCTCGTCGTGCGAATAATAGCGGGTGGCGAGGCGCTTGTCGGTGATGAGGTCGCCCGCGATGAGGACGATGTCGGGCTTCAGTGCGTTGATCTGCGCGACGATCCCGGCGAGCCGGGGGGGCGGCATGTCGGGTCCGCCGACGTGGATGTCGGACATCAGCAGCACCCGCACAGGCGGGGTGCCCTTCGCCCATCGGTCCACCGGAATCCGCAGGTGGCGGATGACGGGGGCCTGGACGGCGGTCCAGTAGGAAAAGCCGACGAGCAGAAGTCCGCCGAAGGCCAGAGCGAGGAAGCTGCGCTGAAGAATGGCGGCCGCTCGTCTCACCTTCGCCCCCGGCGGGTCGGAACATGGAAATCGGGGTCCTTGCCCTCCACCCAGGCGATGAAGCGCGCCAGCTCGGGATGGGAGCGCAAGGCCGCCGCCGAGGCATAGTCCCGCGCCAGCGCCTTGTTGTCCAGCGCCCGGTGGATGGCCCGGTGGCAGAGCGGGTGGACGGGCACGGTTTCGCGCCCGCCGCGGCTCTTGGGCACCGGATGGTGCCACTCCACCTTCGAGCCGAGCGGGCGGCCGCACAGGAAGCAGGGCGGCGGCTCCCCGCTCACGCGGCGACGGCCTCCGCCTCCGGATAGTCGGTATAGCCTTCGGGACCCTGGCTGTACCAGGTAGCCATCACGTCCGGCGTCAGCGGGGTGCGGTTGAGCAGACGGGCGGGAAGATCGGGGTTCGAGATGAAGGGGCGCCCGAAGCTGATCCCATCGGCTCTTTCCTCTTCGAGCGCCGCCTGCCCCCGCTCGAGGTCGAAATCGGAGTTGAGGATCAAGGGCGCCGGGAAGACCTTGCGGATGGCCGGGGCGACGGGCGGAACATCCGACCTGCCGAACGTCCCTTCCGGGCCCGGCTCGCGAAGCTCGAGGAAGGCGATCCCGATTTCGGCCAGGGCCGCCGCCGCAGCGGTGAACAAAGCCTCCGGGTCGCTGTCCTCGCAGCCCTGGGTCTCGCTGTTCGGAGACAGGCGGACCGCGGTCCGCTCGGCGCCGACCATGTCCGCGATCGCCCGCGTCGCCTCGGCGAGCAGCCGGATCCGGTTCTCGATCGGGCCGCCATAATCGTCGTCGCGCCGGTTGGTGGAGTCGCGCAGGAACTGGTCGATCAGATAGCCATTGGCGGCGTGGAGCTGGACCCCGTCGAAGCCGGCCGCGATCGCATAAGCGGCGGCCCGGCCGTAATCCTCGAGCAGGGCCGGAATCTCGTCGAGGCCGAGGGGACGGGCCTCGGCATAGGGCTGGCGCCCCTCATAGGTGTGCGCCTTGTGGGGGGCGGTGGTGGCGGAGGCGGAGACGGGCTGGTCGCCGCCGAGGAAGCTGGGGTGGACGACCCGCCCCATGTGCCAGAGCTGGCAGAAGATCCGGCCTCCGGCCTCGTGGACGGCTTCGACGACGGGCTTCCACGCTTCCCTCTGCTCCTCGGTCCAGATGCCTGGCGCGTACGGCCAGCCGAGCCCCTGGCGGCTCATTCCGGTCGCCTCGGTAACGATCAGGCCGGCGCTCGAGCGCTGGCGGTAATATTCAACCATCAGCTCGGTCGGCACATGCTCGCGGGTGGCCCGGCCCCGGGTCAGGGGGGCCATGACGATTCGGTTCGGGCACAGGGTGGCGCCGAGCTGGATGGGGTCGAAGAGGGTCGGCATCTACATTCCTTGACGCGGGGGAGGGGCGACCCCTAGCGGGCCGGAAGGCAAGATGCAGCAATCTCGATCATCCACCGCGGCGGTGCCGGGCCGCTTCGCCTTTCCGGCGCTTATCGTCGGGAACCTCATCCTGGCCGTCGGGCCGTGGATGGTCCGGCTGACCGATGTGGGGCCGGTCGCGTCGGGCTTCTGGCGGGTGACGCTGGCGCTTCCTTTCCTGTTCCTGCTTGCCTGGCGGCAGCAGTCGGGACGGGAGGCGCCGCCGTGGAGCCTCGTCGCCACGGTCGCCCTTGGCGGGCTCTTCTTCGCCGCCGACCTCGCCTGCTGGCATGTCGGGATCGGCCTCACCAAGCTCGCCAACGCAAGCCTGTTCGGCAATGCGTCGAGCTTCATCCTCGTCGTCTACGGCTTCGTCATCCTGCGCGAGCTTCCGCGCAGGGTGCAGGCGCTCGCCCTCCTCCTCGCCGTCGCCGGCACCGCGTTGCTGATGGGGTCGAGCTACGAGCTGTCGCCGAAGAATTTCACCGGCGATCTCTTCACCCTCGCCGCCGGCCTCCTCTACACGGGCTATCTGATCGCGGTGGACCGGGCGCGAAGGACGATGGCGCCGATGCCGGTGCTCGCCATCGCCAGCGCGGCCGCCGCCCTGCCGCTGCTGATCCTGGCGCTGGCCCTCGGCCAGAAGATCATGCCGGACGACTGGACCCCGCTCGTCATCCTCTCCTTCGGAAGCCAGGTCGTCGGCCAGGGGCTTCTCGTCTACGCCGTCGGCTACCTGTCGCCGGTCGTTATCGGCCTCGGCCTTCTCGCCCAGCCGGCGGCGGGCGCGGCGATCGGCCACTTCGCTTATGGCGAGACGTTCAGCCCAGCCGACGCGGCGGGGGCGTTGCTGATCGCGGTGGCGCTGGTGCTGATCCGGTTGCCGGAGAAAACCCCTCTCCCTGGAGGGGAGAGGGAGGGGCCCGCCGCGTAGCGGTGGGAGGGTGAGGGCGGCGACGGCCGACGTGCCCTCACCCTGGCGAGCTTCGCCCGCCGGTCCCTCTCCCTACAGGGAGAGGGTTGTCCCTTGCATCCTTCGCTGACGAGGATCATTCTTAGGCCATGCCCGACATCGCCCCGAACGAGATGACTCTCGACGAGCTGCGCATGGCGCTTGGCCCGCTCATCCCGGGCAATGCGGTCTTCGACGGCTGGAGCGACAAGGCGCTCGCCATGGCGGCCGCCGAGCTCGGGGTCCCTGCGCCGCGCGCCCGGCTCGCCTTTCCCGGCGGAGCGACCGAGATGGTCGACGCCTGGTTCGACGCGATCGACCGGGGCATGGCCGCCGCCTTCCCGCTCGAGAAGATCGAATCGATGAAGATCCGCGAGCGGATCGCCGGACTGGTCATGTACCGGCTGGAGGTGATCAATCCGCACAAGGAGGCGCTCCGGCGCGCGCTCGCCATCCTCGCCCAGCCGCAGAATTTGCCCCTCGCCGGACGGCTCGGCTGGCGCGCCGCCGACCGGATGTGGCGGATCGCCGGCGACAAGGCGACCGACTTCAACCATTATTCCAAGCGCGCCATATTGATGGGCGTCTACGGCTCGACCAGCCTCGTCTATCTCGACGACGACAGCGAGGGGCTGACGGCCACCCGCGCTTTCCTCGCCCGCCGGATCGACGACGTCATGCGCTTCGAGAAAGCGAAGGCCCAGTGGCGCGGCAACCGCGACCGCCTGCCTTCCCTCAGCCGCTTCCTGGGGCGGCTGCGCTATCCCGCGGTCTGAGCCGTGGAGATCCGGCGGATCGCCGAGATCGCCAGCTACCACGCCCATATCTATTTCGATCCGGAGGCGCAGCGGGCTGATGCGCTGGCCGTTCGCGAGGCCGCGGCGCAGCGGTTCGCGGTGCGCCTCGGAACCGTGTGGGACCGGCCGGTGGGGCCGCACAGCAAGGCGATGTACCAGATCGCCTTCGCGCCCGAGCTGTTCGCGAGCCTGGTGCCCTGGCTGATGCTGAACAATCGCGGCCTCTCCATCCTCATCCACCCGAACACCAGCAACCAGAAGCGCGACCATCTGCTGGACGCGGTGTGGATCGGGGCTGCCCTTGAGCTGGACGGCGAGGTGCTTCCGGAGGAAGGCGAGGCGGAGCTTGCGGGCGAGGTGAACACGAGACCGTCGCTGGCGCCCTAGGGAATCATCGAATCCATCGTCATTGCGAGGAGCAAAGCGACGAAGCAATCCAGCCGGCGACGCTGCACTGGATTGCTTCGCTTCGCTCGCAATGACGGAGCGTCATCGTCAGACGATCACATGCTCAGGGCTTTGGCGAGTCCATCCCTTCGATCGTCGCGATCAGCGGCGGTTCGCCCTTCATCGCCGCCGAGACCCGCTCGGCCCGTTCCATCGCCCTCAGCAGGTTGCCGCCGGCGAGCTTGGC
>DASVPM010000293.1:0-11206 GCA_036382815.1 Allosphingosinicella sp.
CCTGGTCGCCTCCCGGCTGCCGCTTGCGAGCGTTGTAGACCAGGAACTTGGTCACCTCGCCCAAAGCGCGCCCCTCCTTGCGGTTGTAGACGATGAGGCCGACTCCGCCCTCCTGCGCCTGGCGCGTCGCTTCCTCGATCCCGTGGGTCAGATAGGGCCGGCAGGTGCAGATGTCGGAGCCGAACACGTCGGAGCCGTTGCACTCGTCATGCACCCTGCAGGTCAGGGTCCGGCTGGTGTTTCCGAGATACGCGGGATCGCCGAAGATGTAGAGGGTCATTCCGCCGATCGGCGGGAGGAAGACGGAGAGGTCGGGGCGCGTCACGAGCTCCGGATACATGCCGCCCGTCTGCTCGAACAGGCAGCGCCTAAGGCTCCCCTCGGCGACTCCGAACCGTTCGGCGACTCCCGGCAGCCACCACACCGGATCGACCGCGATCTTGGTCACCGAGACGTCGCCGGCCTCATGGACGATGTCGCCGTCCACCTCGAGCCGTCCCGCCGCGATGGCGCCCTGGATTTCGTGAAGGGTGAGCCGTGCCTTGGTGATCGCGATCGAGGGCCGGATGTCGATCCCCTCCTCGATCAGCGCGCCGAAATCCTGGGCGACCCGGTGGCCCCAGGGGTCGAGCGACACGATCCTTGCGGGGTCGCCCCATTGCGGATGCGGGCCGATCTCGCAGACCGGCGAAGTATCGTGAAGGTCCGGCTTCGCATGGGGGTCCATTGCTCCCGATGAGATGGCCAGCGCCCGGTAGATCGAATAGGACCCGCCATGGGCCCCGATCGCGTTGCGGTCCGAGCGCGCGTTGACGGTGGCGACCACGGGCCCCCGCTCAGCCGCTGTCGCCGCGCCCCAGTTCAGCGGAAAGCGCACTGGCCCGCGCGATCCGGGATGCGACGTCAGCCTGATATGGCCGCTCTTCCCGTCCGCACTCATAAACGTCCTCTCGCAAACATTCCGGCATTGACGCTACGCCAGCGCGAGCGGGGTGGCTAGAGTCCCAAACCGGTAATCGCGCGGCGGCCGGCGCTGGCAACGGAAGGTCCGGGATGCGACAAGCCTCGGCATGGGCAAGGCGCTTCGACGAGTCGGCATAACCGGCGCTTCCGGATGTGGGGTCACGACACTTGGTGCCGCTCTCGCCGCCCGCCTTGGCGCCGTCCACATCGATACGGACGACCATTTCTGGGTCGCGACCGATCCGCCCTACCAGATCAAGCGCGACATCCACGGCCGCCTCCCCGGCTTGCCGCCGAGCAGGCGCTCACCGGCCGGTGGGTCGTTTCCGGGACGATGGACGGCTGGGCCGAGCCGGCCCTTCGCGACGCGGAGCTGATCGTCTTTCTCGAAGTGCCGACGCAGGTCCGGCTCGAGCGGCTCAGGCGGCGCGAGCAGGCCCGCTTCGGCGACGCTCTCCTGCCCGGAGGAGCGATGCACGAGACCCATTGCGAGTTCATCGAATGGGCGGCGAAATACGAGCTCGGCACCGAGCCCGGCCGAAGCCGCCCCCGGCACGAAAGGTGGCTTGCCGGCCTCGACCGGCCGGTGCTCCGGCTCGACGGCACCCGGCCGACCGGCGAGCTCGTCGAGGCGATCCTGTCGCAGGCTTGAGCCGGCTCCCATCGGGCGGTTGTCGGGCCGGGGGCAGCGGCCTGATAATCCGGCTCCGCAACGATGAGGAGTCCGGAATGTCCATCGAAAGTCCCGAAGCCCCCGCCAGTGATGAAGGCTCGACTGAAAAGAGAATATGGCGCAGGCCGATGGTTTCGATGCTGGACGCCTCGGAAGCGGAAGCCGCCGACGGCTCGGGTGGCGACGCGAACGGCTGGGTCTCCTGATCCGATAGCGGTTCCGACCGATGCGCTGGGCCAGCGTCCCGACGCCGGCGCATCGGCTGGCTTTGCTCCAGCTCGCCGAGCGGGCTGAACGCGAACGCCAGTTCCAGGCAGGCTCGTCCTCTTCCCGTCCTACGTCCCGCATGAAACGCTTCCGACCGGCTCGACCGAGACCCGGATCTCGGTCGCTTTCGACGTGGCGGACGTCCGGCGTTAGCAGGCCCGCAGGCCTCAGAGGCGCATGACGCCCTTGCGCGGCGCGCGAGCCGCCATTGTCTCGGCGGTGAGGGGCGCCCCGGCAGCGAGAAGGGCCTGGCGCCGGCCGGCCGGGCTCGAGCCCAGCTGGACCCGCTCGAAGGGAAGCAGCGAGTCGAAGCAAGGTTCGGCAAGGGCGCGTTCGACGAAGCCGGAGGTGCGGGGCCAGCGCGCTTCATCCACCTCGACGCCGACATGGGCGCCATTGCGGAAGAACGTCGCGATGGCGATGTCGGCGAGACCGATGTCCGGTCCGAACAGGAAATCCCGTTCGGGAAGCTCGTCTTCGAGCCAGTCGAGCTCGCGCGGAAGATCCTCCGTCAGGGTCTTCTCGATTCGGCCCTGATCGCCGGGCTCTCCCCAGACGATCGGGTGAACGAATTTCGGGTAGAACAGCCCCCAGATGAAAACGTCGCCGAGGCGGGTGTCGGCATATTCCTCGAGCCAGCGGGCGCGGGCGCGCGCCTTCGGGGTCGGGGGGAGGAGCGGCCGGTCCGGATGAGCTTCGTCGAGCCAGGCGCAAATGACGGAGGAGTCGCACAGGGTGAGACCGTCCGCGATCAGCACCGGGATCCGCCGCAGCGGGCTGATCCGCTCGAACGCGTCATCTCCGTAGAAGGGCGTGATCGGATCAATCTCGTAATCAAGGCGCTTTAGCGCCAGGCAGGCGAGGACCTTCCTCACATAGGGGCTGACGTAGCTGCCGATGATCTTCATGCTCGGATTCGTGTAAATCGCCGCCTTGCACGCGGCAAGAGCCTGGGAGGACAGGGGATATGGCCGTCACCGGAAGCTGCCACTGCGGAGCCGTTCGGATCGAGGCGCCCGAGCCGCCCGCGTGGGTCGCCTCGTGCAATTGCTCGCTCTGCACGAAGCTCGCCTGGCTGGTCGCTTATTATCCGGACGGCGCGGTCAAGGTGGAGGGCGAGACGGTCCCGTACATCTGGGGCGACCGGATGATCGGCATCCACCACTGCCCCGTTTGCGGCTGCGGCACCCACTGGCGGACGCTGGGCGAGGATTTTGGCAGAATGGGCGTCAACGCCCGGCTGTTCGACGGCTTCGACGCCGCGGCGGTGGAGGTCCGGCCGTTCGATAATGCCGATTGAGGCGAAGGCGGCCCGCTTCCAAGCGGGCCGCCTCGCCGCCCGAGCCCTAGATCACCAGGAAGTCCGCCGCGGTAAGCGACTGGCCGACCGGGATGACGGCGATCAGAAGCGCCGAGATGGCGCCGCTGCCGTCGGCGTCGTAGAAGATGCCGCCGTTGGCGGGGTTGAAGATGATCCGGTCATCCGCGTCGAGAGCCGCTGTTCCGGTGACGAAGGCGCTCGCCGGGAGGGCGCCGTCGGCGAGGCCGGTGAACACCGAATTGTCGAGCAGGATCCGGTCGGTGCCGGCCTGGAAGTCGTCGAGATAGTCGAAATTGGCATCGCCCGCCGCGGTGTTGAAAAGAAACTGGTCGGCGCCGGCATAGCCGTAGAGGTGGTCGACGCCGCCGCGCCCGGCGAGGAGGTTGTTGCCCTGCGTGCCCCAGATGAAGTTGGCCTGCTCGTTGCCGAATAGCGTCAACGGGTCGCTTGCACCGATGTTCGCCGCCTGCAGATTCTCGACGTTGGCGTCGAGGGTGTAGCTGATGTACGTCGCGACCGTATCGGTCCCCCGGCCGGCCTCCTCGACGACGAGGTCACTGGAATTGTCGACGAAATAGAGGTCGTTGCCGCCATAGCCGATCATGACGTCCCCGCCCTCGAGCCCGTCGATGACGTTGTCGCCCTGCGTTGCCCAGATGAAGTTCCTGAGGTCGTTTCCGGTAAGCGCCAGGGGGTCGGTTCCGGCGATATTGGCCGCCTGGAGATTCTCGACATTCGCGCTGAAGGTGAGGAGGCTATAGCTGATCACGGTCGCCACCGTATCGGTGCCGCCGTTGGCCTCCTCGTAGGTGCGGTCGCGGGAATTATCGACGAAATAAAGGTCGTCCCCGGCAAAGCCGGCCATGAAGTCTTCCCCGGCGCCGCCGTTGATGACGTTGTTGCCGGCGTTCGCCCAGATGGAGTTGTCGAGGTCGTTGCCGGCCAGCGCCAAGGGCGCCGTCCCCGCGACGAAGCGGGCCTGCATGAATTCGACATTGGCGGGGAGGGTGTAGCTGACGTCGGTCACGACGAAGTCGCGGCCGTCGGTGAGGGGGGTTGGCTGCTCGTAGATGAGGTCGCCGGTGTCATCGACATAATAGGTGTCGCTGCCGGTGCCGCCGATCATGTAGTCGACCCCGCCCGCGCCGTCGATGACGTCGCTGCCCTTGGTTCCCCAGATGAAGTTGGAGACGCCGTTGCCGGTCAGCTTCAGCCCCGTCGTGCTGGCGAGGTTGGCGGCCTGGAGGTTCTCCAGGTTGGCGCCGAGCGTGTAGTTGATGAAGGTCGCGACGGTGTCGCTGCCCTCGCCGGCGACCTCGACGACGACGTCGCCGGCATTGTCGACGGTGTAGGAATCGTTGCCGAGGCCGCCCTCCATGCGGTCGGCGCCGCCGGCGCCGTTCAGCACGTCGTCGCCGCCCAGACCCAACAGGGTGTTGGCGGCGGCGTTGCCGGTGATGATGTCGACCAGGTCGCTGCCCTCGACATTCTCGAAGTTCGCGACCGTTCCGAAATTGTTGAGTCCGTCCCGGAGCACGCCGGTGGAGAGGTTTACGAACCAGCCGGCGGTGCCCGGGCCCGCCCCGTCCGCGATGCCGTCGCCGCCGCTGTCGGGCACGAATCCGCCGTCGCTGCGCAGCTTGAGCAGATCGGTGCCGGCGCCGCCGTCGGCGAGAGCCGCCGCGAGGCGAAGCTCGACCCGGTCGTCGGCGCCGTAGGCGTAGACCGTGTCGCCGCGACCGGCGATGATCAGATTGCGCCCGTCGTTGCCGTGGAAGGTGTCGACGTAGGCGGTGTCGCCTTCGATCGACTCGATCCCGGTCATCGTCTCGGCATTGCCGAAGCCGTCGTTCGAGATGATTCCCGTCCTGAGATCGGCCACCGCACCCTGCGTCGCGCCGATCTCGAGGAAGCTGATCACGTCGCCCCAGATCCCGACAGGGCCGTTCTCCAGATCGTCCGCGCCGCCGTCGAACGTGTCCACGCCCGCGCCGCCGCGGAGCAGGTCGTTGCCGCCCTGGCCGCGGAGGGTGTCGTTCCCATTCTCGCCGTAGAGCGTGTCCTGGCCGTCCCCGCCTTCGAGCGTGTCGTTGCCGTCGCCGCCGGAGACGAAATCGGCGCCCGCTCCGGCGAGCACGACGTCGTCGCCGCCTTGAGCGAGGACCCGGTCGTGGCCGCCCCGCGCCTCGATCCGATTGGCCTCGTCGCTGCCCTGCACGTCTTCATTCTCATTGGTCATGATAAGGTTCTCGATGCTCGTGAGACTTTCGTAATTGCCGGCGCTGTCGAGCGCCTGGCCGGACCCCAACGGGCCGTTCGCGTAGGGATGGCTGGTCGACGCCGACCCGATCGTCAGCGACAGGGTCGCGTGCAGATTGACCGCGACCGGACCCGGTTCGCCCGAAAAATCGACCGTGTCGATACCCCCGCCGCCATTATAGGTGTCGTCGCCAGCTTCGGCGTTCGGAAGGCCGCCGACCAGGATGTCGTTGCCTTCGCCGCCGTTCAGAGTGTCGTCTCCTTCGCGGCCGAACAGCTGGTCGTCGCCGCCGCCGCCGCTCAGGACGTTGTCCTCGAGACCGCCGCTTATGTAATCCGCAAAGGCGGTTCCGATTATATTCTCGACGTTGCTCAACACGTCGCCGTCCGGGCCGGATCCGCCCGAGGCAAGAATACCCGAGGCGTAGTTGTGATAATCGACGGTGTCGGTGCCGGCGCCGCCGTCGAAGCTGTCGGCCCCGGTGCCGCTGATCAGGAGGTCGTTGCCGGCGCCGCCCAATATCTTCGTAGGGCTTGCGCCGGAACGGATCTCGTCGTCGCCGGCGCCGGCGTCGACGTTGAGCACTTCCCAGTAGGGAGCGACGTAAGCCTGGGTCGCGAGGATCAGGGTGTCGGCGAACTCGGTTCCCCGAAGATGGGTGAGCAGATCGATGTTCTGGATGGTGCCGCCGCCGAGCACGAGAGGCTGGCCCGAATAGAGCGCGGCCGTGTCGAAGGTCGTTCCGGCGGCGAGCCCGCCGAACGACAGGCGCAGCCTGTCGTAGCCGGTGCCGCCGTCCGCGTCGTCACCATAGCCGATGGCCAAAATATCGTCGTCGGCGCCGCCGGTGAGCACGTCGTGATCGAGGGCCATGTCCCAGTCCGGAATGTCCGCGCCCATGCCGAGGCCGAGCCGCGTGAAGGTGATTCCGACCGAGCCGATGATGTCGTTCCCCGCGCCGCCGTCCACCGTATCGGCGCCGGCGCCGCCGGACACGACGTCCTGGCCGCCGCCGCCGCTCAGCGTGTCATCGCCTCCGTTCCCATAGATGCGATCGGATTCGCTGCCACCGGTGAACACGTCGCCGCCGGGCCCGCCGTTGAAGTCGGCCATGTGGAAATTCCTGAAAACAACCGGGAAATTGATGCGATACCGCTAACGCCTGTCGGCGGAAAATGCAATGGCGCAGACTCCGCGCCGCCCCTCGGCGGGGCCGGGCGAACATAGAAGATAAGCTAAAAATTTCAATGCCCTGTTCGGCGATGATCCGCGGCCATCCCAAGTCGTGTTCCAGACATGTTCCAGATCAGGAGGCGCGACACAAAGACTTTGTGCGCACGAGAGTCCCGCTCCGGTGGGGCGAATGCTGCCTTCGCCGGTAACCCGAGCCGCGCTGCGGCGAAGGCGGCTCAGATCGACCGGCTCACCACTTCCTTCATAATCTCGTTCGTCCCGCCGAAGATCCGGGTCACGCGGGCATCGCGCCACAGCCGCGCGATCAGATACTCGTTCATGTAGCCCGCGCCGCCGTGGAGCTGGAGCGAGGCGTCGCACGCTTCCCATTGGAGTTCGGTGTGCCAGAGCTTGGCGGCGCTGGCCTCGGCGGCGGTGAGCTCGCCCGCGACGTGGCGGGCAATCGCCCAGTCGAGATGGGCCCAGCCGACCTGCAGCTTGGCCGCGAGGTCGGCGAGGGTGAATTTGGTGTTCTGGAAGTCGAAGACGGTCTTTCCGAACGCCTTGCGGTCCTTGGTGAACCTGACCGCCTCGTCGAAGGCGCGCTGGGCGGCGGCCTGGGCGGCGCAGGCGATGGAGAGGCGCTCCTGGGGGAGCTGGTTCATGAGGTAGGCGAAGCCCGAGCCCTCCGCCCCCAAGCAGTGGGTGATCGGCACCCGAACGTCGTCGAAGAAGAGCTCGGAAGTGTCCTGCGAGTGGAAGCCGATCTTGTCGAGGTTGCGGCCGCGCGCATAGCCTTCGCGGTCGGTCTCGACGAGGATCAGCGAGACGCCCCTGGCGCCGGCATTCGGGTCGGTCTTGGCGACGACGATGACGAGGTCGGCATGCTGGCCGTTGGTGATGTACGTCTTGGAGCCGTTGACGACATAATGATTGCCGTCTCGCCGGGCGGTGGTGCGGATGCCCTGGAGGTCGGAGCCGGCGCCGGGCTCGGTCATGGCGATGGCGGTGGCGGTCTCGCCGGAGACCATGCGCGGCAGCCAGTGCTTCTTCTGCTCCTCCGAACCGTAGGCGACGAGATAGTCGGCGACGATGTCGGAATGGAGGGTGATCCCGGCGGTGGAGCCGGCATAGGCCAGCTCCTCGTCGATGACGGCGTTGAAGCCGAAGTCGAGGCCCGGGCCGCCATATTCCTCGGGGACGGTCGGGCATAGCAGGCCCGCCTCGCCCGCCTTGTTCCAGAAGGCGCGGTCGATGATTCCCTCTTCTTCCCAGCGACTTAGATGGGGGATGAGCTCACGGTCGAAGAAGCGGCGGACGCTGTCGCGGAACTGCTCGTGCTCGGCGGTGAAGGCGGTTCGGCGGGAGGTGTCGAGCATTCAGGGCTCCTTGAAGCGGGGGGCCGGGGCGGGCCGGGTGACCCCGCCCTCGTCGAGGAAGGTGCCGCGGTGGCGGTTGTGCGGATGCAGCGGGGCCTCCGCCAGGGAAAGAACGGGCGCGACGCAGGAGTCCGAAGATTGCAACTTTTCGCACCAGAATCGCCGGTTTTCGCTACGAAAGTGGTCGATAAGTTCCTGGCGGAGGCCCGGATCGTGCTGTCCGCAGCGCAGGCCCATCTTTTCCTTCAGGACGGCGAAGAATTCGGGCTCGAGCGCGCCGACCGCCAGCCATTCTCCGTCGGCGCACTGATAGACGTCGTAATAGGCCCGGCCGGTGTCGAGCAGGTTGACCCCGCGCTCGTCCTTCCACATCCCGGCCGCCTTGAGCGACCAGGTCAGCGCCGAGAGGAGGGCGGCGCCGTCGACCATCGCGCAGTCCACCACCTTGCCCTTGCCGCTCGTCCGGGCGGACAGGATCCCGGCCAGCATCCCGAAGGCGAGCAGCATGCCGCCCCCGCCGAAGTCGCCGACCGCGTTGACCGGCGGGGTCGGCGGGCCGCCGGCGCGGCCGTAGGTGTGGAGGGCGCCGGCGAGAGCGATATAGTTGATGTCGTGCCCGGCCGACCGGGCAAGCGGCCCGTCCTGGCCCCAGCCGGTCATCCGCCCGTAGACCAGGCGCGGATTGTCCTCGAGCAGGACGTCGGGGCCGAGCCCCAGCCGCTCCATCACGCCGGGCCGGAAGCCCTCGATCAGCCCGTCGGCCTCGCGGGCGAGCTCGCGGACCCGGGCGGCGCCCTGCTCCGTCTTGAGATCGACCCGAACCACGGAGGCGCGCGAGCGGCCGAGTATGTCGAACTCCGGCGGGATGACCGGCGGCCGGTCCTCGCGCTCGACGCGGATCACGGTCGCGCCATGGTCGGCGAGCATCATCCCGGCGAACGGCGCCGGGCCGATGCCGGCGAGCTCGATGATCCTGATCCCGCAAAGCGCCCCTGCCATCCCCCGGCTGTAGCGCCGCCGCCGCCGGCTCGCCAGTGCGGGCGGAACCGCGAAGTCCTGTTCATAATGGTTCAAATAAAACCGGAGGCTTGGCTTGACCCTGTAAATCCTTGCGCGATCAATACCCCTAACGGAAGTCGAGTCGCCAAGTCTTTTTGCACGTCATGCTGCAGAGGGAGGTAAAGGAATGCGCAGATCGAAGGCGCGGAGGGTGGAGCTCGTCCTGCTATCCCTCGCCATAATCGCGATTCCGGCGCTCGCCATCGCCGCCGAGACGATCGTCTACCGCTATGACGCGCGCGGCCGGGTCGTCAGAGTCGAACGGAGCGGCACGGTGAACAACAACGTCGTCACCGCCTACACGTTCGACAAGGCGGACAACCGGACGGTGAAGACGACCACCGGCTCCCCCAACCCGCCGCCGCCCTAGAGGATCGGGTCGAAGCGGTGCTTCGACCCGGGCCATGACGACGGTTCCTGCCGGAGCCGCGCGCTCTATTCGGAGAAGAGAGATGAAGACGGCGTCCCTCAGGGCGAAGACCCTCGCTTGCGCGCTGCTCGCCGGAACCGCTTATTGCGGCCTCGCCGCCGCTCCGGCCGCAGCTCAGGCGAGCTCGCCGATTTACCGCAACCTCGATTCGAACGGGGTCGACCTGGTCAAAGGCGACTTCCTCACCAGCTTCGCCGAAGGCTCGATCGGCTCGGGCGAGGCGGAGCTCGCCTTGCTGCGGATGCTCGGCGCCACCGGAAGCAACGGCACAAGAGGCTCGAGCCAGTGGGACCATATCGTGTTCAGCATCGTCCCGTCGGGCAGCTATGTCGACTTCGGGTCGAGGAGCGACTCATTCCCCGGCGCGCAATCGCGCGGCGCGTCGCTTTCCGGAAGCGGGGACAGCTACGTCTACAGGGCGCCCGACGGGACCGCGATCGCGTTCGGCGACCCGAGCGGCAACCCCGCCGGCGGCACCACCAACTTCTGCGACGGTACCCGGCCGAGCTGCATCCTGGTGCCGACCTCGATCACCTCGCCGGACGGCAAGACGGTCAATCTCGGCTACGAATTCTGGCAGCTGTGCATCCGTTCGTCCGATCCGGACGCGCCGGCCGACTGCACCTACACGCCGCGCCTCTCGGGCATCTCGAACAGCTACGGCTATTCCGTCCTGTTCAGCTACGCCTCGGCGCCGGGAAGCTCATCCTCCTCCAACCCGCCCGCCACCTTCCACCAGCGCACCGGCGCGGTCTTCCGCAACAGCGCGGCCGGCACCGCGAACCTCGCCAGCGTCTCTTATTCCTATCCCTCGACGGGCGTCACCGACGTCACCGACACCGGCGGGCGGGTGTGGCGGGTGACGAGCGGAAGCACCTATTACGGCGTTCGCCGCCCGGGCGCCTCCTCCGACACGCTCGGCGCGAGCCTCAGCGGCGGGATCGTCACCTCCGTGACCAACGAGGGCGTGACGACGGGCTACTCGCGCTCGGTCAGCGGCTCGACCGCGACGATGACCGTCACCAATGCGCTCAGCCAGGCGACAATCGTCTCCAACCTCACCACCGGCCGCCCGAGCTCGGTCACCGACCCGCTCGGCCACGCGACCGGCTTCGCCTACGACGCCGACGGCCGGCTGAAGCGCACCACCGCGCCCGAAGGCAATTATGTCGAGCATTCGTACGATTCGCGCGGCAACGTCACCCAGACGGTGGCGGTGCCCAAGGGCGGAAGCGGGCCGACCGTCGTCACTTCCGCGAGCTTCGATTCGACCTGCTCGAACCCGGTCACCTGCAACCGGCCGAACAGCACGACCGACGCGCGCGGCAACGTCACCGACTACACTTACGATTCCACGCACGGCGGAGTGCTGACCGTCACCTCTCCCGCGGTGGGCGGGGTCCGGCCGCAGACGCGGTACAGCTACACGCTCGTCAACGGCGAGTATCAGCTGACCGGCACCTCGCAATGCCGGACGACGAGCGCATGCGCCGGCGGCTCCGACGAGGTCGTGACGACGGCCGCCTTCGATTCGAGCGGCAACCTCAGCTCGACCTCGACCGGCAACGGCAGCGGCACGCTGACCGCCACGAGCGCGATGACCTACGATTATCTCGGCAATCTGCTCACCGTCGACGGCCCGCTCCCGGGCACCGCCGACACCGGCCGGATCCGCTACAAT
>DASVPM010000294.1:0-17780 GCA_036382815.1 Allosphingosinicella sp.
TCGCCGTACATCTCGTTGCGGTGGGTGCTCTCGGACTTGTCGAGGATCACCGCCAGGTGCGTCGGCCCGTCCGCCTTGCCGAGGTCTTCGGCGAGCTTCCACAGCATCGTGGTGTAGCCGTAAACCGCGCCGACATTGAGGCCGTGCCGATTGGTGAGCGGCGGCAGCCGGTGATAGGCGCGGAAAATGTAGCTGGAACCGTCGACCAGGTAGAGATGGGGCATGACGGGGCTCTAGCGCAGCCGGGACGGGGTTTCTACGGTCTGGGATTCGTTAACCACGCGGCTGTAGCCTTCAGCTCATGAGTCGCTTGCTGTTTCTTCCGTTCGCTGCCGCGTCCGCACTGTTCGCGGCGCCAGCCTCCTCCGCGCCGTTCAAGCCGGCCCGAATCTCGGTCGTCGTTCGAGGCAGCGGCCCCGACGTGGTGTTGGTCCCCGGACTTTCCAGCTCGCGCGGAGTGTGGAACGGCACCGTCGCCGCAGTGCCCGGCTATCGCTACCACCTCGTCCAGGTCGCCGGTTTCGCGGGCACTCAAGCGGGCGGCAATGCCGCCGGGCGAGTCGTTGCTCCCGTCGCCGACGAGATCGCCCGCTACATCGCCGCCCGCCGCCTCGGCCGGCCGGCGATCGTCGGCCATTCGATGGGCGGCTCGATCGCGATGATGATCGGCGCCCGCCATCCTGAGGTCACCGGCCGGGTCATGGTCGTCGACATGCTGCCCTCGCCCGCGCGTGCGTTCGGGATTCCCCCGGCCGCCGCCGGCCCGCTTGGCCGGCTGATCGGCGGCGAGATGGAAGGGGCCGACCGGCTTCGGCGGGACCTCAAATTGCTGGTCGGGCGGTTCGGCAATTCCGACTGGCTGGAAAGCCGCAGCAACGCCGATGTGGTCGGGCGGTCGCTCGGAGAGCTTCTTTCGACCGACCTCACTCCCGAATTGCCGAGGATCCACGCCCCTCTCACGATCGTCTACGCCTGCCCGGCGAAGCTGAGCTACGCCTGCGGACCGGTCAGCCGCGCCTATAGGTCCGCTTATTCGAAACGCCCCGGAACCCAGCTGGTGCGGATCGAGCGGAGCGGCCACACGATCATGTGGGACCAGCCGGCCGCCTTCCAGGCGGCCTTGCGAACCTTCCTCGCCGGACGATAGGCCGTTCCAACCCCTCACCAGCTCTTCGCGCGAGAGGGCTGGCAGTCGAGTAAGGCGGCGTTCAACCCGAATTTCTTACAGCCCTCCCCATGAAATCGCCGATTCTTCTTGCCGCCGCCCTGGGGCTTGCCTGCATCGGCGCCGCGGCCCCCGCGCCCATCGCCTCCGCGCCGACGGCCAGGCCCTTCGCCCCTACGCGTTTCTCGGTCGTCGTGCAGGGGGCCGGTCCGGACGTCATCCTCATTCCCGGCCTGACGGGTTCGCGCGACGTCTGGAAGGGCAGCGTCGCGGCCGTTCCCGGCTATCGCTATCATCTCGTCCAGGTCGCGGGCTTCGCCAACACGCCGGCCCGCGGCAACGCCGAGGGCGACGTTGTGGCGCCGCTCGCCGAGGAAGTGGCGCGCTACATCCACGCGCGGGGCCTTCACCGGCCGGCGATCGTCGGCCATTCGATGGGCGGGACGGTGGCGATGATGGTCGCCGCCCGCCACCCCAGCCTGCCTGGAAAGGTGATGGTCGTCGACATGCTGCCCCAGCCGGCCGGGATCCTCGGCGGCGACGCGGTGGGGATGCGCGGCCTCGCCGACAGCCTGCGCGACCTCAGCCGGTCGCCGGGCGGGCGGAGGCTGGTCGAATCGGCGATCCGGCTGTTCGGCAATCCGGAAGGCGGCGCCGATCCCGACGTGACCGCCCGCGCTACCCACGAGCTGGCCCTCATCGACCTCACCCCGGAGCTGCCGCGGATCGCGGCGCCGCTGACGGTGGTCTATGCGACCCTCGATCCGAGCCGGCGCGCCGCGGACGACGGCCGCTACCGCGCGGCCTATGCGCGCAAGCGCGGGGCGAAGCTGGTCCGCATCGACGATAGCGGCCACATGATCATGTACGACCAGCCGGCACGGTTCCGGAGCGAGCTGAAGCGCTTTCTGGCTGAGTAACCTCCCTGATTTTTTGTGTCGGCGAGGGGGACCGCGCGAAGCGCGGCGCAGGGGTTTTCGGAGTCTGAAGACCCGCCTCCACGCCGGGAAGCGGGGGAGGATTTTCAGGGCGTAAGCACCGTATCCACCGCTTCCGGCAGCAGCTCCTGATGATCGAGCGTGTAATGGAGCCCCCGGCTTTCCCGCCGGGTCAGGGCGCAGCGCACGATCAGCTCGGCGACGTCGACCAGGTTGCGCAACTCGACCAGATCGGCCGTCACTCGGAAGTGGCGGTAATAATCGCGGGTTTCCTGCTTGAGCAGGTTGATCCGGTTGAGCGCCCGCTCGAGCCGCTTGGTGGTCCTCACGATCCCGACATAATCCCACATGAAGCGGCGGATCTCGCGCCAATTGTGGTGGACGACGACCTCCTCGTCCGAATCGGTGACCCGGCTTTCGTCCCACGGACGGATGGCGGGCGGCGGCGGAAGCCCGGCCCAGCTCCGGTTGATGTGCTCGGCCGCGGCGACTCCGAAGACGAGGCATTCGAGAACCGAGTTGGAGGCCAGGCGGTTGGCGCCGTGGAGGCCCGACATGGTCACCTCGCCGGCGGCGTAGAGGCCTTCGGCGTCGGTGCGCCCGTCGAGGTCGGTCATCACGCCGCCGCAGGTATAATGGGCGGCGGGGACGACCGGGATCGGCTGCCGGGTGATGTCGATGCCGATGTCGGGTTCGGCGAGGCGCGCGGCGATGGTGGGGAAATGCTCGAGGACGAAATCCGGATCGCGGTGGCTGATGTCGAGATGGACGAAGTCGAGGCCGAGGCGCTTCAGCTCGTGGTCGATGGCCCGGGCGACGATGTCCCGCGGCGCCAGCTCCTCGCGCGGATCGAAGCGCTTCATGAAGCGGCGGCCGGTTGTCGGCAGCTTGAGCTTCCCGCCCTCGCCCCGCATCGCCTCGGTGATCAGGAAGTTTTTGACGTCATGGTGGTAGAGGCAGGTCGGGTGGAACTGGTTGAACTCCATGTTCGCGACCCGGCAGCCCGCCCGCCAGGCCATGGCGATCCCGTCGCCGGTCGAGCCGCGAGGGTTGGTCGAATAGAGCCAGGCCCGGCTCGCCCCGCCGCTGGCCAGAATCGTCGCGCGGCCGGTGAACAATTCGACCCGGCCCGTCTCGCGGTTGAGCGCATAGACCCCGCGGATCCGGCCGTCCTCCTCGCCCGCGACGGTGTGGCGGCCGGTGACGAGATCGATCGCGACCCGATCCGGGATCAGAGCGATATTGGGATGCTCCGCCGCGGCCGCCTCGAGCGCCTGCTGGACCGCCCAGCCGGTGGCGTCGGCGACATGGACGATCCGCCGGTGGCTGTGGCCGCCCTCGCGGGTCAGGTGCCACGGTGCGTCCTCGCCTTTGTTGAAGGGGACGCCCAGCGCGGCCAGCCGCTCGATCGCGGCCGGGGCGGCTTCGACGACGAACTCGACGGTCTCGCGCCGGTTCAGTCCGGCCCCGGCGACGATCGTATCCTCGATATGACTCTCGAACGTGTCACCGGGCTCCAGCACCGCGGCGATCCCGCCCTGGGCGAGCGCGGTCGACCCCGAGGAGAGGCCGCTTTTGGCGAGCACCGCCACCTTCAGCTTCGGCGCCAAGGTCAGCGCGGCCGAAAGCCCCGCCGCGCCCGAGCCGATCACGACGACGTCGAAGTCGCGGGTGGTCCCGCTCATTCTCCCCTTCCTTTTAGGAAGGGGAGGCTCGCGGGATCACCCAGCCGCATCGGAAGCGCGCGTCAGGTTGAGGAACACGTCCTCCAGGTCCGCCTCGCGGGTGGAGACGTCGACGATGCCGAGCCCGTCGCGCTGCAGCGCGGCGAGGACCTCGCCGGCGTTCACCTTGTCCTTGCGGTACGTGATGGCGAGGGTGCGATCGCCCAGCAGTTCGATCTTCTCGAAGCAGCCGGCGTCCGGAAGCGCGGCGATGTCCCGGTCGACGGTGACCTCGACGGCTTTCTCCTGCGCCATCCCTACCAGGGTCCGGGTCGTCTCGTTGGCGATGAGCCGGCCATGGTTGATGATCGCGATCCGGTCGCAGAGATTCTCGGCTTCCTCGAGATAATGGGTGGTGAGGACGATCGTCACGCCCTCCGCGTTAAGTCGCCGGACGTAGGCCCAGAGCTGCTGGCGAAGCTCGATGTCGACTCCCGCGGTCGGCTCGTCGAGGACTAGGATGGGCGGCGAATGGGTCATCGCCTTCGCCACCAGCAGACGTCGCTTCATTCCGCCCGAGAGAGTGCGCGAATAGGCTTCCGCTTTGTCCTCGAGCCTGACCGCCCGCAGCAATTCGTCCGTACGCCGCCGCTCCCTGGGGACTCCGTAGAGGCCGGCCTGAATCTCGAGCGTCTCGCGCGGCGTGAAGAAGGGGTCGAAGACCAGCTCCTGGGGGACGATGCCGATCGACGCCTTGGCGTTGCGCGGATGCTTCTCGAGGTCGAAACCCCAGATCGTTACGCTGCCGCCGCTCTTGTTGACCAATCCCGCGAGGATGTTGATCAAGGTGGACTTGCCCGCTCCATTGGGCCCGAGGAGGCCGAATATCTCGCCTTGGGGAACGTCGAGGCTGACCCCGTCCAGCGCCCTCTTGCCGCCCGCATAGGTCTTTTCGAGGGCGACGATGGAGATGGCGGGGGGGGTCATCCGGGCGCTTTAGCGGGGCCGAGCGCCAAAGCATAGAAGCCGTCATCCGCGCGCCTTTCACTGCCGGCATTCCCGCGCGCTCGGAGGACGGATAACTTGAACATTGACTCAGGTTTCAGTTTATCGCATGAAACGCGTCGAGCCGCACGAGACTCCGCTGAAGGAGCGCGCGGCCGGGGGAGAGGGTTGAGGGGCTTCACCGCATCGGACGGCGCGCGAATCGCCTATTCGGACGAAGGCGAAGGCCGTCCGCTCCTGTTCCTGCACGGGCTGATGGCCGATTCCGGATTCTTCGAGCGGCAGCGCTCGCTCGTCGACTCGTTTCGAGTGATCGCCGTCGACCTGCGCGGCCACGGCGGGTCGCCCGCGGGGCCGGTGCCGCCCACCATCGAGCGCCTTGCCGAGGACGTGCAGGGCCTGGCCCGCGCCCTGGCGCTGGAGGGCGCGGTCGGAGTCGGCTGGTCGCTCGGGGCGGCGGTGCTGTGGCGTGTGCTGGCGGGCCCCGCCTCGCCGAGATTCGCAGGCGCGGTGGTGGTCGACATGACTCCCCGGGTTCTGAACGACCCTGAATGGGACCTCGGCCTTTCCCGCGAGACCTGCGAGGCGCGAAGCCAGGCGATTCGCGACGACTTCCCCGCCTTCGCCGCCGCCGCCGGCCAGGCCATCTTCGCCGCTCCGGGCAACGAGGCCGACCGCGCCGCGGCCGCCTTCGCCGCCAACGATCCCGCCGCCATCGGCGCCTTGTGGGAATCTCTGGTCGACGAGGATTTCCGGCCTTTGCTGCCCTGGATCCGGCAGCCGACCGTCGTCGTCCACGGCGCCCACAGCCATCTCTACGGGGCCGACACGGCCGGCCACCTGGTCTCGGCCTTGCCGAGCGCCCGGGCCGTCGCGTTCGACCGCTCGGGCCACGCGCCGCACCTCGAGCAGCCCGAATTGTTCAACGCCACCCTCCGCGAATTCGCGGCAACTCTGCCGCCAGTCCGTCAAATCGAAACCACAGCCTGAAAATGCCAGGAGATACCGCCATGACCCGTAGCCGCACCCTGACCGCCCTGAGGCTCGGCGCCGCCGCAGCCGCACTCGCCGCCGTCCCTGCTCCACTCTACGCCCAGACCGAGGAAGCGCCGGCCGGCGCCGGCGAGGAGGAAGCCGCCGCCGCCGCCAACCAGGCGCTCGACGAGTCGGCGACCGCGGGGCCGGTCGAGGATAACGACATCGTCGTCACCGCGCGCCGCCGCGCGGAGAACCTCCTCGACGTTCCGATCGCCGTCACGGCTTATTCGGGCGAGACGCTCGAGCGGTCGGGCGCGATCGACATCACCGACCTTTCCGACACCACCCCGAACGTCACGATCGAGACGTCGCGCGGCACCAACACCACCTTGACCGCCTTCATCCGCGGAGTCGGCCAGCAGGATCCGGTCGCCGGCTTCGAGGCGGGCGTCGGCCTCTATCTCGACGACGTCTACCTCAACCGCCCGCAGGCGGCGGTGCTCGATATCTACGATGTCGAGCGGATCGAGGTTCTGCGCGGACCGCAGGGCACGCTCTACGGCCGCAATACGATCGGCGGGGCGATCAAATATGTCACCCGCCGCCTCTCCGATCTGCCCACCTTCAGCGCCCGCGCCAATCTCGGTACCTACCGGCAGGCGGATCTCGTCCTTTCGGCAAGCACGCCCGTCACCGAAGGCGTGAAGATCGGCGGCTCGATCGCCCGCCTCACCCGGCAGGGCTTCGGCGACAATCTCACGACCGGCCAAGAGAATTACAATCGCGACGTCTGGGCCGCGCGCGGCACGGTCGAGCTCGACCCGGCCGACGGAATCTCGATCCGCTTCTCGGGCGATTATACCAAGGACAACAGCAATCCGCGCGGCGGCCACCGGCTGATCAAAGGACTGCTCTCGGGCGCCCCGGTGCTCACCGACGTCTACGATTCCCGCGGCGGCCTGGTGAACCCGAAGCAGGAGATCAAGGCCTATGGCGGCGCGGTCCATATCGACATCGAGCTCAACGACGCCTTCACCCTGCGCAACATCACCGCCTATCGCCGGGACCGCTCGGCGACCCCGATCGACTTCGAGGCGCTTCCGGCCGCCGACGTCGACGTTCCCGCCATCTACCGCAACCGGCAATTCTCGAACGAATTCCAGGTCCTGCTCAACGCCGACAAGATTAACGGCGTGCTCGGCGTCTATTATCTGAATGCCAACGCGGGCAATATCTTCGACGTCGTGCTGGCGACGACCGGCGCCGTGATCGGAGTCCCCGGCTTCACCGCCTCGACCTTCGGCAACGTCGATACCCAGACCTGGGCGGCCTTCGCCGACTTCACCTACGACATCAGCGACATGTTGCACCTCTCGCTGGGCGGCCGCTACACGACGGACAAGCGGACGGCGACGGTGATCCGCAAGAATCTGATCGGCGGCGCCTCGCCGGAGCTCGGCGGCGCCGGAACCCAGCTGGGGGCCCTGACCTCGAACTTCACCGGGTCGGAGACCTTCAACCAGTTCACGCCGCGGGCATCGATCAGCTTCACCCCGAACGACGACAACAACCTCTACGCGAGCTATTCGAAAGGCTTCAAAGGCGGCGGCTTCGACCCGCGCGGCCTCTCGACCGCGGCGCCCGACCTCAACGGCAACGGCGTGCGCGAGGCGAACGAGATTTTCGATTACTTCCTGTTCGAGCCCGAGCAGGTCACCAGCTACGAGGTCGGCTACAAGACCGCGATGTTCGACCGCCGGCTGCGGCTCGCCATCGCCGGCTTCTACGCGGATTATAAGGATGTGCAGGTTCCGGGCTCGGTCGGAGCCGTGGTCAACGGCATCCCGACCTTCGTCGGAGTCACCACCAATGCCGGCAAGGCGAGCTTCAAGGGCGTCGAGGTCGAGGCCCTCGCCACCCTGTTCCGCGGCGGCGACGGCTCGCGCCTGAACTTCGCCGGCACGCTCGGCTATCTCGACGCCCAATATGACGAGTTCATCACCAACGTCGCCAATTTCGATGCCAACGGCAATCCGGCGCCGGGGCCGGCCCGGCCGCTCGACGTTGCCGACTACCGCCGGATCCAGAACACGCCCAAATGGACCCTGTCGGGGACCATCGATTATTCGACCAAGATGATGGGCGGCGAGATCGACGCTTCGGCGACCCTGTCCTACCGGAGCAAGACCTTCCAGTTCGAGACTCCAAGCCCCTTCCTCGACCAGCCCGGCTACGCGTTGCTCGACGCTAATCTGGTCTGGACCAGCGCCGACGACCGCTTCACGATCGGACTCCACGGCAAGAACCTGCTCGACAAGCAGTATATCACCTCCGGCTACCAGTTCCTCAACGTCAATCCGGTGACGGGCGCCCCGGTCTTGTCGGTCTCGCCGGCCTCCGCGGTCTTCGGTCAGCCCGGCGTCGCGCCGTCGCTGGGCCGTGAGGGCGTGGTGACCACCTTCTACGGCAATCCGCGACAGATCTTCCTCAGCGCCGGGGTGAAGTTCTAGGGGGGCGGCCAGGTCCGTCATTGCGAGCGAAGCGAAGCAATCCAGCGGCTCGGGACTGGATTGCTTCGTCGCTTCGCTCCTCGCAATGACGGCGACTCAAAGGGAAGGTGACAGGATGGCGACGCGTGCCGGAATGACCGAAGGCGCCGCTCCGGGCGGCCGGGTCCTCGCGATCCTCCTCCTCGCCTACATCTTCAACTTCATCGACCGTCAGATCATCGGCGTGCTCGCCGTGCCGATCCGTGCCGAGTTCGGCCTCGACGACAAGGCCCTGGGGCTTCTCGGCGTCGTTTTCGGCCTCTTTTACGCGACCATCGCCATTCCCATAGCCTGGCTCGCCGATCGCCGCGCCCGGGTGCCCATAATCGCCGTGTCGATAACCTTGTGGAGCCTGTTCACGGCGGCCTGCGGCATGGTCCAGAGCTACGGCCAGCTGGTGGTGGCGCGGATGGGCGTCGCCTTTGGGGAGGCGGGCGGCATAGCCCCCTCCTACGCTTTGATCGCGGATCTTTTCCCGAAAGAGAGACGCGCGCGGGCACTGGCCTTTTTCTCCCTGGGAATTCCGCTCGGCTCCGCTCTCGGCATCTTTTTCGGTGGGTCGCTGACCGAGTATCTCAGCTGGCGGACGGCCTTCCTGATCGTCGGCCTCGCCGGACTCCCGACGGCGCTGCTGGTGAAGCTGTTCATCGCCGAGCCGGCGAGGGGCCGCTTCGATGCCGGCGAGTCCCAGCCGGCCCCGCCCTTGCGGGAGACCGCCCGGACCCTCGCCGGGAATCCGAGCTTTTGGCTGCTGTCCTTCGGCGCCGCCTCGGGCTCTATCCTGGGCTACGGCTTGATCTTCTGGTTGCCGAGCTTTTTCAGCCGCAGCTTCCACCTGAGCCAATCGGAGATCGCGCTTTATTACGGGTCGATCGTGCTGGTCGGAGGCGTGGCCGGCACCTGGCTCGGCGGCTGGATCGGCGATCGCGTGGGCCCCGCCCGGCCCGGGGCTTATGCCCTGATCCCCGCGGTCTGCTTCCTGATGACCGCGCCGGCTTTTGCACTGGGGCTATTCGCTCCGAACCATTGGGTGGCGTGGTTGCTGTTCACCTTCGGCCAGATGATGGCCTTGGCCTGGCTTGGGCCGGTCATCTCGGCCGTTCAGCATATCGTCGCCCCCTCCGTCCGCGCGACGGCGTCGGCAAGCTTCCTGTTCATCAACAACCTGATCGGGATCGCCTTCGGGATTTATTTCCTGGGCTGGCTGTCGGACCGGATGAAGCTCGCCCACGGCGACGATTCGCTCCAATATTCGATCCTCTACGGCCTCGGCTTCTACCTGCTGAGCGCCCTCCTATACCTGGCCGCCTCGACCCGCCTCAGGCGCGACTGGCACCGCCAGGAGAAATCGGTGCCAGGCCCCAATTTCTAAGCGCCTGGGATTGCGCGCGCGGATGTGCGCCGCGAGGCCGGCAAATGGTGCCGGGCACCGTTTTCCGCTGCTGCCGCCAGCAGACTGGATTGAAGCGCCTTGAGACGGGTCGGGCTGACGATTTTCTCCCCGTGGAGATCCGTCAGATAGAAGACATCGACGGCGCGCTCGCCATAGGTGGCGATGTGCGCGCTGTGGATCGCGGCCTTCGATTCGAAGAGGGCCCGGGCGAGGCCGGAGAGCAAGGCGGCGCGGTCGCGGGCGTTGACCTCGACCACCGTGTAGCGGCTCGAAGCCTGGTTATCGACGAAGACGGCGGGCCGGATTGCAAAGGCCTCGGCGCGGAGCAGCGGCAGGGCCTTGGCCTCGAGCCGTTCCATCGCCGGCTCCTGCCCCTCGACCGCCCGAAGCACGTTCTCCTCGAGCCGCTTCAACTGGTGGCGGTCGGCGAACGGCCCGCCGGTCGAATCCTGGACGAGGAAATTGTCCACGGCCATTCCGTCCTGGGTCGTGTGGATCCGGGCGTCGATGATGTTGGCGCCGGCGAGGCTGATCGCGGCGCTCAGATGGTAGAAGAGACCCGGCCGGTCCTTGGCGTAGACGCTGAGAAGGGTCGCCCCGCGCTCCTCCTCGACCGAAACGGCGAGCGGCCGGGTCCGCGCAGGGGCGCGGTCGGCGGCGTCCATCAGCGCGGCATTCTTCTCCAGCACGCCGGCCGGCTCGGCCAGCCAGTAGCTGTCGGGCAGGCGCCAGGCGTGGCGGGCGAACCGGGACTGCTCCCAGCCGAGCCGGGCCGCAAGCGCCCCCTGGGTGGCGGCGATCCGCTCGCTCCGGCCCTTCTGCTTATGGCCGAGCCGGAGCGCCTCTTCGGCCCCATCGAACAATTCGCGGAGGAGCTGGCGCTTCCAGCTGTTCCACACGCCCGGGCCCACCGCCTGGATGTCGACGACCGTGAGAATGAAGAGCAGCCGCAGCCGCTCGGGGCTCTGCACCCTGGCGGCGAAGTCCTGGAGCGTCTGCGGATCGGCGAGGTCGCGCTTGAACGCGGTCGCGGACATCAGCAGGTGCCAGCGCACCAGCCAAGCCACCGTCTCGGTCTCGGCGTCGTCGAGGCCGAGCCTCGGACACAGCGCCCGCGCCACCTCGGCTCCGAGCTGGCTGTGATCGCCACCGCGCCCCTTGGCGATGTCGTGGAGCAGCACGGCGGCGTAGAGGACGCGGCGCGAGGCGATGTGCCGGAAGAGCGCGGTGGCCAGCGGATGGTCCGACTTCGCCTCTCCCTTCTCGATCCGCGAGAGCAGGCCGATCGCCCGGATGCTGTGCTCGTCGACCGTATAGTGATGATACATGTCGAACTGCATCTGGGCGACGACCCGGCCGAAGTCCGGAACGAAACGGCCGAACACGCCCGCCTCGTTCATCCATCTCAGCACCGTCTCCGGATCGCGCGGGCTGGTCAGCACGTCGAGGAAGAGGCGGTTGGCCCGGGGATCGTCGCGCACCTCGTCGACCAGCTTGGCGTCGCGTGCCGCGGCGCGCATCGCCATCGGATGGATCTCGAGCTCGTAAAGGTCGGCCAGCGCGAAGATCTGGAGGAGCCGGACCGGATCCTCGCCGAAGAAGCCGTCGCGGGGCAGCGCGAGGCGGCCGCGGTCGAGGACGAAGCCTTCGAGCCGGCTCGGCCGCCGCCGGATCGCCGGAAGTCCGAAGCGGCCGCCCTTTCTCGCGAACTTCTCGTCGAGATGGGCGAGGAACACCCCGGTCAGGTCGCCGACGGTTTTGGCGTGAAGGAAGTAATGGCGCATGAAGCGCTCGACGGGAGATCTGCCAGGCCGGTCGGCGTAGCGCATCCGGCCGGCGATCTCGCGCTGATAGTCGAAGGTCAGGCGCTCCTCGGCCCGGCCGGCGACGCCGTGGAGGTGGCAGCGCACGGCCCAGAGGAAGCGCTCGGAGCGGCGGAACTGATGCAATTCGGTTTCGGAGAGGAGGCCGACTTCGACCAGGTCGGCGACGCTTCGCACCTGATAGGCGTATTTGCCGATCCAGAAGAGGGTATGGAGGTCGCGAAGCCCGCCTTTGCCCTCCTTGACGTTGGGCTCGACGACATAGCGGCTGTCGCCCATCCGCCGGTGGCGGTCGTTGCGCTCCTCCAGCTTCTCGGTGACGAAGCTCTTGGCCTTGCCGGCCACGACTTCCTTCCAGAAGCGTGCCTGGACCTCGTCGAACAACGGCTCGTCGCCCCACAGCCAGCGCGCTTCCAGCAAGGCGGTCCGGACGGTGTGGTCGGTCGAGGCGAGCGCGATCAGCTCGTCGACGGAGCGGGTCGAAGGGCCAAGCTTCAGGCCCAGGTCCCACAGCAGATAAAGCACCGCCTCGACGGCTTGTGCCGCCCACCGGCCCGGTTTGCCGGGCGTGACGAAGGCGATGTCGACGTCGCTGTGAAGCGCCATTTCGCCCCGGCCGTAGCCGCCGACGGCGAGAAGCAGCAGCCGGTCGACGCGACCCGGCGCCGGGAGAGCCGCGATCGCATGATCGAAGGCGAGGCGGACGATCTGATCGGTCAGGAAGGCGTAAGCGGCCGCGGTTTCGCTCCCCGCATAGGGTTTGTCGTCGAGGCGCCGGGCGATCTCGGACCGACCGGAGGCCAATGCCTGCTTGAGCGTCTCGGCCGCGTCCCCGGGCGCCGAGGCGAGCGCGTCCGCGAGCGTGCGGCGGTCGATGATCGCCCTTTTGTCGGGAACGGAGGCGAAGCGGGTCGGCATCAGCCCTCGCCGGCGGCTAGCCGCTTCAACCGGTACACCAGCTCGAGCGCCTCGCGCGGGCTGAGCGAATCCGCGTCGACCTCGGCGAGGGCCGACTGCAGCGGATCGGGCGTCTCCTCCTCCTGCTGGGCGGCCGCCGCGAACAGCGGGAGGTCGTCGAGTCCGGCGGCGATTCCGCCGGTGGCGGCCCGCCCCTGCTCCAGCTTGGCGAGCACCGACCGCGCCCGGGCGAGAACCGGCGCGGGAAGGCCGGCGAGCTTGGCGACGGCGAGGCCGTAGCTCCGGTCGGCGGGGCCCTTCGCGACCTCATGGAGGAGGACGAGGTCGCCCTTCCATTCCCGCGCCCGCACATGGTGGAGCGAGAGGGCGTCGAGCCGCTCGGCGAGCCTCGTCAGCTCGTGATAATGGGTCGCGAACAGGCAGCGGCACTTGTTGCGGTCGTGGATCGCCTCCGTCACCGCCCAGGCGATGGCGAGGCCGTCATAGGTGGAAGTCCCCCGGCCGACCTCGTCGAGGATGACGAAGCTTCGCTCCGTCGCCTGGGAGAGGATGGCGGCCGTCTCGACCATCTCGACCATGAAGGTCGATCGGCCGCGGGCGAGATTGTCCGAGGCGCCGACACGGCTGAACAGGCGGTCGACGAGCCCCAATGTGGCACGGGTGGCCGGGACGTACGACCCTGCCTGGGCCAGCACCGCGATCAGGGCGTTCTGGCGGAGGAAGGTCGACTTGCCGCCCATGTTGGGACCGGTGACCAGCCACAGCCGCTCCTCCTCCGAGAGCCCGCAATCATTGGCGACGAAGCGCGTGCCCGAGGCGCGGAGCGAATCCTCGACGACGGGGTGGCGGCCGCCCTCGATGTCGAAGCAATTGTGGCCGGCGAAGCGGGGCCGCGACCAGCCGCCCTCCACCGCCCGCTCGGCGAGCGCCGCGGCGACGTCGAGCCGGGCGAGGGCGTCGGCGGCGGCGGCGATCGGCTCGGCGCGGGTCAGCGCCGCCCCGGTCAGCTCTTCCAGGTGCGCGGCTTCGGCGGCGAGCGCATGGGCGCCGGCCTGGCCGACCCTCATCGCCTGCTCGTGAAGGTCCGGGGCGTTGAACCGGACGACCCCCGCCAGGGTCTGACGGTGGGTGAAGCCCGAATCCACCGCCATCAGCGGGTCGGCATGGCGGGCCGGGACCTCGATATGGAAGCCGAGCACGCCGTTGTGGCGAATCTTGAGAGTCGCGATCCCGGTCTGCTGGCGGTAGCGGGCCTCCAGCCCGGCGATGACCCGGCGGCCCTCGCCGCCGGTCGCGCGCAGATCGTCCAGCGCCGCGTCATAGCCTTCCGCGATATAGCCGCCCTGCGAAGAATCAACCGGTGGCGACGGCACGAGGGCGCGGTCGAGAAGATCGGTCAATTCGCCGTGACCCGTCAGCGCCGGCAGAAGCTTGGCCAGCAAGGCCGGCGGGTCGGCGAGGGCGAGGAGGCGGGCATGGAGGCGGCGGGTCTCGTTGAGCCCGTCGCGAAGCTGGCCGAGGTCGCGCGGGCCGCCGCGTCCGGCGACCAGCCGCCCAAGCGCGCGGCCGATATCCGGGAGCGCCTTGAGCTGGCGCCGAAGCGAATCGCGAAGGCCGGAATCGCCCTCGCACAGGGCGACAAGGTCGAGCCGGGCCTCGATCGCCGCCCGGTCGAGCAGAGGCGCGCCGAGATCGGCGGCGAGCAGCCGCGCGCCGGCGCCGGTGACGGTACGGTCCACCGCGCCGAGCAGGCTTCCGGCCCGGCCCCCGGTCGCCGCCTGGGTGAGCTCGAGGCTCTCGCGGGTCGCCGCGTCGATCATCATATGGTCGCCCGAGGCCCGGGCGACCGGCGGACGAAGGAAGGGGAGGGACTCCTTCGCCACCTCGTCGAGATAGGAGAGGAGGCCGCCGGCGGCGCACAAAGCGGCCCGGTCGAAGGCGCCGAAGCCGTCCAGGGTGGCGACCCCGAACCTCTCCTTCAGCCGGCGCTCCGCCGCGAGGCTGTCGAACCCGCTCCGGCGCTGGGTGACCGGCAGGTCTGCGAGCGGCTCGGCGGCGACGATCTCGGCCGGGCCCAGGCGGGCGAGCTCCGAGTCGAGGGCCGCCTGGGGGATCGAGCCGAGCTCGAACCGGCCGGTCGAGACGTCGGCGGCGGCGAGGCCGAAACGGTCGCCCGCCCGGGCGACCGCGACGAGCCAGTTCGAGGCCCGGGAATCGAGCAGCGCCTCCTCGGTCAGGGTGCCGGCGGTGACGACCCGAACGATGGCGCGGTTGACGACCGATTTGGCGCCTCGCTTCTTGGCTTCCGCCGGATTCTCGGTCTGCTCGGCGATGGCCACGCGGAAGCCGCCCCGGATCAGCCTCGCCAGATAGGCTTCCGCGGCGTGGATCGGCACCCCGCACATCGGGATCGGCTCCCCGTCATGCTCGCCGCGGGCCGTAAGCGCGATGTCGAGGCAGGCCGCCGCCGCCTTGGCGTCATCGAAGAACAGTTCGAAGAAGTCGCCCATCCGGTAGAAGAGCAGGCAGTCGGATGCCTCCGCCTTCAGCGCGAGATATTGCGCCATCATCGGGGTGGGGGCGGTTCCGGTCTTCGCCTGGGTGGCCATAAGCGGAGGGTAGAGGGTTGAGGGGCGAGGGGGAACGGGAATCGATAAAGTCCTCCCCAGGATTTCCTGGGGAGGGGGACCAGGCGAAGCCTGGTGGAGGGGCTCTTCGGAGTCCGTAAGGCCCCTCCACCGCACTTCGTGCGGTCCCCCTCCCCGCGAAATCGCGGGGAGGAATTTATTGCCCCCGTCGTCGTTCACATCCTACAGCACCTCGAAATCCGGGAGAGCCGCGATGAGCGAAGGCAGCAGCGTCAAATTCTCCGAGCAGGAGGCGCTCGATTTCCATACTCAGGGCGGGCGGCCCGGCAAGATCGAGATCATCGCCTCAAAGCCGATGGCGACGCAGCGCGACCTGAGCCTCGCTTATTCGCCTGGAGTCGCGGTACCGGTGCGGGCGATCGCCGAGGATCCGTCCAGGGCCTATGATTACACCGCCAAGGGCAATCTGGTCGCGGTCATCTCGAACGGCACCGCCATCCTCGGCCTGGGCAATCTCGGGGCGCTCGCCTCCAAGCCGGTAATGGAAGGCAAGGCGGTCCTGTTCAAGCGCTTCGCCGACGTCGACGCCATCGACCTCGAACTCGACACCGAGGACACCGACGCCTTCATCAACGCGGTCGCTTTGATGGGGCCGAGCTTCGGAGGCATCAACCTCGAGGATATCGCGGCCCCCGCCTGCTTCATCATTGAGCAGACGCTTCGCGAGCGGATGAACATTCCCGTCTTCCACGACGACCAGCACGGCACCGCGATCATCACCGCCGCCGGCCTGATCAACGCCTGCTATCTCACCCGGCGCGAGCTTCGGGACATCAGGGTGGTGGTGAACGGCGCGGGAGCGGCGGCCATTGCCTGCACCGAGCTGATCAAGGCGATGGGCGTCCGCCACGACCTTGTCGTCATGTGCGACCGCAAGGGCGTCATCTGGCAGGGCCGCGAAGGGCTGGACCAGTGGAAGTCGGCCCATGCGGTAATCACCGACGCCCGGACCCTCGAGGAAGCGCTGGTCGGGGCGGACGTCTTCCTCGGCCTGTCGGCGGCCGGGGCGCTCAAGCCGGAGATGGTGACGGCAATGGCGCCGAAGCCGATCATCTTCGCCATGGCCAATCCCGATCCCGAGATCAGCCCGCCTGACGCCAAGGCGGCACGTCCGGACGCGATCATCGCCACCGGCCGGTCCGATTATCCCAACCAGGTCAACAACGTTCTCGGCTTTCCCTTCATCTTCCGGGGCGCGCTCGACGTCCGGGCGACGACCATCAACGACGAGATGAAGATCGCGGCCGCGGAGGCGCTCGCCGAGCTTGCCCGCCAGCAGGTGCCCGAGGAAGTCGCCGCGGCCTACGGCGGCAAGGCGCACAGCTTCGGGCCCGACTACATCATACCCGCCCCCTTCGACCCGCGGCTGATGGAGATCGTCCCGGCCGCCGTCGCCAGGGCCGCGATGGACAGCGGCGTGGCCCAGATCCGGATCGACGACATGGACGCCTATCGAAGCCGTCTGAAGTCGCGGCTCAACCCGACCACGTCGGTCCTGACCCTCGCCTACGAGGCCGCCCGGGCGGATCCCAAGAGGGTGCTGTTCGCGGAAGGGGACGAGGACGTCGTTCTGCGCGCCGCAATCGCCTTCCGCGACGGCGGCTACGGGGTCCCCGTCCTCGTCGGCCGAGACGACGTCCGCGACCGGCTTCGCGGACTCGGCGTGGACGATCCGGAAAGCTTCGAGCTGATCAACAGCCGCACCTATGCCCGGGTCCCGGAAATGGTCGACTTCCTCTACAAGCGGCTTCAGCGCGGCGGCTATCTCCAGCGCGAGATCGAGCGCATGGTGAATCAGGACCGCAACACCTTCGCGGCCCTTCTGCTCGCGCTCGGCGAGGGTGACGCCCTGATCACCGGCGTCACCCGCCCCTATGCGCAGAGCCTGCGGCAGATGCAGCGCGTGCTCGACCCCAAGGCCGGAATGACGCCGTTCGGGCTCCATGTCCTCGTCGGCCAGTCGCATACGACCTTCATCGCCGACACCACCGTCACCGAGCGACCCAGCGCCGAGCAGCTCGCCGACATCGCCGTCCACACCGCCCAGGTCGCCCGGCGCATGGGCCACGATCCACGCGTCGCCTTCTTGTCCTATTCAAATTTCGGCGACCCGGAGGGCACCTATCTCGAGCGCATCCGCGAGGGCGTGAAAGTGCTCGACGGCCGCGGCGACGTCGATTTCGAATATGAAGGCGAGATGTCGCCCGACGTCGCGCTCAACCCGGCCATGGCGCGCGTTTACCCGTTCAGCCGCCTCACCGGGCCCGCCAACGTGCTCGTCATGCCGGGCCTCCAGACCGCCAACATCTCGGCCAAGCTCCTGCGCGAGCTGGGCGGCGACGCAGTGATCGGGCCGATCCTGGTCGGAATGGAGAAGCCCGTCCAGATCGCGTCGATGACGGCGAGCGCGTCGGACCTGGTGACGCTCGGGGTGCTCGCCGGGAGCGGGGTGGTGAGGTAAATTCCTCCACTGCATTTGCAGGGGAGGGGGACCAGGCGAAGCCTGGTGGAGGCGCACTTCTGACTCTAGATCCCCTCCACCGCGCTTCGCGCGGTCCCCCTCCCCGCGAAATCGCGGGGAGGAATTTAGAGTCTGTTTGGCTTTGCCTGAATCGATTTGGGATTCCCGTCTGGTCTGAAGTGTGATTCAAGCTGCTGGCTGGGATGGAGGCCAGCAGCGATGGCCAAGCCTTATTCGG
>DASVPM010000295.1:0-11907 GCA_036382815.1 Allosphingosinicella sp.
ACCGTCGCCCCAGCGAAGGCTGGGGCCCCGGCGGGTGAAGGGTTCGGGCGCAAATGGAGCGCTCCAACCCGATACGTCGCCCCAGCGAAGGCTGGGGCCCCGGCGGGTGAAGGGCTCGGCGTGTTTCACCCGCTGGGATGCCAGCCTTCGCTGGCATGACGGTCGCGCCTTTCACCCCCTGGGGTCCCAGCCTTCGCTGGGATGACGGTCGCGCCTTTCAGCCGCTGGGGTTCCAGCCTTCGCTGGGACGACGGGGGACGATCTGCTAGCCCTGCCCTATGCCCCGCCAGATCACCGCTTTCTCCAACCCCCTGGTCAAGGACGTCCGCGCCCTCCGGGAGAAGAAGGGACGCCGCCGCCAGGGCATGTTCCTCGCCGAGGGGCTCCGAATCCTCACCGAGGCGCGCGAGGCCGGGCGGCTGCCGGCCATCCTCTTCTTCGCCGCCGGCACGTCGCACCCCCTGCTCGAAACTCTGATCGCCGAGGTCGAAGCCGCGCATGGCGACGTGATCGAGACCAGTGCCGACATCCTCCACAAGCTCTCGGGCAAGGACAATCCGCAGGCCGTCGTCGCGGTCTACCGTGGCTTCGACACCAGCCTCGACCGGCTGGATCGAAGCGAGGCTCCGCTCTGGATCGTCGCCCAGGCGCTTCGCGACCCCGGCAATCTCGGCACCATCCTTCGCACCGGCGACGCTGTCGGCGCCGGCGGCCTCATCCTGGTCGACGACTGCGTCGACCCCTTCTCGGTCGAGGCGGTGCGCGCCTCGATGGGCGCCCTCTTCACCCAGAAGATCGCGGCGGCGCCCTGGCCGGAATTCCTCGCCTGGCTTCGCGGCGGCGAGGGGCAGCTGATCGGGACGAGCCTCAGGGCCGAGCTTGATTACCAGGCCCCGCAATACGAAAAACCCGCTTTCCTCCTCGTCGGCAACGAGGCCCAGGGCCTGCCTGAAGCCTATGAGGCCGAATGCGACCTGCTGGTAAAGATGCCGATGGCGGGCAAGGCCGACAGCCTCAACGCGGCAGTGGCGACGGCGGTGATGGCCTATGAGGTGATCAACCAGTGGCGGCGTTAGCTCGTCCCCGGAACGGGGAGGGGGACCGCGACGCGAAGCGGCGTGGTGGAGGGGGCCCGGCGTCGAAGCTGCGGAGACGTGGGCCCCCTCCACCATGCTTCGCATGGTCCCCCTCCCCGTTCCGGGGAGGAACATGAGCCCGCGCTATTCCGCGGCCTCCGGCAGCTCCGTCGGGTCGAGCTTGGTGAGCTGGCGGGGAGTCGTGTCGATCATCGGCACCGGCTCGATCGTCCGTCCGCCCGTCTCGACCTTCAGGGTTTCGAAGCGCTTGGCCTGGGTCAGCACCTGGCTCTCCAGGCTTCCGACGAAATCGTTATAGGCGCCGGTGGCAAGGCCGAGGTTGCGGCCGAGCTTCGAGACGTGGCCGCCCATCACGGTCAGGCGCTTGTAGAGCTCCTTGCCGGCCTCGGCGACCTCCTTGGCCTGGGCGGCGAGCGTCTCCTGGCGCCACATGCCGGCCATGATCTTGGCGAGGGCGAGCATGTTGATCGTCGAGGCGATGATCACGCCGTTGCGGAAGGCCGCCTCGATCAGGTCGGGCGCGCGCTCGGCGGCGGCCGAGAGGAAATGCTCGCCGGGGATGAACATGATGACGAAATCGGGCGACAGGTCGAACTGCCGCCAATAGCCCTTGCGCCCGAGATCGGCGGCATAGGTCCGCATCGCCGCGGCATGCTGAAGGAGGAGGTCCAGCCGCCGGCCCTCGTCCTCCTCGTCATAGGCCTGCTCGAAGGCGACGAGCGGGCATTTGACGTCGACGACGATGCAGCGGTCGCCGGGAAGCTTGATCACGCAGTCGGGCCGCAGCTGGCGCTCGCCGTCGCTGACGCTCGCCTGCAGGGCGAAGTCGACATTCTCGGCGAGACCCGCCGCCTCTAGGATCGTCCGCAGCTGCTCCTCGCCCCACCGGCCCCGCGCCTTGGGGCTCGATCGCATCACGTTGGCGAGCCGCTGGGTCTCTCGGCGGACGGTCTCGTTGCCCAGAGCGAGCTGGGCGACGGCCTCCTTGAGCTCGCCGTAGGTCCCCTGCCGCTCCTTCTCGACGACGGCGAGATTTTCCTCGTAGCGCTTGAGCGTGGTCTCCACGGGCTGAAGCAGCGCCTTCAGTTTCTCCTCATGCTTCTCGCCGGCCTGGTTGAAGCGGGCGTCGGCGCGTTCGAGGAAATTCTTCTGAGCCTCGCCGAGAAGCTTGCCGCCTATCTCGCTGAATTGCGCGGACAAAGCTTCGCGCGCATCCTTGATCTCCGCGAGCCGATCCTGGAAATTGCGCTCCTGCGCCTCTCGGGCCGCGGAGAGGCCGGCGCATTCGGCCCGGGCGTCGGCGCAGGCCTGCCGGGCCTCGTCGAGCCTGGCCTGCATCCCGGCGAGATCCGTGATCGCTTTGCGGAAGTCCTCCGTCCGGTCGTCGCGCTCCTTGCGGTAGATCGCGGCCTGCCGGGTGCCGAGGAACCAGCCCGCGGCGGCGCCCGCGGCGAGGGCCAGTATGACGAAGAGGATGAGCGAGGAGTCCATGTTGCGCCCCTGGAACGAAGGGCGAACTTAAGGCAGGTGAAGGAAATGGTAAAGAGGCGCGACACTAAGTTGTGGAAAACTTGGCGCGAACGCGTCACCCCGGTGAAAGCCGGGGCCTCGGCGAGACCCGCGGTGACCATTCGGCCCGAGGTCCCGGCTTTCGCCGGGATGACGCGGGCGCGTCGCTACGCCGCCAGCTTGCGCTGCTTGGCGAGCTTCCGCAGGATCATGTCGCGCTTCAGGCGCGAGAGATAGTCGATGAACAGAATGCCTTCGAGATGGTCCATCTCGTGCTGGAGGCAGGTGGCGAGCATGCCCTCTATCTCTTCCTCGTGGACCTTGCCGTCGCGGTCCAGCCAGCGGGCGCGGATCGAGTCCGGCCGGTCGACCTCGGCATATTGGTCGGGCACCGACAAACAGCCTTCGTTGTAGGGCCGCGGAGTCTCGGACGTGCGCAGGATCTCCGGGTTGATGAACACCATCGGCCTGCGGACCGGCTCGCCGCCTTCCTCCTCCGGGTCCTGGAGATCGATGACGAGGATCCGCTTCGGCACGCCGACCTGGATCGCCGCGAGGCCGATGCCGGGCGCGGCGTACATGGTCTCGAACATGTCGTCGATCAGCGTCTGGATCTCGGGCGTGATCGCGTCGACCGGCGAGGAAATCTGGCGCAGCAGCGGGTCCGGAGCTTCGATGATGGGGCGGATGGCCATGGCTTTTATCTAGGTATCGGGCGCCTTTTCGTCAACGCGCCGGGTAGAGGAGGAAAGGCCGGCGCTCCTCCAGCCAGGCCTGCTCGTCGGGCGATGTGAGAGCGTCGAGGTCGGCCGGCGCGGCCGAGGGATCGTCGACCCACGTCCTCAGCCCCGGGCCGCCGTTGATGACGTCGATGGCGAGCTTGCCGAACTCATATTCGTAGGGAAAGTCGCGCCACAGATCGTAATCCGGATGGAGTCGGCGGATGGCCTTGAACCCCAGGGCCTGGAGGCGCCAGGGGCGGAAGGCCTCGTGATCGTAAAAGGCGCCTTCCGGGTGGATGTGAAGGCCGTGGCAGGTCTTTCCGGAATGCTTGTGGAAGGTGGGCTCGAACGCGATCCGGCGAAGCGCGCAGCCGCGCAGCCATTCGGGGGCAAGGCGGCGCATCTCGGCGAGGACGGAGGCGGAATCGATGTCGGGGGCGCCGAACAATTCGAGCGGACGGGTCGTGCCCCTCCCCTCCGACAAGGTCGTTCCCTCGAGCATCACCGTCCCGGCATAAGCGCGCGCCATCCACAGATTGGCGGCATTGGGGCTGGGGTTGATCCAGATCCGCTCGGGCGGCCAGCCGAAGCCGGGCGCCGCGTCGGGCTCGTAGCCCTCCATCTCGATCACGCGGTAATCGACGTCGATCTTCATCGTCTCGACGAACCACCCGCCGAGCTCGCCCAGGGTCAGGCCGTGCCGCATCGGCATCGGGCCGGCGCCGACGAAGCTTTCCCAGCCCGGCATCAGGGTCAGCCCCTCGACCGGACGGCCGGCGGGATTGGGACGGTCGAGGACCCAGACCTGCTTGCCGTGCTTGGCAGCCGCCTCGAGCACGTAAAGCAGGGTGGTGATGAACGTGTAGATCCGGCAGCCGACGTCCTGAAGGTCGACGAGGAGGACGTCGAAAGTACCCATCGACTGGCCGGTCGGGCGGCGGACCTCGCCGTAGAGGCTGAAGGCGGGGATATTATGGTCGGGGTCGGTGAAATCGTCCGATTCCACCATATTGTCCTGCTTATCCCCCCTCAGCCCGTGCTGCGGCCCGAAGGCGGCGGTGACGTTGAGGCCGGCGGCGATCAGCGCGTCGATCGAGTGGGTCAGATCCTGCGTCACCGAGGCTGGATGGGCGAGCAGGGCGATGCGCTTGCCTTCGAGCGGCTTGCGCAGCGCGGGGTCCGCGAGGAGGCGGTCGATACCGAAGCGAACCATCACAATCCCGTCATTGCGAGCGAAGCGAAGCGATCCAGGCTGGGCTCGCGCCCAACGTCGAGGCTGGATTGCCGCGTCGCTTCGCTCCTCGCAATGACGAAGTCAAATCGGCACCGCCGGGAGTTCGAGCGCGAAGCAAGCCGGGTCGTGAAAATCGGGGTCTCCCGGCGGATGGGCCAAAGCCCAGTAGGATTTGAGGCCGCCTTCCTCCTCCAGGACGGCGCACAAGCCGAGACGCATGGCCGACGGCGGCAAGCCCGACAGATCCAGATCGACTTCCAGCAGCGCGTCGGAAGGCTCCTCCCCGCGAGTCGCCAACGGGTCGACCGGCGTGGGCCAATCGGTCCGCCCTTCGCGATGGCGCTCGAACCGGTAGGCCGCCCATTCGGTCGACGGCGAGAAATTATACTCGAAATAGACGGTGTCCCCCACCGGCTTGAGGAAGGCCTCGAAGCAGGTGGTTTGCCAAAGTCCGTCGCGTCGCGCCGGCGATTCCGGGTCCGGGACGATCAGATCCTCCGAACCCGTGACGAAGTAGCTGATCACGAGATCGTCGTGAGACGCGATCAGCTCGACCTCCACCGCCGTGATTTTGCCGGCGGGCGTGGCGGGGTGAGGAGTCAGGGAAAGGCGCAAAGTCATTCCCCCGTCATTGCGAGGAGCGAAGCGACGAAGCAATCCGGCACAGCGTCCCAAGCTGCGCCGAATTGCTTCGCTGCCCTCGCAATGACGCCGGTGCGATGCTAACCGCCGCGGCCATGTCCGAATATCGCTCCGACCTTCTCCGCTCGCTCGACGAGCGCGGCTTCATCCACCAGCTGACCGACGCCGAGGGCCTCGACGCCCTGGCGCAGAAGCAGGTCGTCCCCGGCTATATCGGCTTCGACGCGACCGCGCCCTCGCTCCACGTCGGCAGCCTCATCCAGATCATGATGCTGCGCCGGCTCCAGCAGGCCGGGCACAAGCCGATCGTGCTGATGGGCGGCGGAACCTCCAAGATCGGCGACCCGAGCTTCAAGGACGAGGCGCGCAAGCTTCTCGACGCGGAGACGATCGACGCCAACATCGCTTCGATCAAGCGCGTCTTCGAGCGCTTCCTGACCTTCGGCGACGGCCCCGCGGACGCCATCCTGCTCGACAATGCCGAGTGGCTCGACAAGCTCGAATACATCCCCTTCCTTCGCGAGATCGGCCAGCATTTCTCGGTCAACCGGATGCTGAGCTTCGACAGCGTCAAGCTTCGCATGGACCGCGAGCAGTCGCTCTCCTTCCTCGAGTTCAACTACATGATCCTCCAGGGCTACGACTTCCTCGAGCTGTCGCGCCGCGCCGGCTGCCGGCTTCAGCTCGGCGGCTCCGACCAGTGGGGCAATATCGTCAACGGCATCGAGCTGTGCCGCCGGGTCGACGGCACCCAGGTTTTCGGCCTCACCACCCCGCTGATCACCACCGCCGACGGCGGCAAGATGGGCAAGACCGAGAAAGGCGCGATCTGGCTCAACGCCGACGCCTTGAGCCCTTACGATTACTGGCAGTTCTGGAGGAACGCGCAGGACGCCGACGTCGGCAAGTTCCTTCGGCGATTCACCGATCTGCCGCTGGACGAGATCGAGCGGCTGGAGGCGCTGGGCGGAGCCGAGATCAACGAGGCGAAGAAGGTGCTGGCCGACGCCGCGACGGCGATGGCGCACGGCGAGGGCGCGGCGCGGGAGGCGGCCGACACGGCGCGCAAGACCTTCGAGGAAGGCACCGGGGGCGAGGCCTTGCCGACCCTGAAGGTCGAGGGCGGGATTTCCCTCGTCGACGCCCTGGTCGGCCTCGGCCTCTGCGCGTCCAAGAAGGAGGCGCGCCGTCTAATCGAGCAAGGCGGCGCGCGCATCGACGGCGAGACGGCGGGCGAGGATATCTCGATCGCCGTAGCCGCCGACGTCCGCATCTCGGCCGGCAGGAAGAAGCACGGACTACTCACACCTTAGGCCGTCACCCTGAACTCGTTTCAGGGTCCAGGCCGGACAGGGGCCCGGGAAGCGGAGAACTGGATCCTGAAACAAGTTCAGAGGACGGACAGGCACCATGTTCATTCCAAACCGATACGCCCTGGCCCTCCTCGCGGCCCCGCTCCGCAGCCGCCGCGCCCGCGCCCCAGGCGCTGCAGCTGGTGGACGCTTACCGGGGCCGCTCCGTCCCGGTCGCACTCTACGGCGCCACACCCGGCCGCCCCAGGCCGCTGGCCCTGATCTCCCACGGCTACGGCGGGACCAACCGCGCTTATTCCTTCATCGCCGAAGCGCTGGTCGAGCGCGGCTATGTCGTCGCCTCGGTCCAGCACGAACTCGAAGGCGATCCGCCGATGCCGACGACCGGAGAGCCCGCCGCGGTGCGAAGGCCCTGGTGGGACCGGGGCGCCGCGAACCTTCTCTTCGATCCATAACGACATGTGGGATGGAGCGACGGCGCCGCAGAAGCAGGCGATGCTCGGATGGTTGTGGAAGTGCTTGGGTAAGTGACGTCGTCCCAGCGAAGGCCGGGACCCCACGGGTGAAAGACGCCGAGCTCTTCACCCCCCGTGGCCCCAGCCTTCGCTGGGTCGACGATTACCCGCCCCTTAGCAGCCCGACCGCCGCATCCCGCTCCATCAGGTAGAGCAGGACCCTGGCCGCCTGCCCTCTGGGGCCCTCGAGCCCGCCGTCCCGATCCACCAGCAGGCGCGCGTCGTCGCTTGCCGCCTGGGCGAGCTCCGCGATCTGCTCGGGAGAGGCGAGCCGGAACTGCGCCTCGCCCGATTGCTTCGTCCCCAAAATCTCGCCCGCCCCCCGAAGCCGCAGATCCTCCTCCGCGATCCGGAAGCCGTCGTTGGTCTCGCGCATCAAGGCGAGCCGGGCCCGACCGGACTCGCTCAGCGCGTTGCCGCGAAGGAGGAGGCAGATCGAGCGCCCTTCGCCGCGCCCGACGCGACCCCTCAACTGGTGGAGCTGGGCGAGGCCGAAACGGTCGGCGCCCTCGACGATCATCAAGGTGGCGTTGGGCACGTCGACGCCCACCTCGATCACGGTGGTCGCGACGAGGACCGAGAGGGCGCCCTGCTGGAACGCCGCCATCACCTCGTCCTTCTCCGGTCCCTTCATCCTGCCGTGGACGAGCCCGACCTTGTCGCCGAAGCGGAGGCGGAGGATCCGGGCGCGCTCCTCCGCCGCGGCCTGGTCGCAAGCCTCGCTCTCCTCGACCAGTGGGCAAACCCAATAAGCCTGCCCGCCCCGGGCGATGTGGCGGGCGAGCGCGTCGGCGACGTCGGGCAGCTTGTCGAGGCTGAGCACCCGCGTCTCGACCGGCTGGCGGCCGGGCGGCATCTCGTCGAGGCGGCTGACGTCCATCTCGCCATATTGGGTGAGGGTGAGGGTGCGCGGGATCGGAGTGGCGGTCATGACCAGGAGGTGAGGCGGCCGTTCCGCCTTCGAGGCCAGCATCATCCGCTGCGCGACCCCGAAACGGTGCTGCTCGTCGACGACGGCGAGCCCGAGCCTTTTATAGGCCACCGCCTGCTGGAAGATGGCGTGGGTGCCGACGAGGATGTCGATCGAGCCGTCGGCGAGCCCCATCAGGGTGGATTCCCGCGCCCGCCCTTTCTCGCGCCCGGTGAGGATGGCGACGTTGACCGGAAGGCCGGCGAGCTGCCGCGACAGGGTCTCGAAATGCTGGCGGGCGAGGATCTCGGTCGGTGCCAGCAAAGCCGCCTGGGTGCCCGCCTCGACGGCGATCAGCATCGCCATCAGCGCGACCAGGGTCTTGCCCGAGCCGACATCGCCCTGGAGCAGCCGCAGCATGGGCGTCTCCTGCTGGAGGTCGCCCTCGATCTCGGCGACGGCGCGGCGCTGGGCCCCGGTCGCGGCGTAGGGAAGCTTGAGGGCGTCGCGAAGCCGGCCGTCGCCCTTGAGGCGCACCCCGCGGCGGCGCTTCGACGAGGCCCGGACCAGCATCAGGGCGAGCTGGTTGGCGAACACCTCGTCATAAGCGAGCCGCTCGCGCGCCGGAGTCTGATTGCGGCTGTGATGGGCAGCCGCCAACGCGTCCTGCCAGCCGGGCCAGCCGCGGGCGGCCAGCAGGCTCGGCTCGATCCAGTCGCCGAGCGTCGGCGCCCGCGCCAGGGCCTGGCCGGCGAGATCTGCCAGCCGCCGGTTGGTCAGGCCTTCGGACAACGGATAGACCGGCTCGCGCTCAGGCAGATCGAGCGCCTCGGCCGGCTCCAGAACATAGTCGGGATGGACCATCTGAAGCTCCTGGCCGTACCTCTCCATCCGCCCCGAGACGACCTTGGGAACACCGAGCGGACGCTGCTTCTTCGCCCAGCCCGGATTGTGGAAATAGGTGAGCGAGAGGTAGTTGCCCGCGCGGTCCGTGGCCTGGACCCGGAACGGGCTTCGCGGGCCGCCCTGGCGATAGTCCACCGGGGTGACCACCACCGTGACGACCCCGCCCGCATCGGCCATGTCGAGCAGGTCGACCTTCCTGCGCTCGATCCAGCTCACCGGAAGATGGAAGAGGATGTCGACGACCCGGTTCAGCCCGAGCCGCTTGAGTGGCTTGGCGAGCGCCGGCCCGATGCCCTTCAGCACCTCCACTTCGGCGAACAGCGGGTTGAGGATGTCGGGGCGCATGGGGGGTTCGTAAGTCCAGCAGCGCGCCCTAACAATCCTCGACCGTCGCCCCGGCGAAGGCTGGGGCCCCAGGGGGTGAAGAGCGCTGGTGTATTTCACCCACTGGGAAGCCAGCCTTCGCTGGCATGACGGCAAAGGGCACACTACATAGCCGTCCCACCAGCCGCCCGGATTCCCCGGAGCGGCCTTTTCCGCATGGAGCTCCAGTGACCCCCGCCGACCGCCTCAAGCGCCTCCGCTTCCGCGCCTGGCACCGGGGTGTCCGGGAGGCCGATTATATGATCGGCGGCTTCTTCGACGCCCATGGCGACGGCTGGGGCGAGGTCGAGATGGACTGGTTCGAAACGCTGCTCGAGGAGCAGGACGCCGACATCATGGCCTGGGCGCTCGGAACCGCCGAGCCGCCGGAACGCTACCGCGGAGCGATGATGCGGCGGCTCCAGGCACTCAACTATATCAAGCACCCCGAATAAGTGACCGATATCCATAGAATCCTCTCGGCGAAACGGCCGATGACCCTGGCCGGCGCCCCGGCCGGCTTCCTGCCGTGGCTCGCCGCGGACCTTGCGCGCGCTGCCAAGGGCCGCGCCGTGTTCGTCGCGCCCGACGAAGCGGCGATGCGGCACCTTCAGGACGCCGCGACCTATTTCGCCCCGGAGCTCGAGGTTCTCGCCTTCCCGGCCTGGGACTGCCTGCCCTACGACCGCGCCTCGCCGTCGCTTCGGGCCTCGTCCGAGCGGCTGGCGGCCCTCCACGCGCTTCAGCGCAAGGCCGCCAGGCCCCAGCTCCTCGTCACCACCGTCAACGCCGCCACCCAGCGGACCCTCACGCCGTTTCGCGTCCGCCAGCTGGTGGCGCGGCTCGCGCCGGGCGAGCGGATCGACATGGCGAAGCTCTCCGCCTTGCTCAGCGCCAACGGCTACCACCGCACCGACACGGTCCAGGACGCCGGCGAGTTCGCCGTCCGGGGCGGCATCGTCGATCTCTTCCCGGCGGGCGAGAGCGAGGGGCTGAGGCTCGACTTCTTCGGCGATGAGATCGAGAGCGTCCGCCGCTTCGATCCCGCGACCCAGCGCACGAGCGGAAACGAGCAAGGCGGCTTCACCCTCCTTCCGGCCGCCGAGACCCTTTTGGACGAGGACAGCGTCAAGCGCTTCCGCTCGCGCTATCGCGAGCGCTTCGGGGCGACCGCGACCGGCGATCCGATCTACCAGGCGGTGTCGGAAGGCCGGCGCCTCGCCGGCATCGACCATTGGCTGCCATTGTTCGAGGAGCGGCTCGACACCTTGTTCGAGCATCTCGGCGATGACGATATCGTCGTCAGGGACGCGCACGACGCCGGGGCCGCCGATGCGCGCTTCGAGGCCATCGCCGATTATTACGATAACCGGAAGCGCGCCCAGTCCTCCGACCCCGGAAGCTACCGGCCGCTGGAGCCCGAGAGCCTCTATCTCGCCTCGGACGAATGGGAGCGGCTGATCGCCGCGCGTCCGCTCCACCTCGCAACCCCCTTTCACGAGCCCGAAAGCGCGACGGTGATCGACTTCGAGGTCGACCCCGCCCGCGACTTCGCGCCCGAGCGTTCGCAGAACGCCAACGTCTACGAAGCGGTGGTCGAGCATGTCTCGGCCTTGCGCAAGGCAGGGAAGAAGGTCGTCCTCGCCAGCTATTCCGCCGGCGCGCGCGAACGGCTGAAGGGGCTGCTCGGAGATCACGGTCTGAAGAAGGCCGTTGAGGTTGATACGTGGCAAGAGGCGCTCGGTGCCGCCGCTTCTGCTCCCCGGCGAAGGCCGGGGTCCAGTCCCGACTCCGAACCTGGGCCCCGGCCTTCGCCGGGGAACGCGGGAGCGCCCGGCCCGGTCGCGCTCGCCGTCCTTCCGCTCGACCACGGCTTTACCACCGCCGACGTCGCCCTTCTCACCGAGCAGGACATGCTCGGCGACCGGCTGGTGCGGCGGCGCAAGCGCAAGAAGTCCGCCGATGCCTTCCTCAACGAGCTGGCGACCCTCACCCCCGGAGACCTCGTCGTCCACGCCGACCACGGGATCGGCCGCTACGAAGGGCTGACGCAAATCCCCGTCGGCACCTCGCCGCACGATTGCGTCGCGCTCGAATATGCCGGCGGCGACAAGCTCTACGTGCCGGTCGAGAATATCGACATCCTCTCGCGCTACGGAAGCGAGAGCGACGGAGTGGCGCTCGACAAGCTCGGCGGCGAGGCGTGGCAGCGGCGCAAGTCGCGGATGAAGGAGCGGATCCGCGAGATCGCCGGCGAGCTGATCAAGACCGCCGCCGAGCGCGCGCTCCGCCCCGGCGCCGTGGTCGAGCCCGACACCAGTTACGCCGCCTTCGCCGACCGCTTCCCCTACGAGGAGACGGAGGACCAGGACCGGGCCATCGCCGACGTCTTCGACGATCTCTCCGCCGGCCGGCCGATGGACCGGCTGGTCTGCGGCGACGTCGGCTTCGGCAAGACCGAGGTCGCGCTCCGCGCCGCCTTCGCCGCGGCGATGGCCGGCCACCAGGTCGCCCTGGTCTGCCCGACCACCCTCCTCGCCCGCCAGCATTACCAGACCTTCTGCGAGCGCTTCCGGGGCTTCCCGATCGAGATCGGCCGCCTCTCGCGGCTGGTGCCTGCCAAGGAGGCGAAGGAGACCAAGGAGGGTCTCAAGGCCGGCAAGGTCGACATCGTCATCGGAACCCACGCGCTCTTG
>DASVPM010000296.1:0-2427 GCA_036382815.1 Allosphingosinicella sp.
AGGTCCGCCTTGAGGGCCTGGTAGTCGAGCTGGGTGAACGCCTCCGCATAATCGAAGTCGGCGCCCATCGGATCGGGCGACACGCCGCCCTGGTGAAGGATGTCTAGCGGAAGCGCTTCCGGCCACCAGTCGCGGTTGGTCCGCCCCAGCAGCGAGCGCACGGTCGTCGGTTTCTCCACCGGGCAGCCGCCCATCTCACCAGTCTTCGCGTCCATGGTCTCACCTCTCCTGATTTGCGCGGCACGCTAGGCGCTGAGCGTCATCGGCGGAAGCGAGGAAAAGCGCTCAGATCGAACGGTAAAATCGATCACCACTCCCGCCGGCCAAAGCCTCGGCGAAAAAAAGCGACAACTTTCACGTTTCGGATGAAATAGGCATGTTCCTACGAAAAATAGGATTTGCATAATCGGTTTTAGTATGTTCTGTTTTCGTTCTGGCAGACGGGGGCGGCAAATGCGGTGGGCGAACAGATGGGCGATACTGACGGGCGCGGCCGCGCTGGCGGCGGCTTCCGCGATGGCCGCCGAGACGATCGTCTATCGCTATGACGCGCGCGGCCGGGTCGTCAGAGTCGAACGGAGCGGCACGGTGAACAACAATGTCGTCACCGCCTACACGTTCGACAAGGCGGACAACCGGGTCGCCAAGACCACGACCGGATCGGCCAACCCGCCGCCGCCCTGAACGCAGCGCCGCACCGTTCACTCGAGCCTTCCGCCGAGCGGAACGGCAAAACGGATCATCGGAGAAGATGAGATGAAGACGACGTCCATCCGGGCGAAAGCCCTCGCTTGCGCCCTGCTCGGCGGAACCGCCTGGTGCGGCCTCGCCGCCAGCCCGGCGGCAGCCCAGACCGCTCCCACCTTCCGCAACCTCGATCCGAACGGGGTGGACCTCGTCAGGGGCGACTTCCTGACCAGCTTCGCCGAAGGCTCGATCGGCTCGGGCGAGGCGGAGCTCGCGCTGCTCCGGATGGTCGGCGCGATCGGCGGCAACGGCACCCGGGCGACCAGCCAGTGGGACCATATCCTGTTCAGCACCGGCACGGCCGGGACCTTTGTCGACTTCGGCTCCAGGGTCGACAAATTCCCCGGCGCCGAAAGCCGCGGCGCGGCTTTGTCGGGAAGCGGCGACAGCTATGCCTATCGCTCGGCCGACGGCACCGTCATCGCCTTCGCCGATCCGAGCCCGGGCGACGACACCACTTACTGCAACGGCAGCGCCCAGTCCTTCTGCGTCCTCCTGCCGACCACGATCACCTCGCCCGACGGCAAGATGGTGACGATCGACTACGCCTTCTCGCACATCTGCATCAACCAGCCGCCGCCCCAGAATCCGGACGACGAGCCGCCGCCGCCCGTCTGCCAGAACACGGCCCGGATCGCCTCGGTGACCAACAGCTTCGGCTACGAGATCCGCTTCGCTTATGCTTCCGCGCCCGTCACCAGCGGGACGGTGCCGGCGAGCTTCCACCAGCGCACCGGGGCGAGCTTCTACAACGTCAACGCGTCGAGCTCTCCCTTGGCCAGCGTCGCTTATTCCTACCCCTCGACCGGGGTCGTCGACATCACCGACCAGGGCGGCCGGGTGTGGCAGGTGACGAGCTCGGCGACGAACTACGCCATCCGCCGGCCCGGCGCCTCGTCGAGCACGACCAGCGCGAGCCTGAGCGGCGGAGTGGTCACCTCGGTGACCAAGGAAGGCGTCACCACCAATTATTCGCGAAGCGTCTCCGGAAGCACCGCGACGATGGTCGTCGGCAACGCGCTGAGCCAGGCGACGACGATCGTGTCGAACCTCACCACCGGCCGCCCCACCTCGATCACCGATCCGCTCGCCCACACGACCGGCTTCACATACGATTCCAGCGGCCGCCTCGCCCGCACCACCGCGCCCGAAGGCAATTATGCCGAGCATACGTACGATTCGCGCGGCAACGTCACCCAGACGGTGGCGGTGCCCAAGAGCGGAAGCGGCCCGACCCTCGTCACTTCCGCGAGCTTCGATCCGACCTGCGCCAACCCGGTCACCTGCAACCGGCCGAACAGCACGACCGACGCGCGCGGCAATGTCACCGACTACACTTACGATTCCATCCACGGCGGCGTCCTGACGGTCACCGCCCCGGCGCCGACCTCGGGCGCCGTCCGGCCGCAGGTTCGCTATTCCTACACGCTTACCAACGGCGAGTATCAGCTGACCGGCACCTCGCAATGCCGGACGACGAGCGCATGCGCCGGCGGCTCCGACGAGGTCGTGACGACGGCCGCCTTCGATCCCAGCGGGAACCTCAGCTCGACCTCGACCGGCAACGGCAGCGGCACGCTGACCGCCACGAGCGCGATGACCTACGATTATCTCGGCAATCTGCTCACCGTCGACGGCCCGCTCCCGGGCACCGCCGACACCGGCCGGATCCGCTACAAT
>DASVPM010000297.1:0-14132 GCA_036382815.1 Allosphingosinicella sp.
ATCTCGGCGCGCTCGAGCACCCGGGCGGCCTCGCCGGCGCGGACCTCCAGCAGGAATTCGTGCACGTAACCCAGCCGCCCGTCATCCAGCGCCGTCGGATGTTCCTCGAGGACCCGGAAGCCGAAATTCTCGAAGACCGGCACCGCGTCGGAAAGAGGGATGATTTCCGCGAGGCGATAGGTGTTCAGCCTCAGCCGCTTGGGCTCGTCCTGCGCCTCGCGGTAGAGCCTGGCGTCGCGCTGGGCGGCGCTGTCGAGAGCGCAGATCCGCAATATGTCCTGGGCCGCCTCGGCGGGCGGCACCGCGATCCGGTAGGCTTCGGGAAAATCGTCGAGATAGGACAGAGCGAGGCGGGTGGCGCGTTGCGGCCCGACCAGTTCACCGAGCGCCTCTTCGACCGACGGCTCCCAGCCGCGAACCATCTCGTCGAGCCGGCGGTCGAGCTCGGCGACATCCGGGGTCGGGGTCTCGGGCCCGACATAAAGGGTATAGCGGATGAGGGCGAGATCGCCGTCGCCCAATTCGACCGACCAATTGGAGATATAGCCCTGCGAGCTCTGCTCGATCATCTTGCCGATGGCGAGGCGGCGGCGGGTCGTCAGCTCGTCTCGCGGGAGCCAGACGAAGGCGAACATGTTGCCCTTGAGGATCGAGCGGACGAGGGCGAGCGTCGGCCGCGGCCGGTCGGCCAGCGACATGGCGGTCGTGACGAGCTCGCGAACGGCCTCGACGCTGAGGCTGACCAGGAGGTCGTGCGGAAGGGCGGTGACGGCGTGGCGGAGCGCCTTGCCGCTGTGGCCGGAAGGGTCGAAGCCGAATTCGTTCTCGAGCTGCTGGAGCCGCTTGCGAAGAAGCGGCACTTCCTCGACCGGGGAGCTCAAGGCCTCGCTGGTCCACAGGCCGGCATGAACTCCGATGCCGGTGACCTTGCCGCCTTCCCTGACCGGAACGGCGACGAGGTCGAGCGGAACGCGGCGATGGACCGAGGCGCGCCGCTCGGCCTTGGCGAGGAGCGGCACGTCGCCGCCGGCCTCGAAATAGCGCATCGCTCCGAGCGCTCCGCCCGGATCGGTGGGCTCGCCGGGAATCCGGAACAGGCCGAGCGTGTCGGTCGGCTGGCCCTCCAGCCTCTCCACCTCATAGCCCAGCAGGGTCATCGCGCCGTCCGCGAACCAGCGTAGAAGGGCCGCGCCTTCCTCGTTGCCGGCCTGGTCGGCATCGGCCCGCATCCGGGCCTGCATCGCCCTCCAGTCCGTGACGGCGGCCCGGACGTCGGCGAGGACGCGGTGGAGGTCGGCGACGATCTCGCGGCGGCCGCGAGCGTCGGCGCGGTCGACCTCGAGATACATCATCGATTCGCGAAGCTCGGGCTCGTCGCACGGCGGATCCAGCGAGACCAGCGTTCCCGCCTCGTCGCGCGTGACGCAAACGACGGGGTGGAGCAGGCGGTGGACGGTGAGGTTCCTGGCGGCGAGCGTGTTGGCGACGGAGTCGACGAGGAACGGCATGTCGTCGTTGACGATCCCGATCCGCATCCGGCGATGGCCGAGCGCCCCGCCCTGCGGCTCGACCCGGACGAGCGCGATTCCCGCCGGACGCCGAAAGGCGCAGGTCGCGATGAACCGGGCCGCGGCGATCCTGCCCTCGTCGGTGAAGTCGGCGAGCTCGCCGGGAAGGGCGCCGTCGACGAGAGCGTGGGCGAGGGCATCGACGATCTGCACGTCGGCGGCGGGCGGCTCCGCGACGAGGCTGTCGGAATTCATGTTTTGGCTCCCGAAGGGGCGGCGCTCAGGGCCGTCGGATAGTCGCGCGCCCTATGCAACTGTGCGGCAGAGGGGGCAACCCCTTGGGGGTGGACTTGTCGGCGCAAGCGAGCGAAGCGCCCCGGGCGCAAGTCGAGGAGACCAACATGTCCGAGCGGAAGGCCGATCACCGGGTCGACCCCCTCTTCCTGGAACGCTGGTCGCCCCGGGCCTTCGACGGGTCGGAGATTCCCGACGAGGCGCTCCTCGCCCTGTTCGAGGCGGCGCGCTGGGCGCCCTCGGCGTTCAACTCGCAGCCGTGGCGCTTCCTCTACGCGCGGCGCGGCGACGCGGATTGGGAGCGCTTCCTCGATCTGCTCGTCCCGTTCAACCGCAGCTGGGCGCAGAGCGCTTCGGTTCTGATCTACTTCCTCTCCGACACCCTGCCCTTCACCGACAAGGCGACCGGCGAGCCGGCAGGCTCGCACACCCACAGCTACGACGTCGGCGCGGCCTGGGTCTGCCTGGCGCTCCAGGCGACGCGGATGGGCTATCAGGCGCACGGAATGTCCGGGGTGGATTTCGACCGGGCGCGGGAGGTCCTCGGGGTCCCGGACCGCTACCGGATCGAGGCCGCTGCGGTCGTCGGACGGATCGGCGATCCGGCGAGCCTGCCCGATAAGTTGCGGGCCAGGGAGTTTCCGAGCGGGCGCAAGCCGGTGGAGGAATTCGCGTTCCGCGGCGGATGGCCCTCCCCGTCACCCTGAACTCGTTTCAGGGTCCAGCCGGTCATTTGCCTTGGAGGCGGAGAACTGGATCCTGAAACAAGTTCAGGATAACGGGTGTGGCTTGTGCCGGCCGCCGCTTACGGTCAACATCCGGCCATGACCGTCGACACCACGAGCGAAGGCAAATCCCGGCGCCTCGTCACCCTCCCCGCCCGGCCGGAGCCGATCCGGGTCGCGGCCGAGGAGACGGCGGTCATCGTCGTCGACATGCAGAACGCCTACGCTTCATCGGGCGGCTATCTCGATCTCGCCGGATTCGACATCGGCGGAGCGGCGCCGGTCGTCGAACAATGCGGCAAGGTCGTGGAGACCGCCCGCGGCGCCGGCCTGCCCATCATCTATTTCCAGAACGGCTGGGACGAGGCCTATGTCGAGGCGGGCGGGCCCGGATCGCCCAACTGGCACAAGTCCAATGCCTTGAAGACGATGCGGGCGCGGCCTGAGCTGCACGGGAAACTGCTCGCGCGAGGCGGCTGGGATTACGCGCTCGTCGAGACGCTGGCGCCGAAGCCGGGCGACGTCGTCCTGCCCAAGACGCGCTATTCGGGCTTCTTCAACTCGCAGCTCGATTCGGTGCTTCGCTCGCGCGGAATACGCAACATCGTGCTGGTCGGGATCGCCACCAACGTCTGCGTCGAATCGACCCTTCGCGATGGCTTCTTCCTCGAATATTTTGGGATCATGCTGGAAGACGCCACCCACCAGGCGGGGCCGGACTATCTCCAGAAAGCGAGCGTCTACAATGTCGAGACCTTCTTCGGATGGGTCTCCACGGTCGCAGATTTCTGCGGTGCGTTCGGACAGGTGGCGGAGTGATCCGTCATTGCGAGGAGCGTAGCGACGCGGCAATCCAGGGGAGCGCCGGAGCAGCTGGATTGCTTCGCTACGCTCGCAATGACGGGGGACTGAGATAATGCCGTTCGAATCTATCAACCCGCCGCAATTCCCAACTCCGATCGCGCCTTATTCGGCGGGGACGAAGGCGGGGGACACGGTCTACGTGTCCGGCACGCTGGCGCTCGGACCGGGCGGGACGGTGCTCTACCCCGGCGACGCCGAGGCGCAGACCCGGCATGTGCTGGAGACGATCCGGATCACTCTCGAGGCCGCCGGCGCGACCATGGCCGACGTCGCCTTCAACCACATCTTCCTGACGGACTGGGCCGACTATCCGGCGATGAACTCTGTCTATGCCGAATATTTTCCCGGGGCGAAGCCCGCCCGCTACTGCATCCAGTGCGGCCTGGTGAAGCCGGGGCTGCGGGTCGAGATTGCCAGCGTGGCGCATCTCGCCTGATGCCGAACGCCGCTGGCCTCTGGTACGACTGGCACGGCCCGGAGGGCGGCCAGGTCCTGATCCTTTCGCCCGGCCTGGGCGGCTCGGCCTCCTACTGGACGCCCAATCTCGCCGCGCTGTCGAGGGACTACCGGGTCCTGGTCTACGATCACCGCGGGACCGGCCGGAGCGGCTCGCTTTCCGGCGAGCCGGTGTCGATCGCCGCGATGGCCGCGGACATTGTCGGCCTGATGGCCGAGCTCCGCATCTCCCGACCCTATTTCCTCGGTCATGCGATCGGCGGGCTGATCGGGCTCGAGCTTGGCGAGGCCGTGGCGAAGCGGGTGGTGGTCAACGGCTGGCCGAGGCTCGACCCGCATACGGAGCGCTGCTTCGACGTCCGGCTGGAGCTGCTGCGCTCGAGCGGCCCCGAAGCCTATGTCCAGGCCCAGCCCATCTTCCTCTATCCGGCGGGGTGGAGCTCGATGAATTCGGGAATGCTCGACATCGAGGCCGAGCATCAGCTCGAGCGCTTTCCCCCGGTTGAAACGATGGAGAGAAGGATCGCCGCGGCCCGGGCCTTCGAGGTCCGGCCCGGACCGCCCTGCCCGACCCTGCTCGTCGCCGCCGCCGACGACGTCCTGGTCCCGGCCCACTGCTCGGAACTGCTGGCCGGCGAGCTCGCCAACGCGACCGTGGCGCGCCTCGAATGGGGCGGCCATGCCTGCAACGTCACCGATCCCGACACTTTCAACCGCCTCGTGCTTAAATTCCTGAGGAGCTGAATAGGCATGGAAATCGGCATCTTCGTTCCGATCAACAACAATGGCTGGCTGATCAGCGAGAACTCGCCCCAGTATATGCCCAGCTTCGACCTCAATAAGGATATCGCCCAGCGCGCCGAGAAATATGGGGTCGATTTCCTCCTCTCGATGATCAAGCTGAGGGGTTTCGGCGGCAAGACCCAGTTCTGGGAATATGGGCTGGAGAGCTTCACCCTGATGGCCGGGCTGGCGGCCGTCACCGATAAGATCAAGATCTACGCGACCTGCCCGACCCTGGTAGTCCCGCCCGCCTTCGCCGCCCGGATGTGCAACACGATCGATTCGATCAGCCACGGCCGGTTCGGGCTCAACCTGATCACCGGCTGGCAGCGCCCCGAATACAGCCAGATGGGGCTTTGGCCGGGCGACGAGCATTTCCGCAACCGCTATCAGATGCTCGGCGAATATGCCCAGATCCTGCGCGAGCTGTGGGAGACGGGGGTCTCCGACTTCAAGGGTACCTACTATCAAATGGAGGATTGCCGGGTCCGCCCCGTGCCGGAAGGGGAGATGAAAATCATCTGCGCCGGCTCCTCGGACGAGGGCCTCGCTTTCTCGGCCCGATATGCGGATTACGCCTTCTGCCTCGGCAAGGGCGTCAACACGCCGACCGCCTTCGCGCCCAATAACGAGCGGCTGATGGCGGCCACCGCGAAGACCGGCCGCGACGTCCGGATCTATGCGCTCTTCATGGTCATCGCCGCCGAGACCGACGAGGAGGCGATGGAGAAATGGATCTCCTATCGCGAAGGCGTGGACGAGGAAGCGGTCGCCTGGCTCGGCTTCCAGGGCGCGGCCGACAAGACCAGCGCCACCACCAACGTCCGCCAGCTCGCCGACAAGGAGAGCGCGGTCAATCTCAACATGGGGACCCTGGTCGGCTCCTATGAAAACGTCGCGAGGATGCTTGACGAAGCCTCGACGGTGCCGAACACTGGCGGAGTGCTGCTGACGTTCGACGACTTCATCGAAGGCACCGAGAATTTCGGCACGCGGATCCAGCCGTTGATGAAATGCCGGAGGAAGTGATGTTTTTACTGGCCCTGTTGCTCGGGGCGGCTCCCGACGCGGCCGCCCTGACGAAGATCGGGATCAGCGGCCGGACCGCCGCTCCGGATTCGACGGTCGCCCAAGCGGCTTTGAACGAGGTCAGGGGATTCGCCGCCGGGGATGCGCTCAAGTGCGGCGAGATGGGGGGCGCGGAAGCATCGCTAATGCCCAAGGGCTGGGTCCCGGCAGATCCCAATTTCCGGATCGGCCCGAAGAAGGCGCGCTACGAACGCTGGGATATCAAGCTCTGCGGCAAGGAAGTGCCCTTCCTGGTCGTCTTCTGGAAGGACAAGAAAGCGGGACCTCAATTTCAGGTCGCCCACCCCTTTCCGGCCGGGCCGGCGAAGGCCGCCAAGCCTTAGCGGTTCGGTCAGTGCAAGTAGCGAGGCGACGCGGCAATCCAGCGCTGGCCGAGGCCACTCCGGATTGCTTCGCTTCGCTCGCAATGACGGGTCCGCTCAGGCCGCCGCCTTTCGGATCGCGCGCTCGAGCAGCGCCGCATCCGCCACGGGCGCGACCACGGCGAGACCGCCGACCTCGTCGCGCCGGGCGATGAGCAGGACGAACTCCTCCGGCCCCGGAATGTCGACATGGCCGAGCGGCCGGGCGGCGCGCAGAACCGCGCGGGCCTGGTCGCCCGTATCCGGCTTCGGCTCGGGCCGGCGAGCCCGGCGCTCGGCCTGGACGAGGGCTTTCAGGCCCTCGCTCTCCAGCCGGTCGCGCAGGGCGCCCGAGGGAAGCTGCTGGCGGCGCGCCCAGCTCAGGGCGGCCGCGAATTCGGTGAGCCGGCCTTTGTCGTAATCGCTTCCGAAGACGAGCTTGACGACCGGGGTCATCGGCGCCCGCGCCTGGGCCTTGAGCCCGGCATCCTCGAGCAGCTCGGCATAGCCGTCCGCATCGGCTTCGGCGGCGAGGGCGAAATCATAGGCGAGGCCGAGGGCGCGATAAAGCGCGGCGCGGCTGCGCTGGTCGGCACCGCGCGCTGCGTCGGCGCTGTCGCGGGCGACACCGAGCCGATCGGCCAGACCCGCGTCGAGATCGAGCTCGGGCTCGTCCCACGAGGAAGCGGCCGGGGAATCGAGCTCGAGCGGCTCCGCATTCGGGCCGTCCGCCCAGACCGGGCTTGCTCCGGGCTGCGAAGCCGCGGCGAGCGCCGTCGAGGCCTGCTGGGCGATGGCGGAAGCGGTCGCGCTGTCGGCGATCTCCTTCCAGTTGATCACCCCGTAGATGAAGTCGATCACCTCGCCGGTCGAGGAGAAGGGCATCAAGATGCCGCGGTACATGGTGTTCTTGCCGCGCTGGCCGACGAACTCGGCCTCGAAGCCGATCGGCGCCTTGTTGGCGATGATCTGCATATAATGATCGGTCAGGCGGGAGAGCAAAGAGCGCTTGGGCACTTCGCTGATCCGGCGAACGTCGCCGAGCAGGTCGCACTCCTCGCGAAGCGCGTCGCCGAGCCAGGAGATGCTGGGATCGTCGCCGCCTTCCGAGAAATCGAGAAGGACGCTGTTCGGACCGAAGTCGCCGAGCGCCTCCGGATCCAGCGCTTCGATGGAGGGATAAGCCCGGCCGTCGAGCAGCGAGACCCAGTAATTGTAGGCCCGAACATGCATCCGACGCTCGTCGAGGCCGATCTCCGGCGGCACCTCGATGCCGCCGTCGTCCTCCGCGACGTAGTCCGACTGCTCGTCAAATGCCCGCAGGCTGTCCATCAGGCGGTCCTCACGCTCCCCAGTGCGTGGAGCTTTGCACCGGACGTGGTTGAAAAACCGTTAAGCTTTGTGAACACCCGTCGGCCCGGCGGGTGAAGAGTATCGCGCACCCCTGGGGTCCAGGCTTCCGCCGGGACGACGGTCCTTGTCATCCCCCGCCGCCGCTGATAGACGCGCGCCCTCCCCTCGGGAGCGCCGCTTTAGCTCAGCCGGTAGAGCACATCATTCGTAATGATGGGGTCGGGTGTTCGAGTCACCCAAGCGGCACCACATTCCTCAGAACAGATAGGTGCAGCCCGGTCGAGGAGCTCCGTCGCGGCTGCCCAGGAACATGTCGGTCAAACGCAGCCGTCCGTCCTTCAGCTCGGCGGCGCCTTCGAGATCGAGGTTGGGCGGGACGAAGTTGCCCCCTTCCACCGTCAGCCGTAGCCGGCCGGTGTCGGGGTCCCACGCGTAGGTGCCCCAATAATCCTGGTAGGTCTCGAACGGGACGAAAGTGACCGAGAAACGCTTGTCCGGCCGGAATTCGAGTTCGCCCACGGGCTCGGAAGCGTGGCAGCCTTCGAGGCTTCGCTGGGTGTAGCGGCCGGTCAGCACGATTTCGTCTTTCGAAACGACCCGGAACTGCGCCGAGATCGGCTTCCCGGAATGGTAGAAGCGGACGTGGACGAGCGACCCGGCCGGCGCGTCCGGCGCGTTGGTGAGGGACTTGCGGTCCGCGGCGAGGACCGCGGGTCCGGTGACCGCCCAGCCGCTCGTGCATTTCAGCGGAATCTCGTCGGTTCCGGCCGGGGACCTGTCGACCATCGGGGTCAGCCGGACGACCGACCCTTGCCGATAAACCGTCGTGTCCATGCCGACGAAGGCGAAATGATAGCCCGGCAGGAGGCATGACGTGTCGGGAGGCGATGGGGCGGGTGGCGGTTCCGAGCCGTGCTCGGCGATCAGCTCGGCCTTCAGGCTCGAGAATGAGCGCCCGCCGACCCGGCGCTTTCGCCCGTAGAGGACGTTGCCGATCTCGGGCCCGGCGGAGCGCCAGGAATCGAGCCTGTCGCTATGATCGGCGAAGCGGACTTCGGCGAACATTCGCGACCCGCCCAGATACCAGGTCCGGCCGGGCTCGCACGCGGCCTTGGCGTCGCCGGAGGTGAGCGGCCTGCCGCCTTCGCCATAGTTGCGACTGCGCGCGAGCATGTCCCTCATCGGGTCGACGAAGAGCCGATGGGAATCGAAAGGATCGGCGCTGCGTTCCGCGGCGCAGAATTGGCGGACCAGCCCGACGAGGCGCTCGCGCTCGGGTCCTTCGCGCATCTCCATGGTGGGAACGCACGCGGCCAGGGCCAGGGCGGAGGACAAGACATAGGCAAGCTTCATGGGCGGCTCCTGCAGCAGCGCTCAGGCTGGGGCCAATCGCGGCCGCGATCAAGCGGTCCTCACCGCAGCCGGCGCAGCCGGAAGCTTCATCTGGAGAAACATCCGAAACGTGAACTATATTACGTAGTTTCAACAGGTTGGGCTAAATAATGGAACCTAAAAGGCCCAGCCGTATTTATCGTTTTGGCGGCTTCTCCACCTTTCGAAGCTGCCGAGGGGACGATGTCGGGGGACTCATTACGTATCGCGATCGGCGTTGCTTCTCTGCTGCGGCAGCGAGGTGTCGCGCACGATTCGCGGTGCCCGCGCCCGATCAATAATTTCGCAGTCGTAAGAGCTTTCCGATCCGGTGGCGCCATGATCCGATGTCGCGGCGCTTCCACGCAAGCGTGCCAAACCACAGTCATGCAGGGAGATTAAGGATGCGTAGATTCGCTCAGAATAACATTGCGTCGCGCCTTTTCGCCGACGACGAGACAGGCCGCGAGTTCGGCTTTGACAAGGATTCCCGCGGCCTCTTCGCTTCGCAAGCGGGGGCGCGGCAGATCGGCTTCGACGTGACCTCGGCAGGCGGCGCCAAATCGGGGACAGGGTTCAGCACCGGCAGCCTCACCGGAGGCCTCACCGGCGGCGGACTCATCTTCGTCACGCCCGACGATGCCGGCAACGGCATCGGCCTCGCGCCGGGAAACCCCATCGTCACCGTCGGCGGTGGCGCCAGGATCGGCACGATCGGTACCCTCGGGGACCAGGATTTCTACAAGGTCACGCTCCAGGCCGGCAAAACCTACGAGATCGACCTGTTCGGCCACGTCGGGGGCACGTCGCTCGTGCCGCTCCTCGATTCCTACGTCGAGCTCTACAGCGCCTCGGGAACGTTGCTGGCTTCGGCGGACGGCGGCGCAAGCACTCTGATCAACACCGTCAATTCCGGCTTCGACGCGATCCTCACCTTCCAGGCCACCGTCACCGGGACCTACTATATCAACGCCCGCGCCTTCGATAACGGCGTCGGCGATTACGCGCTGTCCGTGAAGACGGTCGATCCCAACGGACCGGGCGTCTATCATCCCTATTACGACGCCGGCAGCCCGCTCAACGCGATCGACTGGGGCTCGCAGGTCAACAAGGTGAACCACACCGCCCGCAACCCGGACGGCAACGAGGGCACCCGCTCGACCTCGGCGAACGGCGCCGACCCGACCGGCAATGCGCAGGGCACGCCGGTCTATTCCACTCTGCTCGACATTCCGGCCCTCGCCGCCGCGCAGGGCAAGGACATCAGCGGAAAGAACGTCATCACCATCTACTTCGCCAAGGCCGGCGACCTCATCACCTCGATCGAGGATCCGACCAGCCCGGGGCTTCCGCCGGTGATGCTCAACGTTCGGGACGTCCAGGCCTTCGAACACGATGCCGTGATGACCGCGCTCGGCGAGTTCGAGAAGGTTGCCGATGTCGTCTATCTCGTCGTCACCGATCGCGCCCAGGCGGATTTCACCTATACGAGCTACATCGGGACTCCCGGGCCGGGCGTGTCGCTGCTCGGCTCGATGAGCCCGCCGGACGAGCCCGACGAGGGCCTGGCCCAGTTCAATTCCGGTGACGAGAGGTGGAACGCGGTCAACCTCGCGCAGGGCGGATTCTCGTTCGTCACGCTGATCCACGAATTCGGCCACGGGCACGGCCTCGCCCACCCGCACGACAATGGCGGCCATTCGGGCATCATGAACGGGGTCGTGCCGGAAGGCGCCGGAGTCGCGGATTACACGACCGGCGACTTCGACCTCAACCAGGGCGTCTTCACGATGATGTCCTACGAGGACGGCTGGCAGACCTCGCCTTACGGCAATGCCCCGACGGACGTCGGTTACGGCTATCTCGGCGGCCTGATGGCGTTCGACATCGCCGCCATCCAGGACAAATACGGCGTCAACGAGAGTCACGCGACGGGCAACGACGTCTATACGCTGAAGGACGTCAACGCGCCCGGTACCTATTATTCGTCCATCTGGGACGGCGGCGGAACCGACGAGATCGTCTACGGGGGCTCGCGCGACGCCAATATCGACCTTCGCCAGGCCACGCTCCAATATGAGGTCGGCGGCGGCGGCTTCGTCTCATACGCGACGGGCATCTTCGGCGGCTTCACCATCGCCAACGGCGTCACGATCGAGAATGCGACGAGCGGCGGCGGCAACGACACCCTGCGCGGCAACGCCGCCGGCAACCGGCTCGACGCCGGCGCCGGCGCCGATGTCCTCCAGGGCGACGGCGGGGGCGACACTCTCATCGGCGGGGCAGGGGCGGACACGTTCCGTTACGCCTCGACGGCGGATTCCGGCGGCACCGCGGTCGACCACATCCTGGACTTCGCGTCCGGATCCGACAAGGTCGACCTCAGCCTGATCGACGCCAACAGCCTGGTCGGGGGCGATCAGGCCTTCAGCTGGATCGGTTCCAACGCGTTCAGCGGCTCGGCGGGCCAGCTTCGCGCCTACCAGTCCGGCGGCGACTGGTTCGTCGAAGCCGACACCAACGGCGACGGCAATGCCGACCTGACGATCCAGATCACCACGACCGGCGGGCCGCTCGTCCAGAGCGACTTCCTTCCCTAGCCGACGGCCGGTCCCCGCTGCGCCCCTCTCCCGCCCGCGGCGGGAGAGGGCATGCATCGAGGCGCCGCGCCTTGCCCGCGGCGCTTCGGTTCTTTCCATTATCTACGTAGTTACAACAGGTTCCATTCGTTACCGGAACCGAACCAATTGGCGCGTGTTTGAGCAGCGTTAACAGCTTGTTTACCCTCCTTAGCTGTTCGAAAGGCGAAAATTGGGGCTCGACCGCGCGTTGCAACCCGGGTTGCTTCTCTGCTCCGGCAGGCGTTCCGCACGCGCCATTGGCCGGTCCCGACTCCGCCGAATCCATTCCTCAACATTCATGCCTCAGGCTTGATGACGCCCACGTTCCGCAAGGTCGCGGCGACGTCCTCACAGCCACTTTCACGCCATAATTAATTAATTAATCAGGGAGAATCGGGATGCCGAGATTTGGGCAGAATAACTTTTCGTCGAGCCTGTTCGCGAACGCCGATTCGGCGGCGTTCGGTTACGACTCTTATTCGCGCGGGCTCTTCGCCTCTCAGGCGGCGGCTCCGCAGACAGGGTTCGACGCCGGCGCGGCCGGCGGGTCGAAGATGACCAGCCAGCTCATCACTCCCGACAACTTCCAGCCGGTCGAATCGGCCTGGTACATCCCCGGCCCGACCGCCTTCGTCGACGTCTATACGCCCGACAAGAACACCACCGGGACTCTGGTGGTCGACGATCCCAACCACGTCGCAGCCGCGCTCGACACGCCCGGCGACAATGACTGGTTCAAGGTCACGCTGACGAAGGGCGTGACCTACGAATTCGGTGAATATGCACGCGCCGGCGGCGTTCCGCCGACGGAAGGCAACGGCGTCCCCCTCGCGGATGCCTATCTCGAAATCTACGATTCTACCGGCAAGCTGCTCTCGATCGCGGATGGCGGCGGGCCGAACACGCCCTCGGGCCTCGATGCGCTCATGACGTTCGAGGCGCCTTATTCCGGCACCTACTATGTCAACGCCACGTCCTACGACAATACCGGGGACGGAATTGGTGACTTCGCCGGCGATTACGAGATTTTCGCGAGGACGGCGACCGGGAACGTCTATACCACGCATTATGACATTTCGAGCCCGCTCCACTCGATCGACTGGGGCGGAGTCATGGTCAATCGCGAGCATGTCGCGGTGCGCAATCCGGACGGCAATGACGGCCCGCGTCCGACCGGGGAACCGGCGGCGGATCCGGCCACCGTCGTGGGCAACAGCCTCGGCTTCCCGGGCAAGAACGTGATTTACCTCTATTTCGCCGGCCAGGGCGATCTCTACGCGAATGCCGATACGACCATCCCCGCCACGGTCACGGCTCAAGATCCGTATCAGTACGAGATCCGGGCGATGCTGACCGCGGCGGCCGAATTCTCCAAGGTCGCCGATGTCGTCTTCGTCTCCAATTATCATTTGAACCCGACGACCGGCCTCTACGAGCGCGACCCGACGATTGAGTACAAGCCTGGCCCGTTGGGGCCCGAGGCCAACGTCAAATATGCCACCGGAGTGGACGGTGACGGCTTCGACGCCGATTTCTTCTACTTCTCCTATCCTGGCACCCCGGGACCGGGCATTTCCCTGCTCGGCTCGATGAACCCGCCCGACAATGGCGACGAGGGCGTCGCCCAGTTCAATTCCGCCGACGAGCGCTGGAGCGCCCAGATGCTTCAGCAGGGCGGCTTCTCCTTCGTGACCCTGATCCACGAATTCGGCCACGGCATGGGCCTCGCGCACCCGCACGACACCGGCGGCGGCTCGAGCGTCATGCAGGGCGTGGAGCCCGGACCCGTCCCCGGCGACGATGGCGGGGCCGGAGCGTTCGACCTCAATCAGGGCGTCTACACCATGATGTCCTACAATGACGGGTGGGAGAAGTCGCCCTACGGCCAGGCCGAGACCAACAACGAGGGCTATGGCTGGCTCGGCAGCCTGATGGCGCTCGACATCGCCGTCATCCAGGACAAATATGGCGTCAACGAGGATTGGGCCACCGGCAACGACACCTACGTCCTGAAGGACGAGAACGAGTGGGCGGTCTATATCGATTCCGCCACCGGGCAGCCGGCCCAGCACGACGCCACCAATCAGGCGACGACGCGCGACGGCTATTATCAGGGCCAAGGCACCTATTATTCGTCGATCTGGGACGCCGGAGGGGTCGATCAGATCGTCTATAACGGCGCCAAGGACACCAATATCGATCTGCGCGCCGCGACCCTCCGTTATGAATATGGCGGCGGGGGATGGATGTCCTACGCGACCGGCATCTTCGGCGGCTTCACCATCGCCAACGGAGTGACGATCGAGAATGCGAGGAGCGGCAGCGGCAACGACACGCTGCGCGGCAATGCCGCGGCCAACCGGCTCGACGGCGGAGCCGGCAACGATACTCTGATCGGCGATGCCGGCAACGACCAGCTGTACGGCGGGGCCGGCGCCGACCGGGCGGAAGGCGGCCTCGGCGACGACTTCTACACCGTCGACAATGTGGGCGACGTGGTCGTCGAGCTTGCCAACGAGGGCGCCGACACGGTCGCGACGTCCATCAACTACAAGCTCGGTGCCAATGTCGAGAATCTGCAGGCGACCAACATCGCGGGGACCGACCCGCTCTCGCTGACCGGCAACGCCCTCAACAACTATATCTGGGGAACCCAGGGCAACAACGTCTTCGACGGCGCCGGCGGCGCGGACTTCATGATCGGCTATGCCGGGAACGATTTCTACC
>DASVPM010000298.1:0-4271 GCA_036382815.1 Allosphingosinicella sp.
GGCTCCGCGACGGGGCGCCGCGCAAGCGGCTGCAGCGGCCGGGTCCATTCACCCCAGTCCGCGCGCGCCTGCTGGGGCTGGGCGGCGGGCACGGGCGGGCCGTCGCCCTGAGCCCGGGCGGCCGCGATCGCAACAATGACAGCGGCAATGCCCGCCCCCGCAGCCCATTTCATAATGAATAGAATGCCTTAATCCGACGCCTTTGGCTAGGGCCTTGGGTCCGGCCCGCCGCAGATCGCCGCGACCACCCGTCCGGTCATCGCTTCGCAGCCGGCGCCGGCGAACGGAAACGTGCCGCTTCGGCCGAGGATCGCGGACCGGCGGCCGATTCGATCGCGATCGCAAGGATTGCGAGGACCGCGCCGACGGCGAAGGTCGCCCTCAAGCCCGCGGCGACCGCGGGCGGAGCCGCGGCGGCCACGTCCTGCGCCCCGGACGCGGCGGCGAAGACCGCGCCCATGGCCGAGGCACCGGTGATCAGGCCGAGGTTGCGCGACAGGTTGAGAAGCCCGGACAGCACGCCCCGGCGGTCCGCCGCGGCATCGGCCATCACTCGGCTGTTGTTGGCGGTCTGGAACAAGGCGTAGCCGGAGGTCAGCACGATCATCGGGACGATATAGCCGGCAACGCCCAGCGAGCGCGGAAGCAGCGCGAGCAGGATGCAGGCGGCGGCCGCCGCCCCGAGGCCGGCCAGCACCGCGCGGCCGGCGCCGAAACGATCGGCGAGGCCTCCGGCCGGCATTCCGGCAAGGGCGGCGACGAGCGGACCGGCCGAAAGGACCAATCCGGCCCGCGCCGGCGGGAGCCCGAGCCCGAGGGACAGATAGAAGGGGCCCACCACCAGCGTCGCCATCATCAGGGCGGCGACGAGGCCGCTCTGCGCCAGGCTCGCGCTCAGCCGGCGATCGGCGAAGAGCGCGGGCCTGATCAGCGGCGAGGCGGCTCTCGACTCCACGAACGCGAAAAGGGCCAGACCGGCGGCGGCGGCGAGCGCCAGGGCCGCGTTGACCGGTCCGAAGCTTCCCCGCCCGAAGGTCATGGCGAGCGCATAAGCGGTGAGAGTCGAAGCGAGCAGGGCGGCGCCGAGAACGTCGAAGCGGGCCGGACCCTTCCTCCCGCCGGGGCGGTCGGCCGGCAGGTGGATCCAGCCGAGCAGCAAGGCCAGCAGCCCCAACGGCAGGTTGACGAGGAAGATGGCGCGCCAGCCCGATCCGGCGATCAACAGGCCGCCGAGCGAGGGGCCGAGCGCGGTTCCGGTCGCCGACAGGGTTGCGAGCAGCCCCATGGCCCGGCCGGTCCTCGCCTTCGGGACGATTTCGGCAACCGACGCCATGGTCAGCGCCATCATGATCGCGGCTCCGAGCCCCTGAGCCCCTCGCGCCGCGATCAGAAGCCTCAGGCCGGTCGAGGCCGCGCATAAGGCGGAGGCGGCGGTGAACAGACCGATTCCGGCGAGCAGGAGCCGCCGCCGGCCGAACATGTCGCCAAGCCGTCCGGCCCCGACGATCAACGCCGTGATGGCCAGCAGATAGGCGAGGACGACCCACTGCACCTCCTGGAAGGTCGCCCCGAACGCCTCGGCGACGGCGGGCAGCCCGACATTGGCGATGCTGGTCCCGAGCGAGGAGAGAAGCATCGACAGGCAAAGTGCGGCGAGCGCGCCGGTGGTGGACGGTTTCGGCATACCGTCAAGCTGGACCGCGGCGCTTCGTAGCGGAAGACGCACGGTTTGCACTTCATTCGTGCGTTTAACGCCAGCTATGCTAGAGGGCGCCGATGGCCGCTCCGGATCTCAACCTGCTCGTCACGCTCGACGTCCTGCTGTCCGAGGGCAGCGTCGCCGGGGCCGCGCGTCGGCTTCGCCTCAGCCCGTCGGCGATGAGCCGGGCGCTGGCGAGGCTTCGCGCGACGACTGGAGACCCGCTGCTGGTCAGGGCCGGCCGCGGCCTGGTGCCGACTCCGCGCGCGATCGCGCTTCGGGAGAGGATCGGCCCGCTCGTCGATGAGGCCCGGGCCGTGCTCCGGCCGGCCGATCGGCTCGACCTCTCCCGGCTGGCGCGCACCTTCACGCTCCGCACCCGCGAGGGCTTCGTCGAGAATTTCGGTCCGGCCCTGCTCGCCCGGATCGGGGCGGAGGCTCCGGCCGCGAGGCTGGTCTTCCTGGCCAAGGCGGATCGCGACAGCGCGCCGCTCCGGGAGGGGGGCGTCGATCTCGAGACCGGCGTCGTCGGCGCCGGGACCGGCCCGGAGCTCCGCGCCCAGGCGCTTTTCCGCGATCGCTTCGTCGGGGTGGTCCGGCCCGGCCACCCGCTCGCAGCGCACGCCGTCACGCCGGCCGCTTATGCCGGCGGCCGTCACGTCCACGTCGCCGCGTCCGGCTCGGACCATGGGGCGCTGGACGACGCGCTCCGGACGCTCGGGCTGGAGCGCGACGTCGCGACGACCGTCGGCGGCTTCGCGGCCGCCCTCGCCCTCGCCCGGGCTTCCGACCTGATCGCCACCGTCCCCGAACGCCATACCGGCAATCTGCGCGACGGCCTGGTCACCTTCTCCCTGCCCTTCCCCATGCCGGAAATCCCGCTCTCCCTCCTCTGGCACCCGCGCCTCGACGCCGACCCGGCGCATCGCTGGCTTCGCGGATGCGTGAGGGCGGTGTGCGATCGGTGATGGCCGCTTCAGGGAGTCGGCGCATCCTGCAGGCCGGCCCAGTCGAGCCCGAAGCGCTGCAGATATTTACGCAGCCGGTCCGCGTCGTTCGGCGAGGCGCGCCGGGAGCGCGAGGCGCTGAACAGCGAGCGGCCGGCTTCCGAGAGCGACCGGCTGCGCCGGCAGATCCGGACCACTTCGGCGAGCTGGACCCGGTCGAACGGGTCGATCTCCTCAATCCTGGGCGGGTCGAGGAGCCCGTCGAGCGCGTCGCCGGCGGCCGAGCCGCTCGACCAGAAGCGCTTCAGCCGCCCCTTCTCGGCCTCGACCGTCGCGAGGTCGATCCGCCCCGACGGGGCGAAGGTCGCCATCCGGGTCACGCTCGCGGCCAGATCGCGGAAATTCCCCGTCCAAAGCGCCTCGGGCGCGGTCGCGAAAGCGAGAAACGCGCGGCGCGCCTCGCGGTTGAAGCTGACCCTCGTCCCCTCCCGCTCGGCGAACCGGTCGAGCTCGTAATCGAGGTTCGGCTCGATATCCTCGAGCCGGTCGCGAAGGGCGGGAAGCTCGAAGGTCCACAGGTTGAGCCGAGCGAACAGATCCTCGCGGAAGCGGCCGGCCGCCACGGCGGCGCCGAGGTCGCAATTGGTGCCGGCGATGAGCTGGAAATCGGACGAGGCCTCGCGGTCCGCGCCGACCGGCAGGAACTTCTTCTCCTCGATGGCGCGAAGGATCATCGCCTGCTCGTCGAGCCCGAGCTCGCCGATCTCGTCGAGGAAGAGGACTCCCTTGTCGGCCGCCCGGAGCAGGCCCGGCCGGTCGGCGGCGGCGCCGGTATAGGCGCCCTTCTTGTGCCCGAAGAGCGCCGACATCGCGCTGTCGCCCTTCAGGGTGGCGCAATTCACCTCGACGAACGCGCCCGGCACCCGGTGCTTGACCCGCTTCAGATCGAAGACCCGCCGCGCCAGCTGCGATTTGCCCGCTCCCGTGGGGCCCATCAGAAGCAAGGGCGCGCGCGAGCGCAGGGCGACCTGCTCGATCTCGTCGATCATCCGGTTGAAGGCTGCGTTGCGGGTCTCGATGCCCGATTTCAGGAACGAGCTGCCTTCCGCGGCGGCGATGGCGAAGCGGGTGGCGATGCTGTCGTAGCGCGACAGGTCGAGGTCGATCGCGCTCCAGGTTCCCACCGGGCCGCCCGTGCCCCGTGACGGCTGGGTCTGGAGCAGCCGGCCGGGCAGGTAACGGGCCTCGGTGAGAAGGAACAGGCAGATCTGGGCGACGTGGGTTCCGGTGGTGATGTGGACGAGATAATCCTCGGCCTCGGGATCGAACGGATAGGCCCGGGCAAAGTCGAGGAGCTTTCCGTAGACCTCCTCGAAGTCCCAGGGATCGGCGAAGTCGAGCAGGTGCGGCCGGACCTCCGTCTCGGGCGAAACCCCGGCGATGTCGGAGGCGATGTAGCGCGCGAGGCCCGAGTGGATCGTGCCGTGGATCAGCTCGAAGCGGTCGACCCTCAGATCCTCCTGCATGCACAGGCCCACGCTCGGCCGCCACTTGTTCCAGCGGGACGAGCCGAGCTTGCTCGAATCGAGGGTGGAGCCGACGAAGCCGAGGACGACAGTGGGTCT
>DASVPM010000299.1:0-6768 GCA_036382815.1 Allosphingosinicella sp.
GGATGGGCGGAAATATGCGCTCAGTCGATCCTCCCCCCATGGCACCGCAACCTCCCGCGCTCGTTACGCCAGAGAACCGATACCCGGTGGGCAAAGGCGCGCATTAGATGTTGTTCGGCAAACGTGAAAGGGCGATCCGCAGGATCCTCATTGTCGAGGACGAGCCGCTCGTCGCCTTCGATAACGAGCATCTGCTGGGCGAATGCGGCTACGAGGTGGTCGCGACGGTCGATACGCTCGCCGAGGCGGTTCGGGTGCTCGGCGAAGAGGAGGTCGACCTTGTCCTGAGCGACATCCAGCTCAACGGCGACGGCGACGGCATGGACGTCGCCCGGGCCGCCGCGGCGCGGCAGGTGCCGGTGTTGTTCGTCACCGCCAATTGCCCGCTCGAGGCGCGAAGCCTGGGCATCGGCTGCCTCGCCAAGCCCTATACCGACAAGGTGCTGAAAGGCGCGCTGGAGGCGGTCGACAGGAGGGTACAGGGCAAGAAGGCGAAGAGGCTTCCGGCCGGGTTGAGCCTGTACGAGGAGGCTTAGCTGTACGTCATCCCAGCAAAGGCTGGGATCTCGGCTTGGTGAAAGGCGCCGGCGTTCCTCACCCCACGGGGCCCCAGCCTTCGCTGGTTACGGACTATGCCAAAGCCGCGGCCACCTGGTCGTGGAAGTGACGGATCCCCGTTTCCAGGGTGCCCAGCGTGAGTTCCTCCACCACGCCCGTCGCAAGACCCTCCTGGCCCAGCGCCGCCGCCCGGTAATCCTCGCCGCCGAACACGCCTTCGTCGAGCAGCGCCCAGCTTCTCGCCCAATGGTCCTCCGCGTCGGGGGTGGAGGGGGGCTCGGGGATCAGCATGAAATCCTCGACCAGGGTGCGGCCCACGGCCTGCGGCATCAGCACCATCAAATTCACGTAATCCGGGCTCATGATCATGATCGTCGCCGGGAAGAGCTGGTAGGCGAAGGTGATCACCGCCCGGAGCGCCGACCAGTCCATAGGATCGATGTCGGCGAGATGGTCGATGCGGCCGACCGCGGAGCGCTGATGGCAGCCGAGGGCGTCGGCGGCGGTGACCCCGTCGGTGAAGAATTTGGCGATGGTGGGGGCATGAAGCCGCTGGACGTGGTAGCTTTCCAGGAACGCGTCCATGATCAGCTTCCAGTTGGAGGCCACGTCGTGGATCCGCCGGCGGTAGAGATGATGGCCGGCGAGGCCGAACGCGTCGAACTCCGGCGCGAGCGACCGTGCGTCGGCGAAGTCCGACTCCTCCCGGGCGAACCAGATCAGCCCGCCCGCCTCGCAGGAGGGAAGCTCGGCGAGGCCGTACCGGCTTCGGTCGAGCCCCGGGAAGGTGTCCGGACGCGGCATTCCGGCGAGCGCCCCGTCGAGCGAGTAGGACCAGGCATGATAGGGACAGACGATCCGCGGCGAGCAGAGCGCCTCGCCGCCCTCGATCAGTCGCGTGCCGCGGTGCCGGCAGACGTTGTAGAAGATTCGCGCCTTGCCTTGCCGGTCGCGGGTGAGGATCAGCGGGATCCCAAAGCCGTCGTGGGGGACGGCCATGTTGTTTCGGGGCAGCAGGGCGGAGGGAGCGATCACCTGGGGCAGGCGGCGGAACAGCCGGGCCTGCTCCCGCTCGAAATTGGCGGGATCGGTGTAGGCGGCGGCCGGGACGGTGGTGATCGCCTCGCCGTGGCTGCTCTCGCCGCGCGCGACCAGTCCGGCGAGCGCGAGCTGCCCTTCGGTAGGGCGAAGGCTGCTGGGCATGTCCATGGCCCGATAGTGCGTTTCCCGGGCCGCGAAGACAACCCGTCGGCCGCTTTGCAATCGGCGCAAAACCTCTAAAAGCGTTCGTGCGAGCGGGACAGGAGCATCGGGTGGAGCAGAAGCTGAGCGGGTGGCGCCTCCTGGTCGCGGCGCTGAAGGACAAGAAAACGGCGATCATGCTGATCTTCGGCTTCTCGGCCGGCCTGCCTTTCTCGCTGCTGGTTGGAACCCTCAACGCCTGGCTGGGCGAGGCGAAGGTCAACCTCGCCACGATCGGGATCATTTCCTGGATCGGCCTCGCTTACGCCTTCAAGTTCCTGTGGGCGCCGCTCGTCGACCGGACGCTCCTGCCGGGGCTCGGCCGCCTCGGCCGCCGGCGCGGCTGGCTCATCCTGTGCCAGCTCGTCCTCGCCGCGACGTTCCTCTCGCTGTCGCTGACCGACCCGGCCCTGGCGATCGGCACGTTCGCGATGGTGGCCGTCATCGGCGCCTTCGCTTCGGCCACCCAGGACGTCGTGATCGATGCCTGGCGAATCGACGTCGCCGACGAGCGGGCGACGGTCGACATCCTCTCGTCCGTCTACCAGATGGGCTTCAGGACCGCGGCGCTGATCGGAGGCGCGCTCGCGCTCGTCCTGTCGGCCCGGATCAGCTGGCCCGGAGTCTATGCGGTGATGGGCGTCGTGATGGCGCTGACCGTCATCGCGACCCTGATGGCGCCGGACACGGCGCGGCCGCCCTCAGAAGTCGGCATGAAGGAGCTTCGGGAACCCGGCGCGGTCGAGCCTAAGCTGCGCGCGCTCGGACTCGCCGTGGTCGGGCTCGGCTGGGCCTGGGCGATCGCCACTGTCGCGTTCTTCATGGTCCGGATGCTCAACATCGATCCGGCCGATCCCAACCCGCCCAAGGCGAGCGAGTTCACAGCCAATATGGGCCCCTGGATCATCGCCGCCACGGTCGCTCTTCCCGCGCTCGTCGCCACCTGGTTCAACTGGTTGCAAAAGCAGGGGACCAGGGTCCTCACCGACGCCGAGCCCGCGCGCAGCAGCCTCGCCCGGGCCGCCGACCATAGCTATGCGGCGCTGATCCTCCCGCTTGCCGACCTGATCGCGAGGCTTCGCTGGGGCGTGATCATCGTCCTCGGGATCATCCTCACCTATCGTCTGACGGACAGCATCTGGGGACCCTTCGCTTTCCCCTTCTACCTGACCGAACTCCACTACAGCGCCGACGAGGTGGCCTTCGCCTCGAAGGTGTTCGGAGTGTTCATGACCATGGGCGGGATCGCGATCGGAGCCTTCCTGTTCGTGACCGTGGGGCGGATGCCCACGCTGATCCTCGGCGCCATCGTCGCCGCAGCCACCAATTTGCTCTACGCCGACCTCGCCGCGGGGGGCGCGGGTATCGACGCCTTCGCCAATCTGTTCGGACTCAACAGTCTCGGGGTCGATCCGCGGATGATTAGGCTGATGGTCGCGATCTCGGGCGAGAACATCGCCGGCGGCCTCGCCGGCGGAGCCTATGTCGCCTACCTGTCGTCGATCGCCAGCAAGACCTACAGCGCGGTGCAATATGCCCTGCTTTCGTCCCTGACCCTGCTGGTGGGCTCGCTCGGCCGGGGCGCGCTTGGCGAGATGATCGAGACGGACGGCTACGTCGCCGTCTTCTACCTGACCGCGGCGCTGGGCGGGATCGCGGTGGTCTTCTGCATCCTCGAGTGGATCCGCGCGGCCCATTCGAGCCGGCGCGAGGAAGCGGCGCCGGGCCTCGTTCCAACCAGCGACGCGGCACATGCGGCGGAGGGCGACACGCCCTGATGCCTATCTTCATCGTCTCCGTGCTGGTCCAGATCGCCTGCGTGGTCCATCTGATCCGCAACGGCCGCCCGCAATTGTGGCTCTGGGCGATCATCTTCCTGCCGATCGCGGGCTCCGCGGCCTATGTCGTCGTCGAGATATTGCCCGGCCTGTTCGGCCGCCGGGAGGTGCGGGCGGTCAAGGCCGCGGCGGTGAAGCGGCTGGATCCGGAACGCGAGCTTCGCGCCGCCCGCGAGGCGGTCGACGTCGCCGACACCGCCGCCACCCGGACCGCCCTCGCCGACGCGCTCGCCGAAGCCGGCCAGTGGGGCGAGGCGGTGCGCCACTATCGCGAGGCCGTGGCCAAGACCCCGGGCAACGACCGCACCGCCCGCTTCAAGCTCGCCCGCGCCTGCCTCGAGGCCGGCAACGGCGCCGAGGCCCGGCGGCTGCTCGAGGCGCTTCCCGAATCGGCCTCGCCGTCGGAAAACGACCGGGCCGCCCTGCTGCTTGCCCGGAGCCTCGAGGAAGCGGGCGAGAACGACCGGGCGATCGCCCTCTATGCCGAGCTCGGCGAGCGCATGCCCGGCGCCGAGGCGCAATGCCGTCAGGCGGCCCTGCTGATCGCGGCCGGCCGCCGCGGCGAGGCCCTGCCGCTGCTCGAGGAGACCGAACGCCGGGCCCGCCGCCTCGACAGGATGGAGCGGCGCAAGGATTCGGACATGTACGACTGGGCGGCGCGCACGTTGGCGGAGCTGAGGGGCTGATCCGTCGCCCCGGCGACGGCTGGGCCCCCGGCGGGTGACGAGCCCCGCGTCTGTCACGCCGTGGAATCCCGGCCTTCACCCGATGACGCTAATTGGGCTCCTGCCCGTTCGCCCTCAAGACGTCCCCCGCGAGATAGAGGGAGCCGAGGATGAGCACGATCGGCGGCCGGCCGCGGTCGGCGTGGCGGGCGATCCAGCCGAGCGCGACTTCGACGCCGTCGGCGGTCAGCGACGCGAGGCCGGCGCCGCGCGCGGCCGCCGCGAGGTCGGCCGGGGCGTGGTGGGGGTGGCCCGGAACGGGGACGGCGTGGAGCGTCGCCGAGCGGTTGGCGAAGGGCTTCAGGACCCCGGCCACGTCCTTGTTGGCGAGCAGCCCGAGGACGATGTGGAAGGGCCGGTCGCTCGGCACATGGCCCCGGAAGAAATCGGCGATGGCGCGGGCGGCGGCCGGGTTGTGGCCGCCGTCCAGCCAGAGCTCGGAGCCCGCCGGCAATCTTTCGGCGAGAGGCCCGGGAGCGAGCCGCTGAAGCCGTCCCGGCCAGTCGGCCCAGCCGATCGCCGCGCGCAATGCCGGCTCGCGCACCGCAAGCGTTCGCTGGGCCCGGAGCATGGCGACGGCGAGGGCCGCGTTCATCGCCTGGTGGGCCCCCTGGAGGCGCGGCAGTGGCAGCTGCAGCTTGCCGCGCTCGTCCCGGTAATGAAGCTTGTCGCGATAGACGACCGCGTCCCAGCGGTCGCCGCGCGGGAGCCAGGGCGCTCCCGCCGCCGCCGCCGCCTCGGCGACCCTCTCTGCAAGGCGCTCGGGATAATACTGGGTCACTAGAGGGACGCCGGTTTTGGCGATTCCCGCCTTCTCCGCGGCGATGTCCTCGATCCGGCTGCCGAGGAATTGCTGGTGGTCGACCCCGAGCTGGGCGATCCCGCAAGCGACCGGGGCCGGGATGACGTTGGTCGCGTCGAGCCGGCCGCCGAGGCCGACCTCGACGATGCAGGCGTCCGCCGCCGCCCTCGAGAAAGCGAGGAAGGCGGCCGCCGTGGTCGCCTCGAAGAAGCTGATTTCCATCCCGCGCGCCGCAGCGAGAGTCTCCTCGAGCAGGGCGGCGAGCAAATCGTCCTCGATCAGGTGCCCGGCGAGCCGGATGCGCTCGTTGAACCGTACGAGGTGGGGGCTGGTGTAGACGTGAGCGGTCAGCCCCGCCGCCTCGACCGCGGCACGAAGGAAGGCGCAGGTCGAGCCCTTGCCGTTGGTCCCCGCCACATGGAAGACCGGCGGCAGGCGTTCCTGCGGATTGCCGAGACGGGCGAGGAGGGCCGAGATCCGCTCGAGGCCGAGTATGTCGGCGCCGGGCGAGAGGGTGGCCAGCCGGTCTAGCTGGTGCTGCACGCCGGGATGGTCGGAGACCGCGCGGTCGATCATCAGGATGAACTGTCGTCATGCCAGCGGAGGCTGGCATCCATGCTCAGTCCGAATGGACCCCAGCTTTCGCTGGGGTGACGGAAAATCACGCCGCCGCCTTCCGCTCGGGCGTCAGGTAGCCGATCAGCTTCGCCAAAGTCTCGCGAAGCGCTTTGCGGTGCACCACCATGTCGACCATTCCGTGAGCGAGCAGATATTCGGCGCGCTGGAACCCCTCCGGGAGCTTCTCGCGGATGGTCGACTCGATGACCCGCTGTCCGGCGAATCCGATCAGGGCTCCCGGCTCGGCGATCTGGATATCGCCGAGCATCGCGTAGGAGGCGGTGACGCCCCCCGTCGTCGGATCGGTAAGGACGACGATGTAGGGCAGGCCCGCCTCCTTCAGCTCGGCGATGGCCACCGTCGTCTTGGGCATCTGCATGAGCGACAATATCCCCTCCTGCATCCTCGCTCCGCCGGCCGCGGTGAAGATGATGTAGGGGCAATGGTCGGCGACGGCGGCGCGCACGCCGTCCAGAAAGGCCGCTCCCACCGCCATGCCCATCGATCCCCCCATGAAGGCGAAATCCTGGACTCCGACGATCGCGCGATTGGCGTCGATCGTACCTCGGGCGTTGATCAGCGCGTCCCCTTCGCCCGTCGCCGTCCGGGCCGCTTTCAGACGGTCGCTGTAGCGCTTGGAGTCGCGGAACTTGAGCGGGTCCTCGCGGACCTGCGGCTGAGGGAGCATCGAATAGCCCGGGTCGAACAGGCTCTCGAACCGCGCCCTCGGCCCGATTCGGCCGTGATGATCGCAGCGCGGGCAGACCGAATCATTCTCTTCCCATTCCTTGGTGAAGATCATCGCGTTGCACTGCCGGCAGTTGTGCCAGAGATTCTCGGGCGTCTCCCGCTTGGGAAGGAAGGGGATGGAGTTTCGGACTCGGTTCAGCCAGCTCATGGGCAAGTCTCCTGGAGGGCGCCGATAGGAGGGACGGGGGAGGGTGGCAAGTCGTCGCCCCAGCGAAGGCTGGGGCCCCGTGGGGTG
>DASVPM010000300.1:0-2379 GCA_036382815.1 Allosphingosinicella sp.
GTGAGAAGCTCGGCCAGCTGGCGCACCAGATCGGCCTCGATCCGCATGCCGCCCTCGGGGGCGCCTTCTTCATCGCTCATTTCGAGTGTCTCTTTCCCTGTTCCGGAGCCTCGGCCCCGAAGGCGGGCTTCCTGTCAGAGACGAGCCGCCGCGTCCAGAGCCAGCAGATAGGAGAGGGAGCCGAAGCCCGCGATCGTTCCCTTCGCGGCGCCGGCGATCAGACTCCTTCGTCGGAAGCTTTCGCGCGCCTGCGGGTTGGAGAGGTGGACCTCGATCACCGGAGTGGAGATGGCCCTGACCGCGTCGAGCAGGGCGACCGAGCTGTGGGTGAAGCCGGCGGCGTTGAGGATGGCGGCCTTCGCCGCCACCGCCTGGGCCTCGTGAAGCCAGTCGATCAGATGGCCCTCGTGGTTGGACTGGCGGATCTCGACCTCCACGCCAAGAGCCCGCGCCCGGTCCTCGAGCAGGCCGGCGATTTCGTCCAGCGTGTCGGGGCCGTAGATTTCCGGCTCCCGGGTGCCGAGCAGGTTGAGGTTGGGGCCGTTCAGCACATAGATGACGGGTAGCGGGGCCATGGCGAGGGCTATAGGGCGAGGGCGGAAGGAGCGCAAAGGTGGACGAGACGGCTTCGATCACGGTGAACGGGGAGCCCCGGCGGGTGCCCAAAGGGATCAGCGTCGCCGACCTCGCGCTCGAGCTCGGGCTGGAGCCGACCCGGGTGGCGGTCGAGCGCAATCTCGAAATTGTGCCGCGCTCCACCTTGGGCCAGGTCGAAGTCGAGGACGGCGACGATTTCGAGATCGTGACGTTCGTGGGCGGGGGCTGAAGACGAATCCTCTCAAATCCTCCCCCGGCTTTCCGGGGGAGGGGGGCCGCGCGAAGCGCGGTGGAGGGGCTCTTCGGACTCCGGGAATGCCCCTCCACCATGCTTCGCATGGTCCCCCTCCCCTGCAAAAGCAGGGGAGGATTTAGAGGAGAGCTTCCGCCGAGCCGGATCGCGACTATATCCGGGTCCACCCTTCACCGAGCGGAACCCTCAGAACGTGAACGCACAAAGCCCGATCGCGACGATGCCGGAAGATCCGTGGACCGTCGCCGGACGGACCTTCAGCTCGCGGCTGATCGTCGGCACGGGGAAGTACAAGTCCTTCTCGCAGAACGCGCAGGCGGTCGAGGCGTCGGGAGCGGAGATCGTCACCGTCGCGGTGCGGCGGGTCAACATCTCCGATCCGAAGCAGCCGTTGCTGATGGATTTCATCGATCCCAAGAAGATCACCTATCTCCCCAACACCGCCGGCTGCTTCACCGCCGACGAAGCCGTGCGGACCTTGCGGCTGGCGCGGGAAGCGGGGGGCTGGAACCTGGTGAAGCTCGAGGTGCTGGGCGAGGCGAAGACGCTCTATCCCGACATGCGCGAGACCCTGAAGGCGACTGAGACGCTGGTCCGGGAAGGCTTCGAGCCGATGGTCTATTGCGTCGACGATCCGATCGCGGCGAAGCAGCTCGAGGAGGCGGGCGCGGTGGCGATCATGCCGCTCGGGGCTCCGATCGGCTCCGGGCTCGGGATCCAGAACCGGGTGACGATCCGGCTCATCGTAGAGGGGGCGAAGGTGCCGGTTCTGGTCGATGCCGGGGTCGGCACGGCCTCCGACGCCGCGGTGGCGATGGAGCTCGGCTGCGACGGCGTGCTGATGAACACGGCGATCGCCGAGGCGAAGGATCCAGTGGCGATGGCGCGGGCGATGCGGCTCGCCGTGGAGGCCGGCCGGCTCGCCTATCGCGCCGGCCGAATGGGCCAGCGCCGCTACGCCGACCCTTCGAGCCCGCTGGCCGGACTGATCTGATCGTTTCGGGTGGGAACTTAACTCAGATTATCACGTTCCACGCCTTGGTTGAGCCTCCACCGGTCACGCGGGGCTCCCATGGACGCCTCAGCCCCGTGTCGCTGGGGCGTCCTTTTGTCAGGGACCGAAACAGAGGGGACGAAAGATGAAGTTCACATTGAAAGCCGCGCTCGGCGCGGGACTGCTCGCGCTCGCCGCCTGCGGCGGCCAGGGCGATGACAGTCTCGGCGACAATGTCGCGGACAATGCCGACGCGGTCGCCGCCAATATCGAAGCCGTCACCGAGAATAGCGGCAACGAGGCGATCGAAGAAGCCGGCGAGGACAAGGCCGAGGCCGTCCGCGAGGCCGGCGAAGCCAAGGAAGAGGCGATCGACGACGCCGACGTCAACGCCGCCGCGGTGAACACCCAGTAAGATCGCGACTTCTCCTTTCGCGCGATCGGGCGCCCCGGGGCGTATCTTCCGGGGCGCCATTTTCGTTCGGGCTCGGTTCAGGCGGACCGTGCCCGAGCGTCCCAGCGAAGGCCGGGATCC
>DASVPM010000301.1:0-2731 GCA_036382815.1 Allosphingosinicella sp.
CGAGCTGGTCGAGGTGCTGGTGCCGCCGCCGAAGCTCGACGAGGACGAGGTGGTGGAGACATTGCCGCTCGACGTGCTCGTGGACGAGCCGCCGGTCGAGCTGGAGGTCGAGCTTCCGCCGGTCGAAGTGGAGGTGGAGCCGCCGCTCGTCGAGGTGGAGCCGCCGCTGGTCGAGCTGGAGCTTCCGCCGGTCGATGTGGAGCTTCCGCCGGTCGAGCTTCCGCCTGTCGATGTGCTGGTCGAGGCGGTGAAGATGGCATTGCCGCTCGACCCGCCGAAGAAGCCGCCGCTGAAGAATCCCCCGCCGAAGCCGCCGCCGAAGCCGCCGCTGCCGCCGATGTCGGTCCCTCCGCCGCCGCCGCCCGTGCTTCCGGCCATCGGCGGAAGCGGTGGAAGCGGCATCGGGGCGCCGCCCGGATAAGTGATCGTGCGGGTGGTCGTGGTCGTGCCGGGGGTCCTGACGACGCACGCCGTGCGGACCTGGCGGTGACGCTTCATCGGCTTGACCCGGGCGTAGCGGCGCGGGGCCTGCTTGACCATCTTCGCCTGCTTGACGAAGGCGGGCCGCTGGGGCGGGTTTTCGGCGACATGGACTGCGCCGCCACCGATGATCGCGCCGCCGCAGGTGCAGGCGCAGAGTTTAGCGAGAGCCATTCTAACCGACATGACAGCGCACCTTGTTCTTAGGTTCCGATGCGTCGCCGAAAGTCCTGGTGGAAGATCGGCTTCGGCATCGGGCTACACACACAGATGCAAAGGAAAGCTTTAAGTGCAAGCGCGTTAACCATGAAGACCCCTCAGAATGCCCGCCAAATGGCCGTTCGAGCGACTTGTGTCCCATTCGAGGACAGGCGCGCATGAGCCGTGAACGAATAGGCGCCGCGGCCGACCGGCCGAACATGGTTAACGCGCCGTGCCCGCCCCGATTCGGACGTGTTCGGGCAGCGCCGCCGCGAATCGGGGACGGCGCTTTGGATTGGGGCAAAAAAGTCACTGCGCCTGCCCGAATCCGAGTGAATTTTTAACCGCTATCTGAGTGACTTGTACTCCCCTATTGCGAAGCGTATAGGCGCGCTGGGGCAAGCTCCGACATTTCCGGACGACTCGGAAGCGGAGCTTCAGGAGGTTTGCGTGACGCTACGGCGCGCGTGAAGGAGTGGAGGGGTTATGGCGACGGCTTTGAGTGACGTTTACGGCTCGGTCTATGCTTTGGGCGGACTGCCCGACAGCTATCGGCCCAGTGCCAATGAAGAGTTCATGAACCCGGCGCAGCTCGCCTATTTCAGGCACAAGCTGCTCGGCTGGAAGGACGAGATCCTGCGCGAATCGCAAGGGACGATGGCGTCGCTGAAGAGCGGTCCGATCCGCGAGGCGGACGTCACCGACCGCGCCTCGTCGGAGACCGACTGGGCGATCGAGCTCAGGACCCGCGACCGGCAGCGCAAGCTCATCTCGAAGATCGACTCGGCGCTTCGCCGCATCGACACCGGCGAATACGGCTTCTGCGAAGTGACCGGCGAGCCGATCTCGCTCGCCCGGCTCGAGGCCCGGCCGATCGCGACGATGACGGTCGAGGCCCAGGAGCGGCACGAGCGCAACGAGCGGATCACCCGCGACGATTGACGCTTTCGGCGGCTGCCGAAGCGTCACCCCGGCGAAGGCCGGGGTCCCTTGCGGTGAAGGGCGTCCGCGCTCTCCACCCGCCGGTGTCCCAGACTGCGTGGGGACGACGGGCAAGGGGCACGTTCGTCACCTCGGCAAAGGCCGGGGTACCGTGGGGTGAAATGCGCCGCGCTCTTTCCCCCTTGGTCCCAGCCTTCGCTGGGACGACGGGAGGGGGGACGATCGTCATCCGTCGAATTCATGCGGCAGAGTTCATGGATTTCGGCTTCCGCCGCAATGACGGCGGGCGAATGATGGCCGGGTCTTCGCATGCCTGCGCCCCGGCGAAGGCCGGGGTCCCGAGTGGCGCTTTTTCATTGAAACTGGGTCCCGGCCTTCGCCGGGACACAGGAGACGCGGAGCCTAGTGGAGCCCGGCAATCTCTTCCTTGATCCAGAGTTTCTCTTTCTTGAGCCTGGCGAGGGTGGCCGTATCCGGCAAGGGCCGCTGACTTTCTTCTTCGATCCGAGCTTCGATATCCGCGTGGCGGTGTTGCAATGCCGAGATATGCGCCTGTTGCATTCCCATCTCCTTGGCTGTGCTGGGCGGGGTCTCAACGTCTGGAGGCGTGGCCTGTCTCCCGTCGATCGGACGGCCGTCGCAATATGTACGACGGACCGTTAATGGACTATCTATAGCGCGATTCCGGGGCGTTGGGGAAGGGGATGCAAGCGATCGACGGAAGCCCTCTCCCGGCGGCGGCTCGGCTGGTCCGGCTGCGCCAGGAGCATCGTGACCTCGACTCGGCGATCGAGGCGCTTCGGCTCTCGCCCGCGTCGGATCAGCTTCAGCTCGCCCGGCTGAAGAAGCGCAAGCTGAGGCTCAAGGACGAGATCGCCCGGCTGGAGGACCAGCTGATCCCGGACATCATCGCGTAGGAATCCTCCCCGCGATTTCGCGGGGAGGGGGACCGGGCGATGCGCGGTGGAGGGGTTCTTGGCGCCGCCGGAAGAACCCCTCCACCATGCTGCGCATGGTCCCCCTCCCCGGCAAATGCCGGGGAGGAATTTTATCGCCCCGGCACATCTCCCCCTTCACCATCTTTGCCCCTCGCCGCGCCCGCGCCGCT
>DASVPM010000302.1:0-5126 GCA_036382815.1 Allosphingosinicella sp.
CGAAGCATGGTGGAGGGGTCTTTTCTGAGTTCGAAAGAACCCCTCCACCGCGCTTGGCGCGGTCCCCCTCCCCGAGAAATCTCGGGGAGGAATTAAGAAGGATCATCCGACACCGAATGTCGATACAGCCTAGAGTCTGTCCTGATGACATTGAAGCCCATGTTCCCCGGCGAAGGCCGGGGTCCAGCAGCACCACCGGAAGGACTGGATCCCGGCCTTCGCCGGGAAGCGATTCAGCCTCATCAGGACCGACTCTAGCCGCGCGGCCCGGCGGGGAGCTCCTGCCGGACCTCCAGCATCTCCGTCCAGGGATCGCTCCGCTGCCTCGCCAGGAGCGCCGGCACCGTCTCCACCGTATAATCGCACGGGTCGAGCCCGGCCTTCACCTGGTCCCACCGGATCGGCATCGCCACCGGAGCGCCCTTGCGCGAGCGGGTCGAGTAAGGCGCGACCGCGGTCGAGGTCGGGTCGTTCCTGAGATAGTCGATGAAGATTCGCCCCACCCGGTCGGCCTTGCCCGCGGTGGTGAGATATTTGCCGGGCGAGTCCGCCGCCATCTGCGCCGACACGCCCTTGGCGAAGCTTTTCACTTCCTTCCAGGGCACGGTCGCCTCCACGGGCACGACGACGTGGAGACCCTTGCCGCCCGTCGTCTTGACGAAGCTGACGAGGCCAAGCGCCTTCAACCTGTCGCGAACCTCACGCGCAGCCTCGATCACCGCTTCGAAGCCGAGGCCCTCGGCCGGATCGAGGTCGAAGACGATCCGGTCGGCACGGTCCGGGGCGTCCACCTTCACGCCCCAGGGATGCATTTCGAGCACGCCCATCTGGACCATCGCGACCAGGCCGGGGGCGTCGGAAATGTAGAGATAGGGTTCGTCGAAGCCCGGAATCGTCACCTCGTGAAGCTGCTCGAGCACGCCCGAGCCCGCGTGGCGCTGGTAGAAGCACTTCGTCCCCTCGCCGGTCGGGCAGCGCACCATGGTCACCGGACGGAAGGCGATATGAGGGAGCATCCGATCCGCAACGGCGACGTAATAATCGGCGAGCTGGCCCTTCGTGATGCCCTGCTCGGGATAAAGCACCTTGTCGGGGCTGCTCAGCCTGACGCCCTCGACGATCCGTTCCGGCTTCATGACGCCACCTTGAGCTGGGCTGCCAGCGTGTCGGCGGCGGCCTCGGGCTGGAGCTGGTCCATCCGGCACTGCGCCGGCGATTTGTCCGGCCGCCAGCGAAGGAATTTGGTGCCGTGGCGGAAGCGCCGGCCGGTGACATGGTCGTAGCGCACCTCGGCGATCAGCTCGGGCCTCAAGGGCTGCCATGCGCCGGTGCGCTCGGTCGACCAGCGGCTGGGGCCGCCCGGGGCGTCGCCGGTGAAGCCGGGCGCCTCGACCAGCGCCTCGAGCCGGCGGGTCAGCGCCGCCTTATCGTCGGCCGGGATGGAAGAGGTGAAGCCGACATGATGGAGCAGGCCGTCCTCGTCGTAGAGGCCGAGCAGGAGCGAGGCGACCTGATCGCTGTTGGTCCCGTAGCGGAAACCGCCGACGACGCAGTCGGCGGTGCGCATCGCCTTGATCTTCAGCATCGCCCGCTCGCCCGGCTCGTATCGGCCGTCGCGGCGCTTGGCGACGACCCCGTCCAGCGCCGCTCCGACCTGGTCGAGCCAGCCGCGCGCGACTTGCAGGTCGAGGGTGCAGGGCGAGAGCAGGAGATCGTCATGCTGCTCGGCCGCGTAGATGATCTCGAGCGAACGCCGCCTCAGCTCCAGCGGAGCGCCGAGATAGCTCGTCTCCTTCGAGAAGAGCAGGTCGAACAGCATCAGCTGGGCGGGAGTCTCCCGGGCCAGGCGGTTGACCCGGCTCTCGGCCGGATGGAGGCGGAGCTGGAGGGCGTCGAAGGACAGGACCCCGTCCACCGGTATGACCAGCTCGCCGTCGAGCACGAACCGGTCCGCCTCCATGGCGAGCACCGTCTCGACCACCTCGGGAAAATAGCGGCCGAGCGGCTTTCCCGACTTGGACATCAGGGCGACTTCGGGCCCGTCGCGGAAGACGAGGCAGCGGAAGCCGTCCCATTTGGGCTCATATTGCCAGCCTTCGCCCTCGGGCAGCGAGTCGACGAGCTTCGCCTCCATCGGCGGCAGCCCGGGCTTCAGTTCAAGGCGGTCGAATTCGGCCATGTCGAAGGGGGAAGACGCTTCCACGGCCTGCCGGGTTCCCGGCACGCTTCACCGCCACCGTTACGCGGCGGTAACCAACCGGGCCCGTAATGTTGCGGCGAGTCGCGGCTGCAGCGGGATGAACCGGCTGCAGTTCACTGGAACTTAAGGACAAAAGCTATAACTAGGATGTCAGAGCTGAGGGGAAAATCTTGAACTACTCGCGCAGGCAATTGCTTGGTGCCGGTCTTTCGGCCGGTTTTCTCGCCACCGCGGCCCAGGGTCAGACCCTGGCCGAGATCGTCGCCGGGCTGAAGGATCCGCAGCCGAAGCCGCTGCCCGTCCAGCCGATTACGCGCGCCGTCGTTCCGGCCCAGCCGCGAGTCGCCGTCGACGGCGTCATCGATCCGCGCCTGCTCGCCCGCGCCCGGGCCTCCTTCGACCGGCACCGTTCGCAGCTCAAGCATACCGATGTCGTCGGCATCGCCGATTTCAGCCGCCCGTCGCACGACCATCGCTTCTTCCTGCTCGACACCGCCACCGGACGCGTCAGCAACCACCTCGTCGCCCACGGCCGGGGCTCGGATCCCGCGCACAGCGGCGAGCTTCAGCGCTTCTCGAACGCGATCGGCTCCGAAGCCTCGTCGCAGGGCGGCTACCGCACCGGCGAATTCTATAACGGCAAATATGGCCGCTCGCTTCGACTATCCGGCCTCGACTGGAGCAATTCCAACGCCGAGACCCGGGCGATCGTCGTCCACCATGCCTGGTACGCCGAGCCCGACCAGCTCGCCCAATATGGCAAGCTCGGCCGCTCGGAGGGCTGCTTCGCCCTCCCCTACAACAGCCTCCAGCAGGTCCTCGCCCGCCTCGGGCCGGGGCGCTTCCTTTACGCCGACAAGCTGGCCTGAGACCTAAGATCCTCCCCTGCTTTTGCAGGAGAGGGGGACCGCGCGAAGCGCCGTGGAGGGGTTCTTCGGAGTCCGTGAGGTCCCCTCCACCAGGCTTCGCCTGGTCCCCCTCCCCTGCGAATGCAGGGAAGGATTTTCAGGCCGATCCTCCCGCAAAAGCCTTGCACTCGATCTCGACGCGCGCCCCCAGCGCCAGCCCCGACGCCGCGAATGCGCTCCGCGCGGGCAGCCGGTCCGGGTCGAAATGCTCGAGATAGACTCGATTGAAGACCTGCCACTCCTCCATGTCGGCCAGCATGACGAGGCAATGGAAGACGTCGCCCAACCCCAAGCCGGCCTCCGCGAGCACCGCTCCGACATTGGCCATGACCTGGCGCGCCTGGGCCTCGATTCCGTCGGGGAGGCTGCCGTCGGGAAGCGCGCCGATCTGGCCCGAAAGATAGACTATGTCGCCGACCCGCACCGCTGCCGAAAACGGGAGGGTGAACCCTCCGGCGCGTGCCGCCTCTGCGGCCGGGCCCGAGGGCCGGTGATATTGGATCGGGGTGCGGCTGCTCATGGATTCGCCTTTCTCCTAGCGCAGGGGCCAGACCGCGAGGATCAGCGGCACTCCGACGACCACCACGATCAGTGACAGCGGCGCGCCGAGCCTCGCATAGTCGCCGAAACGGTATCCGCCCGGCCCCATCACCAGCGTGTTGCACTGATGGCCGATCGGAGTGAGGAAATCCGAGCCCGCGCCGACCGCCACCGCCATCAGGAACGCCTCGGGCCGATAACCGAGGCCGGCGGCGAAGCTGGCCGCGATCGGCGCCATCACCAGCACGGTCGCGGCGTTGTTGAGGAAGGGCGTGACGGCCATCGCCGCCACCATGATCAGGGCGACCGCGCCCCAGGCCGGCAGGACCGCCGCGAGGCCGGACAGGAAGTGGGCGATGAGATCGGTCGCGCCGGTGGTCCTGAGCGAATCGGAGACCGGGATGAGCGCGCCGATCATCACCAGGATCGGCCACTCGATCCGGCCGTAGGCCTCGCGCGCGGGCAACGCGCCCGACAGCATGATCAGGGCCGCCGCGGAGAAGAAGGCGACGGCGACCGGCACCCAGCCGGCCGCCGTGAGCGCCATCGCTCCGGCGAGGATGGCGAGCGGAATGAGGCCGCGCCGGGCGTTGCCGAGCCTCAGGCTCCGCTCGGCGAGCGGAAGGCAGCCCAGCTCCCTCAGCCGCTCGGGCAAGGTGTCGAGGGCGCCCTGGAGGACGACGACGTCCCCCGGACACAGGACGACGTCCCTTAGCCGCCGCGTGATCCGCTCCCCGCGCCGCGAGACCGCGATGAGATTGACTCCGTGGCGGTCATGAAGGGCCACCCGCCCCGCCGCCTTTCCGGCGAGGATGGAGTCGCGGCCGACCACCGCCTCGATGACTCCGACGTTGGAGGAAGCCGTGCCGGCGGCGGCGTCGCGATGGTGACCTTCGAGCTCCAGGCCGACCGAAGCGATGACTCGCTCCAGCGCCTCGGGCTCGCCCTTGAGGATGAGGACGTCCCCGGCCCGGATCACGGCGTCGGGCAGCGGCATCGTCGCCCGTCTGTCCCAGCGGTGGATGCCGGTAAGCTCGACGCCCTTTTCGAGCAGCTCGCGAAGCTCGGCGACGGTCCTGTCCTCGGCGGGCGAGCCCGGCGGCACCTCGGCCTCGGTGGCATAGTCTTCGATGTCGAGCGCCTCGCCCATCGTCGGTGCCGCCCGCCGGTCCGAGGGCAGCAGCCGATAGCCGAAGCGCAGGAAGAGCAGCCCGGCTAAGGCGATTCCGGCCCCGACCGGCGTGTAGTCGAACATCGAGAAGGGTTCGCCGGTCATCTCCTCGCGCACCCGGCTGACGATGACGTTGGGCGAGGTGCCGACCATCGTCATCAGCCCGCCGAGAAGCGAGCCGAACGCCATCGGCATGAGGAAGCTCGAAGGCGGCGTGTTGGTGCGCCGGGCGATCTGGAACGCCACGGGGATCATCATGGCGAGCGCGCCGATGTTCTTCACGAACGCGGTCAGCACCGTGACCACG
>DASVPM010000303.1:0-18101 GCA_036382815.1 Allosphingosinicella sp.
CCTGAGTAGCCGTCGAGCTTGGCGAAACGGCGCATCGAAGGACGAACCGGGCCTAGAGTCGGTCCTGATGAGGCTGAATCGCTTCCCGGCGAAGGCCGGGATCCAGTCCTTCCGGTGGTGCTGCTGGACCCCGGCCTTCGCCGGGGAACATGGGCTTCAATGTCATCAGGACAGACTCTAAAGCAATATCCTGAACAGGGCGCCGCCGCTGTCGCTCTCGCCGAGGCCGATCGAGCCGCGGTGGGCGAGGACTACCTGGCGGGCCAGGCTGAGGCCGACTCCGGTGCCCTTCGCCTTGGTGGTGAAGAAGGGGAGGAAAACGTCCTGGCGAAGCGCTTCGGGCACTCCGGTACCGTTGTCCGCCACCTCGATCTGGACCCGTCCCCCCGCGACCGACGCGAAGGACAGCGTGACCGCGGGCGCCTCGGCATGGTCGCGGGCGGCTTCGGCCGCGTTGCGAAGCAGGTTGATCAGGACCTGGCACAGGAGGTCGGGATCGGCGTCGAGCGTCAGCCGGCCCGGATTGACGTCGAGCGCCAGGGCGACCCCCTCGGCGCCGTCGCCGGCCCGGAACAGCGACTCCAGCTCTCGGGCCCAGGGCAGCACTTCGAAATGGCGGCGCCGGACGACCGGGGTCCGGCTGATCTGGCGGTAGCTCTCGACGAAATGCATGACTCCGTCGGCCCGGCGGGCGAGGGTCTCGACCGCGGCTCGGGCGTCGGCGACGAGCGGATTGTCGCCGCGGTCGACCTCGGCCATCAGGCTCGCCGCGCTCTGCGCGAGCGAGGTGACGGGAGTCATCGAGTTCATGATCTCATGGGTGAGGACCCGGATGAGGTCGCTCTGTGCCGCGATCTCGATCGCGTTCAATTCGCCCTGGATCGGCTGGACCGCGACGACCCTCACCATTCCGCCGAGCCGGTGCACCGAGGCGGCGCTGACCATCGCCGTCTGCGGCAGCTCGTCGAGCATTAGCGGGACGAGACGCGGCTTGCCGACCGCGTCTTCGCCAAGCGCGGTGGCGAAGGTCTCCCCGTAAATCCGGTAATCCTCGATCCGGACCCCGTGATGGCGGACGAACAGGCGCCGGGCCGCCTTGTTGGCGAGCTCGACCCGGCCCTCGGTGTCGACCGTCAGCAGCGGCGCCGGGGCGTCGTCGAGCACGGCCTCGCAGAATCGGTTCGATTCGGTAAGGCGAAGCCGCTCGTCGCGAATGTTGCGGATCCCCTGATCGAGCGCCTGGCCGATGTCGGTGAAGCCGCTGCCGTCCGCGCGGTGCGCGAAGCTCTGCGAAAGATCGCCCAGGCGGACCGCCTCGAGAAAGCGGGTAAGCTCCATGTTGGTGCGCTGGATGTATCGCCACAGCTCGTAGAGAGCCCAAAGGCACAGGCAGGCGGCGAGCAGCCGGGCGATGCCCAGCCCGTCGACGTCGAGGGTGGTAACGAACAGATAGATCGTGCCCAGCAGCATCGCCGCCCGCCAACCGAGGCCGGCGATGAAGCGGCTCCTAAAGCCCATGCGAAACTTCCTCCCCTGCATTCGCAGGGGAGGGGGACCATGCGAAGCATGGTGGAGGGGCCCTACGAACTCCGAAGACCCCCTCCACCGCGCTTCGCGCGGCCCCCCTCCCCGAGAAATCTCGGGGCGGATTTAGAACCGGCTCAAAGCCCATGCTTGTCCATGCGGCGGTAGAGCGAGGCGCGGGTCAGGCCCAGCTCCTGGGCGGCCAGCGAGATGTTGTAGGCGTGGCGCTTCAGCGCCTGCTCGACCATCTGCTTCTCGGCGCGCTCGAGGTTGAGGTCCGCGCCCAGGGCCGGGGGCGTGGCGATCGCCGCCGGGCGCGGCGCGGTCGAGCGGGTGAGCGAGAAGTCCTCGAAGGTGAAGGCGCCGTCGCCGGCGAGGATGACGGCGCGCTCGGCGGCGTGGCGGAGCGCGCGGACGTTGCCGGGCCAGTCGTAGGCGACCAGGGCGGCCATCACCTCTGACGGAAGCTCGCGCACGGCCCTTGCATATTTCTTGGCGTAGAGCGCGACATAATGCTCGACCAGGACCGGTATGTCCTCGCGCCGCCCCCGCAACGGCGGAAGCTCGATCTCGACGGTGTTGAGGCGGAAAAGCAGGTCCTGGCGGAACAGGCTCTCGTCGGCCAGCCGCTCGGGCGGAAGATTGGTCGCCGCGACGACTCGGACGTCGATCGGCACCGGCTTGTTGGCGCCGACCGGAGTGACCTGACGCTGCTCGAGCGCGGTCAGCAACTTCGGCTGGAGATGGAGCGGCAGATTGCCGACCTCGTCGAGGAAGAGGGTGCCGCCGTCCGCCGCCTGAAGACGCCCGATCCGGTCGCCGCGGGCATCGGTGAACGCGCCCTTCACATGGCCGAACAGCTCGGACTCGAACAGATTTTCGGCTACCGCCCCCAGGTCGACGGAAACGAAGACGTTGCCGGAGCGGCGCGACTTTCCGTGGAGCTCGCGCGCCACCAGCTCCTTGCCGGTCCCGTTCTCGCCGAGGATGAGGACATTGGCCTCGGTCGGCGCGGCGCGCTCGATCAGCGAATAGACCCGGCGCATCGGCGCGGATCCGCCGAGCAGGGGAGTCTCGCCGCCCGCTGCCGGAGCGGAAATGGCGACGGCGCGCTTGCGCTCGGTTACCGCCGCCTGCCGCGACGTGCGGAGCGAGGCGGCGGTCCGGACGGTCGCGAGCAGCCGCTCGTTCGACCAGGGCTTGGAGACGAAATCGGTGGCGCCGCGCTTCATCGCCTCGACCGCGATGTTGACCCCGCCATGGGCGGTGATCATCACCACCACGGCCTGCGGGTCCTTCGCCAGTATCTCGCCAAGCCAGTGGAATCCTTCGGCGGCGTTGGTCGCGCCGCGGCCGAAGTTCGCGTCGAGCAGGACGACGTCGGCGCCGTCCCCCTCGATCGCGGCCATCGCGTCCTCCGGGGCCTGGAAAGTGGCCACCTCCTCGAAGAGATCGCGGAGCAGCAGGCGGGCGGACAGCAATATGTCCTGGTCGTCGTCGATGACGATGCACCGCCAGAACGGCTTCCCCTCCCCAGCCACGTCCTTCTCCTAACAGGCCTGTCCGGGAACGGACAAACAATAATCGTGCCAGCACCGTCCGCGAGCGGACAGGCCGCGTTCGCCCCCGGACGGGCCGTGCGGAAGCGGACGGCGGCGGATCCGGCCGGGCGCGCCTGCCAATCGCGGAAAAGCGGGCTTTTCCCCGGTTGGCACGGCTCATGCTGCACGAACCGGCGACAGGGGGCCGCCCGGCCCGCGGGAGAGAAACGATGCGCAGGTTGGAAACATGGCTGATCGGCCTGCTTTGGGCGACGGCGGCGCTGCTCCTCCCAATGATTGCTCTGGAGCCGGTGAGCGTCGCGAGCGTGCAGGCGGCCACGGGCGGCCTCGCCGCCGCGGCGTGCGACGACGGCAGCGCTCATCTCGCCATGGGTTGCGCGAGCATTTTGCTATGATCCTGTCCGTGGGCGTACAGACGACTGTCCGATATCGGACGGCATGAGGTTGGGATGAGCGTGATCAGGATCAAATCAGAGGAAGGCCCGCCGCGCGCGGAAAGCGGCACCGGGATGGACAAGGTCGTGGCTTCCACCGGCCTGTCGCAGCGCACCAAGATCGCGATCGGCGCGGCGGCGCTGGTGGCGCTCGGCCTGCTCTTCTGGTGGTTCGCCCCGAGCGCCGGAAGCCAGACGGTCGCGGCCGAGCGGCTCACGGTGTCGGCGGTCAGCAAGGGAACGTTCGACGATTTCCTTCCGCTGCGGGCCCGCGTCGAGCCGCTCGTCACCGTCTATCTCGACGCGGTCGAGGGCGGGCGGGTGGAGAAGATCCTGGTCGAGGACGGAGCCATCGTCCAGCAGGGCCAGCTGCTCGCGGTCCTGTCCAATTCGGATCTCGCCCTCAACCTGCTCGCCCGCCAGTCCGACGTGTCGCGCGAGGTCAACTCGATGCGAAGCCAGGAGCTCGCGCTCGCCCAGACCAGCATCGGCGACGAGCGCGCCGTCATCGACGCCCAGCTCGCCGCCGACAAGGCGCGCCGCCAGTACGAGATGCAGAAGCCGCTGATGGAGAAGGGCTACGTGCCCGCCAAAGTCTATAACGACAGCCGCGACGAATATCTCTCGAGCCGGCGCCGCGCCGAAGTCCTGAGGCGCGCCAGGGCGATCAACCAACGGCTTCAGACGAGCCAGCTCGCGCAGCTGCGCGCCTCCAACGCCTCGCTGAGCGGGAGCCTCGACATCGCCCGCTCGACTCTCGACGCGCTCAACCTTCGAGCGCCGGTATCCGGGCAGCTCACCGCTTTCTCGATCCAGGTCGGCCAGTCGCTGAGCCGCGGCGAGCGGCTCGGGCAGGTCGACAGCGCCGGCCGCAACAAGCTCGTCGCGAGCGTCGACGAATATTATCTCGGAAGGGTACAGCCCGGTCAGACCGCGACCGTGGAATTCGGAGGCAAGACCTATCGGGCGAAGGTCGCCAAGATCTACCCGCAGGTCAAGAACGGCGTCTTCGAGGCGGATCTCACTTTCGTCGGGGCGGAGCCGCCGGGGCTCAACCGCGGCCAGACCCTTCAGACCAAGCTGACGCTGGGTGATCCCGCCCCGGCCCTGCTCATCCCCAACGGCGCCTTCTACAACGAGACGGGCGGCGCCTGGGTGTTCGTGGTCGAGCCGGACGGCGACGGCGCGGTCAAGCGCAACGTCCGCCTCGGCCGCCGCAACGCCGACTACATCGAAGTGCTCGAGGGGCTCGAGCCCGGCGAGCGCGTCATCACCTCACCCTATACCGGTTTCGCCGACAAGGACCGGCTCGACCTCGATACCTGACGAAGGAGTTTCAACACATGCTGACCATGCGTGAACTGTCGCGGGTATACCGCGCCGACACCGTCGAGACGACGGCGCTCGACCGGATCGACCTCGACATAGCCGACGGCGAGTTCGTCGCAATCATGGGTCCGTCGGGCTGCGGCAAATCGACCCTGCTCAATGTGATCGGGATGCTCGATTCTCCGACCAGCGGCTCCTACGTGTTCGACGGGATGGAGGTGGCGGGGCTTCCCGAGGCCAAGCTCGCCAACGTCCGCAAGCAGAATATCGGCTTCATCTTTCAGAGCTTCAATCTGGTCGACGAGCTCAGCGTTCGCGAGAATATCGAGCTCGCCTTGCTTTATCACGACGTCGCGGCCTCCGAGCGGCGCTCGCGGGTCGAGGCGGTGATGGACAAGGTCGGGGTGGCGCACCGCGCCAAGCACCGGCCGAGCCAGCTCTCCGGCGGCCAGCAGCAGCGCGTCGCCGTCGCCCGCGCCCTGGTCGGCAACCCCAAGCTGATCCTCGCCGACGAGCCGACCGGCAACCTCGACACGCAGCATGGCGAGGAAGTGATGAAGATGCTCCAGGCCCTGAACCGCGAAGGCTCGACCATCGTCATGGTCACCCACTCGCCGGCGCATGCCGATTATGCGGGGCGGGTGGTCAACATGCTCGACGGCCGGATCCTGATCGAACGGCGCCGGGCGGCGTGAGGGATGCTGGACCTAAGTTCTCCCCCGGCTTTCCGGGGGAGGGGGACGGCGCGCAGCGCGGTGGAGGGGTTCTTCGGACTCAGCAAGGCCCCTCCACCACCCTTCGGGTGGTCCCCCTCCCCTGCAAATGCAGGGGAGGAATTTAAACCATGTGGCGCAACTACCTGACCGTCGCCTGCCGGGCCCTGGCCCGGCACAAGGTCTATGCGTTCATCAACATCTTCGGCCTGGCGCTCGGCCTCGCGGCCTGCATCCTGATCCTTCTCTACGTGCGCTACGAAACCAGCTACGACCGCTGGCTGCCGAACGCCGGCCAAATCTTCCAGGTTCAGAGCATCCGCACCGATCCCCAGACCGGGGAAAAGGACATCCAGCAATATACGCAGGGCATCATCACCCAGGCCCTGCCCAAGGACTTTCCCCAGATCGAGGAAATGGCCCGGGCCGACGAGGCCCAGTTCGTGCTCCTGCAGGCCGGCGAGCCGGCTTATGCAGACGTGCTGATGGCGGAGGCGCCGCTCTTCCGGATCCTCCAGATCCCCTTCCTGCGCGGCGACCGCGCGACGGCGCTGGAGAAGCCCAACGCGCTCGTCATCAGCCGCAAGGAAGCGGTCAAGCGGTTCGGGACCGTCGACGCGCTGGGGCGGACCGTCACCCGGATCGCGCGCGGCGAGAAGTCGGAGCTCGAGGTCACCGGGGTCTTCGAGGATCTTCCGCCCAACAGCCATTTCGGGCCGGACCTCGTCACCCGGATCACGCCCGAGGAGATGAAGGAGTGCGACTGGGGCTGCATCATCGGCTTCGCCTATGCGCGGCTCAAGCCGGGTGCCTCCGCCGAGGAGATCAACCGCCGGCTGCCGGCCTGGGAGAAACGCAACATCCCGTCGAGCCGGGTGGGCGACGCCGTCGTCAACGTCGGCGACCATTATGACTGGCGGCTGGTCAATGTGCGCGACGTCCACCTCAGCGGAGCGGAAGGGCCGCGCGAGCGCCCCGGCAACGACCGCGCGACGCTCGTCACCTTCACCCTCGTCGCCCTGCTGATCCTCGGGATCGCCGTCTGCAACTTCGTCAACCTCGCGACGGCAGGATCCAGCCGCCGCGCCCGTGAGGTCGCGGTTCGCAAGGTGCTCGGCGCGCGCCGGCGGCAGCTCATCCTCCAGTTCCTCGGCGAATCGCTGATGGTCGTGGCCGTCTCGACCCTGATCGCGCTGGCTCTCGTCGAAGTCTCGCTGCCCTGGTTCGCCCACTGGCTAGGCGCGGATCTGGAGCTCAAATATTTCGGCGCGGACGGAGTGCTCCTGCCCGTGCTGGGGCTGCTCGCGCTGGTCGGTGTCGCGGGCGGGGTCTATCCCGCTTTCTATCTCTCCCGCTTCCAGCCGGCTGCCGTGCTCAAGGCGAACAGGTCGTCCCCCGAGACGCCGGGCAGCGGCCGGCTTCGGACCTCGCTGGTGGTGGCTCAGTTCGCAATCTCGATTGGCCTCATCGTGTGCACGATGATCGTCTATGCGCAGACCAGTTTCATGCGCTCGGCCGACGCGGGCTACCGCCGCGATGGACTGATCGTAGTCAGCAATCTCAATCGGGCGGCGGTGGTGCCGCTTACCGAGACGCTGATCCGCGAAGCGGCAAGGCTCCCCGGCGTCGAGCGCGCGGCCGGGACGAGCATCGTTCCCGCCAGCGACGAGACCTTGATGACCCGGGTGCGCATCCCCGGCCGGGCCGATCCGGTGCGGCTCGGCCAATATGCGGTGCACCCGGATTTCTTCGCGACCATGGGCATCAGGCTGCTGGCGGGGCGGCAGCTTTCGCGGCGCTATGCGAACGACAACGCCTATACCCCCTACGAGCCCGAGGAAGTCGCCGAAAGGGCGCGGCGGGACCTGGCGGCGCGGGGGATCAACATCGTCGTCAACCAGCGCGCGGCGGAGGAGATGGGGTTCGGCACGCCCGCGGGGGCGCTCGGAAGGCAGATCGGGATCAACACCGGCGAGGAGTCCGCCCTGCTCCCGGCGACGATCGTCGGGGTGGCCGAGAACAGCCGTTTCCGCTCGGCCCGCGAGGCGATCGAGCCGATGATCTTCTTCGACCGCGGAATCTATTCGGGCATGGTCGTGCGTTATAGCTCGCCGACTCCCAAGGTGGTTCTGGAAAGCGTCGAGAGGCTGTGGAAGCGCCTGGCTCCGGACGTGCCGTTCGAGGGCGATTTCGCCGATTCCAAGGTGGCCGACCTCTACCGGACGGACGCGGCGCGCGGTGAGGCCTTTGCCGGCTTCGCGGTGCTTGCAGTCGCGATCGCCTGCCTCGGCCTGTTCGGCCTCGCCGCCTTCGCGGCCGAGCGCAGGACCAAGGAAATCGGGATCCGCAAGGTGTTCGGAGCCCGAGTGCGCGACATCGTCCGGCTCCTCGCCTGGCAATTCTCCAAGCCGGTGGTGATCGCCAACCTCGTCGCCTGGCCCGTCGCCTGGTGGGTCATGCGCGACTGGCTGAACGGCTTCGACGCCCGAATCGCGCTCGGGCCGGGGCCGTTCCTGATGGCGGGCTTGCTCGCGCTCGCCATCGCGCTGGGCACCATAGCCGGACACGCCGTCAAGGTCGCCCGGCTCAACCCCATCCACGCCCTCCGCTACGAGTAGGATCGAAGTGATGTGGAAGAACTATCTGACGGTCGGCTTCCGCGCCCTCGCCAAGAACCGCACCTACGCCTTCATCAACATCTTCGGCCTCGCCATCGGCATGGCCGCCTGCCTCATGATCCTGCTCTTCGTCCGCTACGAGATGAGCTACGACAAGTGGCTGCCCAATTCCGATCGTGTCTTCCAGGTACAGCAATGGTTCCGCGACCCCGGAACCGGGGAGGAAGCCAAGCTGCAGATGGCGCCCTTCGCAACGAAGGCGGCGCTTCTCAAGGATTTCCCGCAGATCGAGAAAGCGGTCTACGCGCTGAGCAGCGTTCCGGTCTTCCTCAAGGACGGGCAGGCCTCCTCGACCGAGGATTATCTCTACGTCGACGACAATCTGCTCGACGTAATCGACCTTCCGCTCCTCCACGGCAGCCGCTCGGCTCTCGACCGGGTCAACACCGCGATGCTGAGCCGGAGCGAGGCGGTGAGCCGCTTCGGCACCGACAATGTCGTCGGCAAGACCATCACCGTGATCAGCAAGGGCAAGCATTTCGACTATCAGGTGGGCGGCGTCTTCCGCGACGTCCCGAAGAACTCGCACCTCAGGATCAACGCGCTCGTTCGGATCGATTTCCCGAGCTACATGGCCCAGGAAGCGCAATTCCTGACCTGCTGGGGCTGCCAGGGCGGCTATGTCTATGCGAAGCTTCGCCCCGGCGCGGACGTCGCGGCCCTCAAGGCGGCGATGCCAGCCTGGGAAAAGCGCAACATCCCCGACGAGAATAGCGGCGAGGCGCGCTTCAACGCCGGTGAGGCCGGCGACTGGCATTTCGTCAACGTCGCCGACGTCCATCTTGGCGAGGGCCAGGAGGCGCCGATGGCGCCGGGCAACGACCGCGGCACGATCGTTACCTTCGCCATCATCGCGCTGCTGATCCTCGCCATGGCCATGGTCAACTTCACCAACCTCGCCACCGCCCGGGCAAGCCAGCGCGCCCGGGAGGTCGCCTTGCGCAAGGTGCTGGGCGCCAACCGCCGCCAGCTCATCGTCCAGTTCATTGGCGAATCGATCCTCGTCGCCGCGCTGGCGATGCTGATCGCGCTGGCGCTGGTCGAGTTGCTCCTGCCGAGCTTCTCGGCCTTCCTCGACGCGGATATCCGGCTCGACTATCTCGGCAGGGGCGGGATCGCCCTGCCGATGCTGGGCCTCGTGCTTCTGGTGGGCGGGCTGGGCGGCCTCTATCCGGCCTTCTTCCTTTCGCGGTTTCAGCCGGCGACGGTGCTCAAGGCCAACAAGTCGGCTTCGGAAGGCGACGGCACCGGCCGGCTTCGCGCCGCCCTCGTCGTCGGGCAGTTCGCCGTCTCGATCGGCCTGATCATCTGCACCGCCATCGTCTATCTCCAGACGAGCTATGCGCGAAGCGTCGATCCCGGCTTCGACCGCTCGCATCTCGTCCAGATCGACGGCCTCAACCGCTACCAGCTCATCAACTCCGGCCGGGCGATCGCCGAACGGATGAAGAGGGTGGAAGGCGTGGAGGCGGTCGGCCGGAGCACGATCGCGGTCGCGACGGACGGCGCGAACAACACCAATGTCATGATCCCGGGCAATCCCAAGCCGGTGCTGATCGGCCAATATACGGTGGATGCGGGCTTCCGTGAGGCGATGGGGCTCAAGCTCGTCGCGGGCCGCTGGTTCGACGAGAACCGGCCGCTCGACGACATGACGATCCCGTTCCCGCCGTCCCCCGAGCAGCAGCGCGCCCTCGCCGCCCGAGGCGGCAATGTCGTCGTCAACGAATCCGGGGCCCGGCGGCTCGGCTTCGCCAATCCAGGGGACGCGGTCGGCAAGCAGATCAAGGCCGGCCTCGTCCAGAGCGAGATCGGCCTGGTGCCCGTCACCATCGTCGGAGTGGTCGGCGATTCCCGGTTCCGCTCGGTCCGCCAGCCGGTCGACGACATCCTGTTCGTCAACGCCGACGCCGGCCACGGCTGGCTGGTGGTGCGCTACAAGGGCGATCCGCGGGCGATGCGCGGCCGGCTCGAGCAGGCCTGGCGAAGCATTACCACCGAAGTGCCGTTCGAAGCCGATTTCAGCGAGGACGTCGTTGCCGAGCTCTACCAGGCGGAGGATGCCCGGGCGAAGACCTTCGCCGGGTTCGCCTTGCTCTCGGTGGTCGTCGGCTGCCTCGGCCTGTTCGGGCTCGCCGCCTTCACCGCCGAGCGGCGGACCAAGGAGATCGGGATCAGGAAGGTGCTCGGCGCCCGCTCGCGCGACATCGTCCGGCTGCTCGTCTGGCAATTCTCCAAGCCGGTGATCGTCGCCAACCTCATCGCCTGGCCGATCGCCTGGTGGGTGATGCGCGACTGGCTCAACGGCTTCGACGCCCGGATTCCGCTCGGGCCTACGCCGTTCCTGCTCGCCGCCCTGCTCGCCCTCGCCATCGCGATCGGGACGATCGCCGGCCACGCCTTCCGCGTCGCCCGGTCCAATCCGATCCACGCCCTCCGTTACGAATAGGCCCGTCCGATGCTCCGCAACTATCTGACCGTGGCCTTGAGGACCCTGACCCGGAACCGCGCCTACGCCCTGATCAACATCTGCGGTCTCGCGCTGGGCCTCGCCGCCTGCCTGACGATCGGGCTCTACGTCCGCTACGAGTCCAGCTACGATAGCTGGCTGCCGGACCATGATCGAATTTTCCAGGTACAGGCGACCTGGCACGAGCCCGGGCAGCCGGTGTCGAAGTCGCAGCACAGCCCCTTCCCGGTCCGGGAGACCCTCGCCGCGGGCTTCCCGCAGATCGAGGCGCTGACCGTCTTCCGCTCCGGCAAGACGGTCCTGATGCATCGCGGGCAGCCGATGTTCCTCGAGGCGGCGGCGGTGGATCCAAGCTTCTTCGACATCTTCAAGCTCGACTTCGTCGACGGCTCGGCGGAGCGGGCGCTGTCCGACATGCGCTCGGTCGTCCTGACCGAGACGGAGGCGGTGAGGCTTCTCGGGACGGCGAAGGCGGTCGGGAAGACGATAACCCTCGGCGCGGGCACCGGGCGCGAGGATTATCCGGTCACCGGAGTGATCCGCGACCTGCCGGGCAATTCGAGTCTCAGGATCGCGCTGCTCTACCGCCACAACCCGGCCGATTTCGACTCGCTGCCGGCGGCCGACAAGGGCTGGGGCAACATGGACCAGCAGCATTACGTCAAGCTCAGGCCCGGAGCCGACCCGGCCGGAATCAACGCCGCCTTTCCCGCCTGGGAGAAGCGCACGATCGCTCCCCAGACGATCGACGGGGTCGTCAAGTCGCAGGCCGACATCATGGACCTGAAGCTGGTGCCGCTCACCGCCGTGCATCTCGGCGACGCCGTCCGCGGCGCGCTGACGCCCAGCGGAGACCCGCGCACGCTGGCGACCTTCGGGATCGTCGCCCTGCTCATCCTCGGCATGGCGGTGATGAACTTCATCAACCTCTCCACCGCCCGGGCGACCCAGCGCGCGCGCGAGATCGCGCTTCGCAAGGTGCTCGGCGCCCGCCGGGGCCAGCTCGTCACCCAGCTGCTCGGGGAATCGCTCCTGACCTCCGGGATCGCGACGATTTTGGCGCTTGCGCTCGTCGAGGTCGCGACGGCGTGGAGCGGCGCCTGGATCGGAGCGGAGCTGAAGGTCGGCTATCTCCGGGCGGACGGCGTCCTGCTCCCCGCCTTCGGGCTGTTCGTGCTCACCGGCCTGCTCGGCGGGCTCTACCCGGCTTTCTATCTCAGCCGCTTCCACCCCGCGGAGGTGCTGCGCGCGAACAAGGCCTCTGCCGAGGCGCCCGGCAGCGGCCGCCTCAGGGCCGCCCTCGTCATCCTCCAGTTCGCCATCGCCATCGGCCTGATCGTCTGCACGTCGATCATCTACTGGCAGACCCGCTACGTTCAGGAGGTGGACCCCGGCTATCGGCGCGACGGCCTGATCCAGATCGACTCGGCGTGGCGCTTCGCTGGCGACAGCGCCGAATATGAAGCCGCGCGCCGCGACATGCTGGCCATACCCGGGATCGTCGCCGCCGGGCGGACCAATCTCGGCATCGGAGCGACCAACAAGAGCATCCAGTCGGTCACCGCGCCCGGGGCCGCGGAGGGCCTGTCGATCGGCTTCTACCCAATCGACGCCGACTTCTTCCGGACGATGGACATGCGGTTGGTGGCGGGGCGCTTTCTCGGGGACCGCTTCGCCGAGGATGTCGTCGTCCGCAGGGACGGAGACGGGGATGCGCAGCTGGCGGGCCGCGGGCTCAACATCGTCGTCAACCAGGAGGCGGCGAAGCTGATGGGCTTTGCGACTCCGCAGGCGGCCGTCGGCAAGACGGTCAAGGTCGGCCTGGACGGCGCCGACCAACTGACTGCGTCGACCATCGTCGGCATCGTCGGCGACACCCGGATCCGGACCGCCCGGGACGCGATCGAGCCGCTCATCTACCGTTACGACCCGCGCCGGACGAGCCAGGTCCTGGTCCGATATGCCGAGGCCCGGCCGCGCGACGTGATGGAGGGCCTCGCCCGGGTCTGGCGCAAATACGAGCCCGAAATCCCGTTCCAGGGACGGTTCGCCGAGGACGTGATCGCCGAGCTCTACGCCGCCGAGCGCGCCCGGGCGACCTTGTTCGCCGCCTTCTCCGGGCTCGCCGTTCTGATCGCCTGCCTCGGGCTCTACAGCCTGGCCACCTTCGCCACCGAGCGGCGGACCAAGGAGATCGGGATCAGGAAGGTGCTCGGCGCCAAGGTGCGCGACATCGTCCGATTACTCGCCTGGCAATTCTCCAAGCCCGTCATCGTCGCCAACCTCGTCGCCTGGCCGGTCGCCTGGTGGGCGATGCGCGACTGGCTCAACACGTTCGACGCCCGGATCGCGCTGAGCCCGGGCCCTTTCCTGCTCGCCGGCCTGCTCGCCCTCGCCATCGCCGTCGCGACCGTGGGCGGCCACGCCCTCCGGGTCGCCCGGCTCAACCCCATCCACGCCCTCCGTTACGAATAGGACTGCGAATATGTGGCGCAACTATCTGACCGTCGGCGTCCGCGCCCTGGCGAAGAACAAGACCTACGCCTTCATCAACATCTTCGGACTCGCCATCGGCATGGCCGCCTGCCTGATGATCCTGCTCTACGTGCGCTACGAGATGAGCTACGACGCCTGGATGCCGGAGGCGGAGCGCGCCTACCAGTTCCAGGATTTCTACAAGGCGACCGACAATGGCGGGGAGGAGATGCCCCTGCAGATGACGAGCTACGTCTCGGGCAAGGCGCTGGTGAAGGATTTCCCGCAGATCGAGAAGGCGGTCTACGTCGCGTCCTCGGGCGCGGTCATCATGCAGAACGGCCAGCCCAGCCTGGCCGACCATTTCAACTTCGTCGACGGCAACCTGTTCGACGTCTTGCCCGTCCCCTTCGTCCGCGGCGACCGCGCCACGGCGCTGACCAACCCCAATTCGCTCGTCCTGACCCAGACGGAAGCGAGCAAGCGCTTTCCCGGCCAGGACGCGCTCGGCAAGACCCTGACGCTGATCGTCCAGGGCAAGAGCGCGGACTATCAGGTCACCGGAGTGATGAAGGACCTGCCGAAGAACAGCCACATGGAGCTCGGCGTCGTCGCCCGCTTCCATCCGGAGACCTTCTACGCCGACCAGCAGAGCTTCCTGACCAGCTGGGGCAATCAGGGCGGCTGGTGGTACGTCAAGCTGCGCAAAGGGGCCAAGGCCGAGGATATAAACCGGCAGCTCCCGGCCTGGGAAAAGCGCAACATCCCGGACGATACGGGCGCCCGCGAGAAGACCAATCCCGGCGACGACCAGGACTGGCGCCTGACCAACGTCCGCGACATCCACCTGGGCGAGGCCCAGCAGGCGTCGATGACTCCCGGCAACGACCGGCGCTCCATCGTCACCTTTTCCATCGTCGCCCTGCTGATCCTCGGCATGGCGGTGGTGAACTTCACCAATCTCGCCACCGCCCGGGCGTCGCAGCGGGCCCGGGAAGTGGCGCTCAGAAAGGTGCTCGGCGCCAGCCGCAAGCAGCTTATCGTCCAGTTCCTCGGCGAATCGATGCTGGTGACGGCGCTCGCGATGATGCTCGCTCTGGCCATGGTCGAGCTGCTCCTGCCGCTCTTCAACAAATTCCTCGATGCCGATATCGGCCTCACCTACTGGGGCGGCCAGGGCGTGCTTCTGCCGATCCTCGTCCTGCTCGTCGTCGTCGGCGCCGCCGGCGGCCTCTATCCGGCTTTCTATCTGTCCCGTTTCCAGCCGGCCCGGGTGCTCAAGGCGAACAAATCGTCGGCCGAGGCCCAGGGCTCCGGGAGCCTTCGCAACGTCCTCGTCGTCGCCCAGTTCGCGGTCTCGATCGGACTGATCGTCTGCACCGCGGTGATCTACGCCCAGACCGTCTACGCGCGGACGGCGGATGCCGGCTACAACAGGCACGGGCTGCTCCAGCTCCAGGGCCTCGCCGCCCGGCAGGCGCAGCCGGTCGGGGAGACGCTGAGGCGCGAGATCGCCAAGCTCGAGGGAATCAAGGGCGCGTCGCTGACCGGAATCGGCGTCAATCCGGGCAACAATTCGGTCGGCTCGGTCTATTTGCCCGGCAACCCCAAGGCGATCGACCTGGGCACCTACGTCATCGATCATAATTTCCTGCCGACCATGGGGATGAAGATCCTCGCCGGCCGCAATTTCTCCGACGCCGTCGCGATGGACGATTCGACGACGCCCTTCCCGGTCGACAAGGCCGCCGAGCAGGCTTTCGCGAGGCGCGGCACCAACATCCTGATCAGCGAGGCCGCGGCCCAGCGGCTCGGCTTCACCCCGCAGCAGGCGGTCGGAAAGACGATCAGCGCCGGTCTGACGCTCGACGAGTTCGGGCTGGTCAACGCGACCATCGTCGGGGTCTTCAGGGACGCCCGCTTCCGTTCGGTGCGCGATCCGCTCCAGCCGATCATGTTCCTGCTCGCCCGCAACGGCTTCAACACGATGGTGATCCGCTACGAGGGCAAGGACCCCAAGCAGGTCATGGCCGATGTCGAGCGGATCTGGAAAAGGCTTCTGCCCGACCTGCCCTTCCGCGCCGAGCTCGCCGACGACCGGGTCGCCCGGCTCTACGAGCGCGACGAGGCGCGCGGCCAGCTGTTCGGCGCCTTCGCCCTGCTGGCGGTGGTGATCGGCTGCCTCGGCCTGTTCGGCCTCGCCGCCTTCACCGCCGAGCGGCGGACCAAGGAGATCGGGATCAGGAAGGTGCTCGGCGCCCGCTCGAGGGACATCGTCCGGCTGCTCGCCTGGCAATTCTCCAAGCCCGTCATCGTCGCCAACCTCATCGCCTGGCCCGCGGCCTGGTGGGTGATGCGCGACTGGCTGAACGGCTTCGACAGCCGCATCGCGCTCGGACCGCTGCCGTTCCTGCTGGCGGGCGGGCTCGCTTTGGCGATCGCGCTGGGCACCATCTCGAGCCACGCCATAAGGGTGGCCCGGGCCAACCCGATCCAGGCGCTGAGGTACGAATAATGAAATCCTTCCCGGCATTTGCCGGGGAGGGGGACCATGCGAAGCATGGCGGTGGGGTTCTTCGGGCTCAGCAAGGCCCCTCCACCACCCTTCGGGTGGTCCCCCTCCCCTGCGAATGCAGGGGAGGATTTAAGCGGAACGTCCGCGCCTTTTTCCCCGTTACCCGCCCGTCATGCGAATCCTCCTTCTCGGCGCCACGGGGCTGATCGGCTCGGCGGTCGCCGCCCGGCTCAAACGCGACGGCCACGAGATCGTCGCGGTCGGCCGCGGCGGCGGGCCGGCCGCCCGGCGGGTGCCGGTCGACCGCTGGGTGAAGCTCGACCTTCGCCGGGCGACCGCCCCCGAAACCTGGCGTCCGCGCCTCGCCGGCGTCGAGGCCGTGGTGAACTGCGCGGGAGTGCTCCAGGAGAGCAGCCGCGATTCCCCCGGCAAGGTCCATCGCGAGATGCCGCTCGCGCTGTGGCAGGCGTGCGAATCGGCGGGGGTGCGGCGGGTGATCCAGGTCTCCGCCCTCGGCGTCGACCGCGGCGGGGTCACCGATTTCTCGCGCACCAAGCGTGAAGGCGACGACGCCCTCGCGGCGAGCGGGCTCGACTGGGCGATCCTTCGGCCGTCGGTGGTCGTGGGGCGGGCCGCTTATGGCGGAAGCGCCTTGTTCCGGGCCCTGGCGTGCCTGCCGGTCTTGCCGCGCCCGGCGGAAGCCGGCCTCGTCGACGTCGTGCAGCTCGACGACGTCGTGGAGACGGTGTCCCGCCTCCTCGTCCCGGGCGCGCCCTCGCGGATCGCGCTCGATCTCACGGGGCCGGACCGGCTCTCTTTCGCGGACATCGTGGCGGCCTATCGAAGCTGGCTGGGCTGGCCCGCAGCACGCAGCTTCACCGCCCCCGGCTGGATGATGGGCCTCGCCTATCGGGCCGGCGATGCGCTCGCCTGGCTCGGCTGGCGTCCGCCGATTCGAACCACAGCGGGGATCGAGATCCGCCGCGGCGCCACCGGCGACAATGGCGAGTGGCGCCGGATCACGGGCATCGCGCCCCGGTCGCTGGCGGCCGCGCTCGCGGCGGATCCGGCCTCGGTGCAGGAGCGCTGGTTCGCGCGTCTCTATCTCCTCAAGCCGGTGGCGATCGGCACCTTCGCCCTGTTCTGGCTTCTGACCGGCCTCGTCTCGCTCGGCCCGGGTTATCCGCGCGCGGTCCAATACATGCTCGCGGGCGGCGGCGGCGCGCTGAGCGGGCCGAGCGTGGTCGCCGGCGCGCTCGCCGACCTCGCCGTCGGCTGCGCCATCGCCTGGCGGCCGGCGGCGAGGCCCGCTCTGTGGGCGGCGATGGGCCTTTCCCTCTTCTACCTTCTCGCCGGGACGCTGCTGCTGCCCGGGCTATGGGCCGATCCGCTGGGGCCGATGATGAAGATCTGGCCGATCCTCGCCCTCAACCTTCTGTGCCTCGCCATCCTGGACGAACGATGACCTTTTATTTCCTGCTCAAGTGGCTGCACGTGATCGGAGCGACGGTGCTGCTCGGAACCGGTGCGGGAATCGCCTTCTTCATGCTGATGGCCCAGCGCGGCGGCGACGTCCGGGTGATCGCCGGAGTGGCTCGGATCGTCGTTCTGGCGGACTATGTCTTCACCGCGACGGCGGTCGTCGCCCAGCCGGTCACCGGCGTGCTGCTCGCCCGCTCGGCCGGCTATTCGCTGACCGAGGGCTGGATCCTTCTTTCGATCGCGCTCTATCTCGTCACCGGCGCCTTCTGGCTTCCGGTGGTGTGGATGCAGAGCCGGATGCGAAGCCTCGCCGAGGCCGCAGCGCGGGCCGGCGAGCCGCTTCCCCCGGAATATCGCCGGCTGTTCCGCTGGTGGTTCGCATTCGGCTTCCCGGCCTTTACAGCGGTGCTGGCCATCTTCTGGCTGATGATCGCTCGACCGGAGATAAATCTTTGAAGGACGACAGGCTGAAGCTCACCAGCCGGCTTCTGATCGGCGGCATCGCCGGCCTGGTTGGGACCATGGCGATGACGGCGGCGATGCGCCGGCTGCACCGGCGCCTGCCCGTGGAGGAGCGCTATCCGCTCACGCCGCGCGAGATAGTCGACTCGGGCTCGAAGCAGATCGGGCTGCCGATCGCCGGCGAAGCGGCCAAGGACGTCACCGCCGCCGCCCACTTCGCCTATGGCGCGGCGATGGGGGCGATGATCGCGGCGATGAACCCCGATCCGAAGAAGCGGACCGGCGCCGCGGCCGGGATCGCCGTGTGGCTGGCCAGCTATATGGGCTGGATTCCGGCCGTCGGGACTCTCGAGCCGGCGACGAGGCACCCGGCGCGCCGCAACCTGCTGATGATCGGTGTGCACCTGGTCTGGGGCGCGGCGACGGCCTCGGCGATCCGGGAGCTGAGGGCCGCGAG
>DASVPM010000304.1:0-26219 GCA_036382815.1 Allosphingosinicella sp.
CGGCGAGCGCGCCTTCCGAACGGTCGGTCTCCACCACCTCGATGTCGACCGGCCGACTGGCGCGGCCGGCGGCGGCGAGCAGGCGCTGCTGCCCGGCCTGATCGAGAATCAGCGACATCTGCTTTCGAATGCTCCCCTCGCCGCTGATCGCTCCGGTCAGGACGGGCCGTTCGAGCCCGCCGGTCATCACGGCGAGGACGCGCTTGTCCGGGTTTCCCAGCAGCGCCCGGACCTGGCGCGCGGAATCGCCGCCGGGCTCCTCGCGGACCAGGGTCGGCAGCGCCCGCTCGCCGAAGCCTGGGTTGAGCCGCTCGCGGGCGGCCTCGAGCGGAGCGAAATCGGCCTGGGTCGCCACCACCGCCACGGTCGCGTGGACGTCCTGGCGCGCCATCCGGCCGCTCATGCTTCCGAACAGGAAGGAAAGGCCGATGATGAGCAGGGGCCCCATCAGGAAGAAGAGGAAGGTGCGCGACCAGACCGTGGCAACGAAGTCGCGCCGGGCGATGACAAAGGCCGAGTGAACGAAGCCCATCATCGCGGATCTCCTTCGGCGGCGCTCGTCGCAAGGTCGCGCGCGGCCTGCTCGCCGGCGATGGCGACGAAGGCGTCGTGGAGGCCGGGCCGTTCGATCGACAGATCCTCGATCCCGGCGCCGGCGTCGATCAGGGCCTTTAGCAAAGGTTCGATCCCGACCTGCGGAAGCTCGAACGACCAGAGGCCGTCTTCGTGATGGGCATCCGCCGGAAGGGCGGCTCGCCATGCCCCCTCGGCGACCCGCGTTCGAAGCCGCACCTGCGGCCGGAGCCGGTCGCGGGCCTCGGCGACGCTGCCTTCGAACCGGACCTTGCCGCCGGCGATGATCGCGATCCGCTCGCACAGGCGCTCGGCATGGGCGATGACGTGGGTCGAGAAGATGATCGTCGCCCCGCCCGCCGCCTCCTCGCGGATGAGATGCTCGAGCCGGCCTTGGTTGATCGCGTCGAGGCCGGAGAAAGGCTCGTCGAGGACGATCAGCCGGGGCCGGTGGACGATGGTCCCGAACAATTGCACGGTCTGCGCCATCCCCTTGGAGAGGCTCCGGATGGGCTTGTCGACATAATCGGCCAGGCCGTTGGCTTTCAGCATCTCCTCCGCCCGGGCCCGTCCGACCCCGAGCGGAAGGCCGCGCAGGGCGCCCATGAAGGCGACCGCCTCGCGCGCCGTCATCGCCGGATAGAGGCCGCGCTCCTCGGGCAGGTAGCCGACCTGGCTTGCCACCTCGAGCGGGCGGCTTCGGCCGAGCAGCAAGCGCTCGCCGCGATCGGGATCGATGATCCCGAGCAGCATCCGCAAGGTCGTGGTCTTGCCGGCCCCGTTGGGACCCAGGATGCCGTAGATGCTGCCTTCCGGAACGGCCAGATCGATTCCGTCGACGGCGGTCTTGCCGTCAAAGGCCTTGAACAGCCGTTTCGCTTCAATAGCTAAGCCACTCGCCACGCGTGCCCCTTTCGAGCGCCTGTGGTAGCGAGCGAGGATGAGCGAAGGCAAGCCGAAGCTGGCCGGGCTGCGGATGCGGCTGGAGGAGAAAGCGCGGGAGCTCGGCTTCTGCGCGGTCGGCTTCGCGCGCGCCGACGCGGCGCCGGCGACGGGCGAGCGGCTGCGGCAGTGGCTCGCCGACGGCGCTCACGGCGACATGATCTGGATGGAGGAGACCGCCGCGCGCCGGGCTTCACCCGCCGGGCTGTGGCCGGAGGTGCGCTCGGTCATCTCGCTCGGGATGAGCTATGCGCCGATCGGCGACCCGTTGGCGCTGGCGGGCCGGCCGGACGTGGGCCGCATTTCGGTCTATGCGCAGGGCGCCGACTATCACGATCTGGTCAAGAAGGGGCTGAAGGCCCTCGCCCGCTGGCTGGTCGAGCAGGCCGGGTGCCAATTGAAGGTGTTCGTCGACACCGCGCCGGTGATGGAGAAGCCGCTGGCGGAGGCGGCGGGGCTGGGCTGGCAGGGCAAGCACACCAACCTCGTCAGCCGGAGCGACGGCAGCTGGCTGTTCCTCGGGGCGATCTACACCACGCTCGAGCTGGAGGAGACTCCGGCGCCGCACGCCGTCCATTGCGGGAGCTGCAGCGCCTGCCTCGACGCCTGCCCGACCAATGCCTTTCCCGCGCCCTTCCGCCTCGATGCGCGCCGCTGCATCTCTTACCTCACGATCGAGCATAAGGGCCCGATTCCCGAAGAATTCCGGGCGGCGATCGGCAACCGGATCTACGGCTGCGACGATTGTCTGGCCGTGTGTCCGTGGAACCGGTTCGCCGATGCGGCGCGGGCAAACAAGGCGTTTTTGCCCAGGGCCGAGCTGGCCGCGCCGAGACTGGCCGACCTGCTTGGGCTCGACGATGCGGCCTTCCGGAAGGTGTTCGCCGGCTCGCCGATCAAGCGGATCGGGCGCGGTAGGATGGTGCGGAACGCGGCGATCGCGGCGGGGAATAGCGGGCTGGCGGAGCTTGCGCCGGTGCTGGAGCGGCTGACGGGGGACGAGGATCCGGTCGTCGCGGAGGCGGCCGAGTGGGGGTTGGCGAGATTGAATTCCTCCCCGGCATTTGCCGGGGAGGGGGACCAGGCGAAGCCTGGTGGAGGGGCATCTCTGGCTCCGTAGAGCCCCTCCACCGTCCTTCGGACGGTCCCCCTCCCCTGCAAATGCAGGGGAGGATTTGTCCCCTACCGCCTCATAAGCGCGGCGACGCAGCTTGCCCGGTCCAGGTCCCGCCCGTCGCGCATCCTCGCGTCGATATGGGTGACGATCGGCTCGCCGCCGCCCTTGGGCGGGTAGAGATAGGCGTCGAGGACGCAGGCGGCGCCGCCGAACTGGAGCTTGCGCGCGGGCCCTTCGCGGACGTCGAGGGCGGGCTTGCCGAACTGCGCCTCGAGCATCCGCGCGGTCCGCCCGAGGACGCTCTCGAGCCCGGTCGAATTGTAGGGGACCACCCGGTGCACGGCCGGACGCGCCGATACCGGCGCGGCCTGTTCCGTCTTGGCGGCGCATCCGCTCAGCACGAGCAGAGCGCCAAGCCATAATCTTCCCTGCTTCGCCATCGCGTGCCCTCCCCTCCCTTTCGGCCAGAGTGGCGCACGGCCGCGGCGAGAGCCACGCATTCTTCGGCCCGCCCGGCCCGTCATTGCCTCGCCTCGGCGCAATTGACGGGCGGCGCGGGCCCCGGCTAGGGCCGCCGCTCCTCCCGCAGCCTGAGAGAAGCCCGTGACCGACAAGAGCCTCGATGTACTTTGCATCGGCAACGCCATCGTTGACGTGATCGCCGCCGCCGACGACGATTTCCTCGCGCAGGAGGGGCTGGACAAGGGCTCGATGCGTTTGATCGACGCCGAGGAGGCGACCCGTCTCTACGGCCGGATGGGGCCGGGCCGGGAGATCAGCGGCGGCTCGGCGGGGAACACGGCGGCGGGCGTGGCGATGCTCGGCGGACGCGCCGGCTTCATCGGCCAGGTTGCCGACGACCAGTTGGGCGAAGTCTACCGCCATGACGTCAGCTCGATCGGAGTCGAGTTCACGACCCCTGCCCGGCCGCAGTCGGAAGCGCCGACGGCGCGATCGCTCGTCCTCGTCACCCCCGATGCCCAGCGGACGATGAACACCTTCCTCGGCGCCGCCCAGAATCTGAGCCGCGAGGCGCTCGACGAGACGCAGCTGCGAGGCACGAAGATCCTCTATCTCGAGGGCTATTTGTGGGATCCCGAAGCGCCGCGGGCGGCGATGGAGCGGGCGATCGACATCACCCGCGAGGCGGGAGGCGCCGTCGCCTTCACGCTTTCCGACAGCTTTTGCATCGAGCGGCACCGCGACAGCTTCAACGCCCTGATCGACAGCGGCCGGCTCGACATCCTGTTCGCCAACGAGGCGGAGATCGTCTCGCTGACCGGGGAATCGGACTTCGATTCGGCGGTCGACAAGGCGGCGGCGAGGGTGAAGCTGCTTGTCGTCACGCGCGGCGAGAGAGGCGCGGTGGCGGTCGAGGGCGGCGAGCAGGTCGAAGTCCCCGCCGAGCCGGTCGAGCGGATCGTCGACACGACCGGGGCCGGCGACCTCTTCGCGGCCGGCTTCCTCGCCGGACGGGCGCAGGGCCGTTCAAACCTGGAATGCCTTCGAATGGGGGCGATCGCCGCGGCCGAGGTGATCTCGCATTACGGCGCAAGGCCGGAAGCGGACCTTAAGGCTCTGGTGGAAGAGAAGCTGGGGGCTTAAATTCCTCCCCTGCATCTGCAGGGGAGGGGGACCGTCCGAAGGGTGGTGGAGGGGGCCTCGCTGAGTCGCCGAAGAACCCCTCCACCATGCTTCGCATGGTCCCCCTCCCCGCGAATCGCGGGGAGGATTTAGACCCGCTAATGCCGCGGCTCGTCGACGCCCGGAATCGGGGGCTCGAGATCGTGGACCTCCGGCTCGTGGACCTCGACGATTCCGCGGCCCAGGTGGCTCTTCCGATAGCCGTAGAGGTAATAGATGACGATGCCGATCGCGCCCCAGGCCGGGAGGACCAGCATCGCCTTGAGCGGCAGGTTCACATAGAGGAAGATGCAGCCGCCCACCGTCAGTAAGGCGACCAGGGGCAGAACCGGCACGCGGAACGCGCGGGGCCGGTTCGGATCGCGCCGCCTCAATTGCCAGACCGCGATCGCAACCATCAGGAAGGCGTAGAGCGTCCCCGCATTGGCGATGTCCGCGAGCTGCCCCACCGGGAAGAAGGCGGCACCGATGGCGACGCCGATGCCCGTGATGGCGGTGACGATGTGCGGCGTTTTCCACTTGGGGTGCACGGTCGCCAGCTTCTCCGGCAGCAGGCCGTCGCGGGCCATGACGAAGAAGATACGGGTCTGGCCGAAGAGAAGGATCAGGATGACCGAGGGCAGCGCGACGAAAGCGGCGACGCCCATCAGATTGCCGACGGTGCCGAAGCCCAGCGTCCTCAACACATGGGCCAGCGGCTCACGCGAGCAGACCAGCATCTCGGCGAATTGCGGCTTCGCGCACTCGAGAGCGAGAGCCTTGGAGCCGGCCTCGATCGGGACGCCACCCGCCATGATCGGCTGCCCCCCGATAGTCCCGACGGCGCCGGCGGCCACCAGCATGTAGAAGATGGTACAGATCGCGAGGCTGCCGATCAGGCCGATCGGCACGTTGCGCTGAGGATTCTTGGTCTCTTCCGCCGCGGTCGAGACGGCGTCGAAGCCGACGTAGGCGAAGAACATCGTCGCCGCAGCGCCGACGACGCCGACGCCCGAGCCGCCGGCCCCGAACATACCGCCGGGCATGAACGGGCTGAAATTCTCGCCATGCATCTTGGGCAAGGTAAGGGCCACGAAAGCGGTAAGCGCTGTGATCTTCACGGCGACGAGAACGGCGTTCACCCTGGCGCTCTCGCTCGTCCCGATCATCAGGAGACCGGTGACGAGGAGCGCGATCACGAAGGCGGGAAGGTTGATGAAGCCGCCTTCCTGCCCGCCGAGGGCGAGCGGACCCGCTCTGAGCGCACTTGGCAGATCTATCCCGAACGAGTGGGACAGGATGGTGTCCGTGAAATAGTTAGACCAGCCGACCGAGACCGCGGACGCCCCGACCGCATATTCGAGGAGCAGCGCCCAGCCGACCGTCCAGGCGAGAAACTCCCCCTGGACCGCGTAGCTGTAGGTGTAGGCGGAGCCGGCCACCGGGACCATCGACGAGATTTCGGAATAGCAAAGGGCGGCGACGACGCAGACCGCGCCGGCGATGATGAAGCTGATCGTCACGCCCGGGCCGGCTTTCTGGGCCCCGACCGAGGTAAGCACGAAAATTCCGGTGCCGATGATGCAACCGACGCCGAACAGAGTCAGCTGCAGCGCACCCAAAGTGCGCTTCAGCGACTTCTTTTCGGCCGTGGCAAGGATGGCGTCGAGAGGCTTTACGCGCCCGAAAATCATATCCGTCCCCTTGGCTTCGCGCCGGCTCTGCGGCCGGCCTCCACTTATTTGGCCGGGAACCTAGCCATTAATCCCAGCAGCGCAAAGCCATAATGCATCAGCGCGCCAGCATCGGGCCCAGGGGGCATCCGCCGAAGATATGGACGTGAAGATGCGGCACCTCCTGGCCTGAATTCATTCCGACGTTGGCGAGGAGCCGGTAGCCGGGCTCGACCAGCCCGAGGTCGCGAGCCACCTTGCCCACCGCCCGGACGAAACCGGCAATCTCGTCCGCGGAGCCGCGCTCGGCGAAATCGTCCCACGAGACGTAGGCGCCCTTGGGAATGACGAGGACGTGGACCGGCGCGGCGGGGTTTATGTCGTGGAAGGCCAGCGCATGCTCGTCCTCGTAGACGGGCTTCGACGGGATCTCCTTGCGAAGGATCCGGGCGAAGACGTTGCGGTCGTCATAGGGGCGGGTGGCGTCGATCGGCATGGCTTCCTCCTTCGTCCGGCGCGGCATCGGCGCGCGGGCAAGGCAAGCTGTCGCTTGACCCGCGCCTCCGCCTCGCTACCACATGGGGGATGCAAGGCGAGACCCCCGACAGCCTGATTCCCTACGACGAGATCGTCCAGGAGGCGCTTCGCGCCGTGGTCGGCCGGGTGCTGGGCGAAGTCGAGACGACGGGCCGACTGCCCGGCGAGCATCATTTCTACATTACCTTCAAGACCGGAGCGACCGGGGTCGACATCCCCAGGCACCTGTCCGAGCGCTTCCCGGACGAGATGACGATCGTCATCCAGAATCGCTTCTGGGACCTGAAAGTGGGCGAGGACGGCTTCGAGGTCGGGCTCAGCTTCAACCAGGCGCCGGCGCGGCTCGTCATCCCCTTCTCGGCCGTCACCGGGTTCCACGATCCCGCCGTCAATTTCGCGCTCCAGTTCCAGGCCCTGGCCGAGGAGGGCGCCCCGCGCGAGCACGAAGCCGCCGAGAACGACCCGCCGGCGGCGGAGCCGATCGAGGACGGGTCGAACGTCGTCTCGGTGGATTTCAGCCGGAAGAAGTGAGCGGGGCGGCCAGCGATGGCCGGAGATGGACGGCGGACGGCGGCGACGCGCCGCTCCCGGCGGACGGCCGGGTCAGCCCGGGCTGCCGCGAAAGTGGCGGTCGAGCCAGGGCGCCAGCTGGAGCACTCCCCAAATCGTCTCGGGGATCAGGAAAGCCCACACCAGGGCCGGGGCGCCCCTGGCAAGCGCGTAGGCCATCCAGGCGGAGAAGAGGACGCGGGCGGTTCCGTCGAACAGGCCGTGGAGCTTCATCGGCCGGACCAGCCGTAACAGCGACCACACCACGACCACCGATCCCATGAGGTTGGCATAAAGGATCTGCATCAGATCGAGCTCCGGGAACGCGCCAAGGCCGAGCGCGCTGCCGAGAGCGTTGAGCGCGGCGTGCACCATCGCAAAGGTCCATGGGGTGGCGAATCCGGCGGTGACCGCCAGGTCCCATGCTGCGCTGGCGCGGACGAGCCGCAGGTAAGAGGGGGGTGAGAGCGCGAAAGGCTCCAGGGTCGCCGCCGGCATGTTCATGGTGATACTCCGTTCGTTAAATGGAGGTGGCACCTCGCTGGATGAGCACAGGCTCCGAGGCGATGGACGCAACGAAAGGGCCGGGTTAGGATCGCGGAGTGGCGGTCGATCGGTCTGCAGCCCTTCCGTCGGGAATTGGACTGACAGGTCGCCGCGCGCCATGACCGGAACCCGCAAAAACATGACCGGTGAGCGCGCCTCCGGCCTGTTGAGCTCGGGGGCGACCGTTGCCGCAGGCCTGGCGCGCGGCCTGATCGAGTTCGCGGAGACGAGGGGAGCGGATCGCGACGATATCGTGGCAGCGGCAGGACTCGACGAGCGGGCTTTGGCCGAGCAGGACGGGCGGGTACCGATAGAGGAATACCGGTTGCTCTTCCGGGCTGCGACGGCCGCGACGGGCGACCCGGCCTTCGCTCTCTACTTCGGACTCCAGATCGACATGGCGGAACTCTCCGCCGTCGGGTTGCTGCTTCAATCCAGTGCGACGATCGCGGAAGTCCTGGTTCAGCTCAACCGATATACTCCGCTCCTGGTCGAGACCGAATGCACCGGCGCCGAGCGCTTCGAGCAGCAAAGCCGGGGCGGCGAAATCTGGATCGTGGACACCCGCGTCGCTCCCAATGCTTTTCCGGAACTGACGGAGACGACGTTCGCACGTTTCGTCGGCAGCACCCGGCAGTTCGGGATGCGGTCCTTCGTGACCCAGGTTCAGGTGACCCATCCTGAGCCGGATCATGCCGTCCACTACGCGCGCGTTTTCGGCATACCTACCCAATTCTCCGCACCCTGGAATGCCATGAAAGTGGACGAGACATGGCTGGCCCAGCCCGTCCGGCTCCAGCCCGCCTACCTCTCGAATATCCTTACCGCTCACACCGAGGGGCTCCTGAGGGCGCTCGAGGAGACGCATTCCATCCGAGAGCAGGTCGAGCGGCTGCTGATGCCGATGCTGCACAGTGGGGAGGCCAGGATGGAGCGCGCGGCCGGAGCGCTTGGATGGAGCTCCGACACTTTGTATCGGCGGCTGCGCGCGGAAGGCGTCACGTTCGAGGAATTGCTTGACGATCTCCGCCGCAAGGTCGCTTTACGCTATATCGAGGAAGAGGCAGTCGCCATCAGCCAGATCGCCTACCTCGTCGGTTTCTCGGAACCCTCGGCCTTTTCCCGCGCGTTCAAGCGCTGGACCGGACGCAGCCCTCGATCCTTCCGTCCCGCTGCCGCTGCCGTCCCGCCGCGCTCCCTCGGTCCGGACTCCGCCTCCGCGGCCTGATAACCCGCGGCCCCGCACGGTCGTCGGCTCTTTCCCCGCGTGACGAGCGCATTTCGGGCCGCTAAGGGCTCCCGAATGATCTCCACCGCCACCGCCCGCACCGAAACCGACAGCTTCGGGCCGATCGACGTCCCGGGCGACGCTTATTGGGGTGCCCAGACCCAGCGCTCGATCCAGAACTTCCCGTTTGGGCCGCGCGAGACCATGCCCGTGGAGGTCGTCCACGCCCTGGGCTTCGTGAAGCAGGCCGCGGCGCGGGTGAACGCCCGCATCGGCGGCCTCGACGCCGAGATCGCCGAAGCCGTCCAGCAGGCCGCGGGCGAAGTGGCGAGCGGGATGCACGACGACCAGTTCCCGCTCGTCATCTGGCAGACGGGCTCCGGCACCCAGTCCAACATGAACGCCAACGAGGTGATCGCCGGCCGGGCCAACGAAATCCTGACCGGGGCCCGCGGCGGCAAGAGCCCGGTCCATCCCAACGACCATGTCAACAAGGGCCAGTCGTCGAACGACAGCTTCCCGACCGCGATGCACATCGCCGCGGCCCGGGCGGTCGAGGCCCGGCTGATACCGGCGCTCCAGGCCATGTACCGCCGGCTCGCCGCCCAGGCGGCCGCCTGGGACGGAATCGTCAAGATCGGCCGGACCCATCTCCAGGACGCGACTCCGCTGTCGCTGGGGCAGGAATTTTCAGGCTATGCCGCCCAGGTCGAGACCGGGATCGAGCGGCTTCGGGGAGTCCAGCCGCGGCTGCTTCAGCTCGCCCAGGGCGGAACCGCCGTGGGCACCGGCCTGAACGCCCCGAAGGGCTTCGCCGAGGCTTTCGCCGAGCAGGTCGCGACCCTCACCAAGCTGCGCTTCACCAGCGCCCCCAACAAGTTCGAAGCGCTGGGGGCCCACGACACGCTGGTCGAGCTTTCGGGCGTTCTCAACGTCATCGCCGTCTCGCTGACCAAGATCGCCAACGACATCCGCCTCATGGGTTCGGGGCCGCGCTGCGGGCTTGGAGAGCTGAAGCTTCCCGAGAACGAGCCTGGGAGCTCGATCATGCCGGGCAAGGTCAACCCGACCCAGGCCGAAATGCTGACCATGGTGGCCGCCCAGGTGATGGGCAACCATATGGCCGTCACCGTCGGCGGCCTTCAGGGGCACCTCGAATTGAACGTCTTCAAGCCGGTGATCATCGCCAACGTGCTTCGCTCGATCGATCTGCTTGCGACCGGCGTGGAGAGCTTTACCGAGCGGACCCTCGAGGGGATGCAGCCCGACGAGGACCGGATCGCCGATCTCATGAACCGCTCGCTGATGCTGGTGACCGCGCTGGCGCCGGAGATCGGCTACGACAATGCCGCCGCGATCGCAAAGCACGCCCATAAGAACGGGCAGACGCTCAGGGAGGCGGGCCTCGAGCTCGGCCTGGTCGACGAGGAGACGTTCGACCGGGTGGTGAAGCCCGAGGCGATGCTGGGCCGCTAGACGGCCGCAAGCTCGCCAAGCGCCGGAAGCGGCGCTTCGACGGCGCAGCAAATGCCTTCCGGCAGGAACTCGATCCGGGCCGACCCGCCAAGCTCCGCCGCCAGAGCGCGTTCGATCATTCGGGTGCCGAAGCCGCGCCGATCGGGCGGGGTCACGGCAGGGCCACCCGATTCGCGCCAGCGCAGGCGAAGCCGCCGCGCGCTGCCGTCGTCGGTCACCTCCCACAGGACCGACACCCGGCCGCTGTCGTTGGAGAGAGCGCCATATTTTACGGCATTGGTGCACAGTTCGTGGATCGCCATTCCGATCGACACCGCCGTCCGCGGCTGGACCTTCACCTCGGGACCGGCGACCGCCAGCCGCTCCGCGGGAGCGCCGCAGCCCATCCCGGCCTTCTCGATCACCTGACGGAGCGAAGCGAATTCCCAATTTTCGGCGGTGAGCAGATCGTGGGCGGCGGCAAGCGCCGATAGCCGGCTCCCGAAGGCGCGAAGCCGCGCGCCCTCGGCCCCGTCGCCTCCGAAGGTCTGGACCGCGATGCTCTGAACGATGGCGAGACTGTTCTTGACGCGGTGATTGAGCTCGTTGACCAGCAGGCGCAGATGCTCCTCGGAGCGCCGCCGTTCGAGCACCCGGCCCAGCTGCTCGCCCATCGTCCTCACCGTCAGCATCAGATCGGGGTCGGGTTCGAACGGGCTTCGGCTGAAAAACTCGAGGACGGCGACGATCCTGCCCTCGTCCTTGATCGGAAAGCCGAAGGCGGCCGCGAAGCCGAGACCCTTTCGCGCGAAATCGGGATGGCTTTCGATGTCCGAAATCCAGGCCGGCTCGCTCCGCTCCATGATCAGACCCGGAAGGCCGAAGCCGGGAGTGAACCTCGTCGCGCTCGTCAGCTCCCTCAGCGCCTGCGAATCTCCGGGGACCGATTCGTGCCACACGGCCGTCGAGACCAGCTCGTCGCCGCCGGCGGCGGCAATGAGCGCGTGGCCGATCGGCCAGCCGGTCATCACGCAGATCGCTTCGAGGCACGCCCGCAGGGCTTCGTCGAAGGAATCCGTCTCGGCAGCCATCCGGGTGACCTTGAACAGCAAATCGGCTTCGCTGGCCTGGCGCTCGAGCCGCGCTTCCGTCCGGCGGCGCTCGCTGATGTCGCGAAGGAAGCCGAGGAAGAGGGATTCGTCCGGATGGCCCGCGACGGTGATCGACAGCTCGATCGGGAACTCGCGCCCGTCCTTGTCGATCGCGCTGATCTCGATCCGCCGGTTGAGCACCCGCTCCTCGGCCGTCGCGTTGTAGCGCTCCAGCCCGCGGGAATGCGCCTCGCGATGTTGCTCCGGGATGATGAGATCGGCCATGAGCCGCCCCACGGCCTCCTCGTCCGTCCAGCCGAAAGTCTGCTCGGCTGCCAGATTCCACCCGGCCACCATGCCGTCGCGAGTCATGACGACGACGGCGTCGAGGGCCGTGTCGAGCACGGGCCCAAGTGTCTCAATTACCGAGGTTTTCAATTTGCCGACATGCACGCCCTCGGGTTAGGGCCGAAACGGTTTCCTGTCGATTGCGTATTTCCGCCCCAATCAGCGGAAGCGGTAGTTCAGCCGCACGCCGATATTGTCGATCCCGGGATTCTGGCGGCTGTTGAACAGGCCGCCGTGGCTCATATGGACCCAGCTCGCCTCGGCCGACACCCGTTCGCTGAACTGGTAGCCGACGCTCAGCTCGGGCTCGAGCAGCACCCGTGAGCCGAACGACCGGCGCGGCTCGGAGGGATCGGGATGGATCGGCCCGGTGTGGACGGCAAGGCCGAATCCGGGACGGAGGTACAGCTCGCCGCCGAGCTTCCAGCTGAGGCCGGCCGCGGCGTAATGGGCGTCGCCGGTGCTGTTGAGCGCTGCGAACGCATAAGGCGAGGGCGCCCCGACAGAATGCAGGCCGCGTATCCGCGCGCCGCGCCAGCCCGCCTGGACATCCACTCCCGGCTCGATGCCGCGAAGGTTCAGGGGCGTGTCGACATCATGGGCGAAAACCCCACCGAAAACCTCCTGTGCACTAACAGGCGCCGCGGCAGCGACGAGGGTGGCGGCGAGGCCGCTGAGGAATGGCTTCATGAAGCGCAAACCCGCCGGTCCCTTGGCGGTTCCGCGTGGGGAACCGCGCCGCCCGAGCGCGGTTTGGAAAGCATGAGCAACGACGAAACCGCCCCCGGCGACGAAGCGGCGCCCGGGACACCCGGCACCGGTGAAAATATCTGCCGGCATTGCAACGGCACCGGAGAGCATGACGGAATCCCCTGCCCCGTCTGTGACGGCACCGGCAAGGTCGTGGAAGGAATCGGCGGAGCCTGACCGTCGCGGCGACAAATCAGGCGCCCGCCTGCCACGCCCTGATCGAGTCGCTCGGAGCGACCAGCATCAGCACGTTCAAAGTCAGATTGTCGCGGATGATCCAAAGAGTCAGAAGCTCGAACGCGACGGCCAGCAGCAAGGTCGCCCGGACCGGCAGCCGCCGAGCAAGCGCGAAACCGACCACCATCCAGCCGACATCGGCCGCCGAATTGATGACCGAGTCGCCGGTATAGCCGAGCGCGACCGTGGCCTCGCGATAGCGGTCGATGATGATCGGGCTGTTCTCGAGCATCTCCCACCCCGCCTCGATCAAAACCGCGCCGATCAACCGGTCGCCCGGAGGATTGCGCCTGAGGAAGAGCCAGCCGAGGAAATAGAAGAGGAAGCCGTGGATGATGTGGCTCGGCGTGTACCAGTCGGCCAGGTGCTGGCTGTTGTCCGGACCGTTGACCGTCCCGACCCACAATTTGACGTCGCCGCAGGTGCAGATGGGCGGACGGCCCATCCACAGCAGGATCGCGGCCATGACCGCGACGAGGCCGAGCGCGGCGAGCCAGTAAGCGCGGGGGACGGGGGTCGCCTTCATTGCGTCGCCCCGGCGCGGGCTGCGGCCCCGCGCGGTAAAAGGCGCCGGCGTTCATCCCCCACCGCGGGGCCAGCCTCCGCCGGGGCAACGCAATTCCTCATCCCCCCGACATCTCCTGAAGCTTGAGCATCGTGCGCCAGTTGCGGGCGGTGACCGGCGAGCCCGCCGCCCGGTCGATCAGGGACGGCGTGATTTTGGATGTCCCTACCCCGGCCGGATAATGGAACCACAGGGCCCCGGCCGCCTCTTCGACCCGCTCCCCGGCCATGGCCTTGGCGGAGACAGCCTCGGCGGCACCCGATTTGAGCTTACCTTTGGAGAGTCCGACGAGCACGCGGTTCGGTTCGGCTTCGGAGGCCTCCCCGAACGGATTGGCCATGAGGAGCGCCGCCCATCGGGACGTGCACCGGATGATAACGTCCGAGTGGAAACCGAACCGCTCCTTGATCGCCTTCTCGAGCTTCTCCTCCAGCGCTTCCGCCTTGCCGGGCGCGGAAAACACGAGGTTGCCGCTCTGGATGTAGGTCTCGACCTCGTCCCAGCCGAGGTTCCCGCACAAGACGCGCAGATCCGTCATCGGAAGCTTTCGCCCGCCCACGTTGACGGCTCGCAGCAAGGCGATGAAACGGGCCATGTCCCCTACCTGCTTGACGCGCGGCGGCTCGGCAAGCCAGTAGCGCGCATGGAAATCGCAAGCGCCTTCCAGCGGCGGGGCCTCCTCTTCGTCCTGTCCAGCCCCAGCGGCGCCGGCAAGTCGACGATCGCCCGGATGCTTCTCGAGGCCGACGACGGAGTCGCCATGTCGGTTTCGGCGACGACCCGGCCGATGCGGGCGGGGGAGGTCGACGGGCGCGACTATCATTTCGTCGACGACAAGGGCTTCGATTCGCTGGTCGCCGCCGGTCATTTCCTCGAATGGGCGCATGTCTTCGGCCACCGCTACGGAACGCTGAAGAGCGAGGTGCTGAAGACGATCGAGGGCGGGCGGGACGTCCTGCTCGACATCGACTGGCAGGGCACCCAGCAATTGAAGCAGGTCGATCCGGACATCGTCCGCGTCTTCATCCTGCCGCCGTCGATGAAGGAGCTGGAACGGCGGCTGCGGGCGCGCGGCACCGACAGCGAGGACGTCATCCGCCGGCGGATGGAGCGGGCCTCGGCGGAGATCAGCCACTGGGCCGAATATGATTACGTGCTGATCAACAACGACGCCGAGAAATGCCGCGAGCTCGTCCACAACATCCTCAAGGCGGAGCGGCTCAAGGCGACGCGCCGGGTCTTCCTCCACGATTTCGTCCGCCAGCTGATCGGCTGACTATTCCCCTGTGCCGTTTAAGCGTAGGCTCCAGGGGCAACAAAGGGGGTGACTATGATCCGGACCGTGATCGGCGGCCTCGTCGCGGGCATCATCATATTCGTGGTCGGCTTCATCTTCTGGGCGACTCCGCTCGGCGAGCTCGCCTATTCGAAGGCGGATGAGGCCCAGAACGCCGCCGTCCAGCAATCGCTGGCCCAGAATCTGGTCAAGAAAGACCCCGAGACCGGCGAGATGAGCGGCACCGGGACCTACATCATCCCAAACCACAACAGCGCCGCCGGAGCGGTGCTCTACGCGCGGGGTCCGATCGCCACGGTCCATTTCAATACCCGGGGCTATTCCCCGGACGACATGTCGATGATCCTTCCGGGCTTCATCGTCGCGGTCGTGTCGGGCCTGCTGATCGCCTTCGGGCTGGCCGCGGCGGGCGGGCGGAGCTTCGGTGACCTTGCCAGGCTGGTCGTTTGCTTCTCACTGGGCTTCACCGTCTGGGAATATCTGGGTTCGCCGATCTTCAACCATTTTGGCTGGGGCTATTGGGTCTACGCCTTCATTGCGGAAAGCGTGTCGCTGATCCTCGCCGGGCTGGTGGTGGCGAAGTGGTTCATGCCGCATTATCGGAGCGAAGCGCCGGCGGCGGCGCCGATCGAATGACGTCGTCCCGGCGAAGGCTGGGACCTCAGGGAGAGAAAGGGGCCGCGGTCTTCACCCGCCGGGGCGCCAGCCTTCGCCGGGGCGACGAGCTCAAAGCAGAGTCAGAAACCTGTAGGCGCCCTCGAACTCCCGCCGCCGGTTCTCGAGCGAGGCGGCGGCGAGGGGATCGGCGCCCCATTGCTCGGCCTGCCAGGCCTCGTCCAGCATGGCGGCGTCCCAGGCGGCTTCCAGGCCGATCGCGCCTTCGGCAAGTGCCAGGGCGATGATCAACGAGCCTGCGATCGTTACCAGCGGTGCCAGCCCGGCAAGCTGGAAAGCGGTCCGCGCGGCTACCGCGCAGCCAAGTATCTCGACGGTCTCGGCGGGCTGCCGGCGGTGCATGACGCCGGCCGTGGTCTCGATCACGATCCCGAAGCGGGTCCGGGCCCAGCCGAGTAAGGGATCCCAGATCCGCTCCTGGCGCTCGACCAGCGATTGCGGCCCCTCCGCCCGATAGCAGAGCAGGTCGCTTTCGCCATATTCGGCCAGGGTGCGGGCGAAGGCGGCAGGATCCGGGGCGACCCGGTCGATTGCCGCATTGGCGAGGCCGGTGAGCGGCATGAGGTGAGGTTCGACCTTTTCCCCCTGCCCATTCCATTCCTCGGCGATCGCTTCCGCCAGCTCCTCGGTCGGTACGCGCAACGGGGTACGGGCCGGGGTGCGTACCGGGCGCCCATCGAGCAGGATTGCGACGCCGCCCGCCTCCGGCGAGACGGTCGCCTGTTTATAGAACCGCTTCATGGCCCGGGCGGGGTCCTCCAGCGGGCGGCAAGCCATTTCGGCCCCCAGAAACTCGCGACGAGGCCGGCCAGTGTGAGCGGAAGCCCGAGGGCGAGGGTGCCGCCTTCGACGAGGAAGTCGGTGTGCCAGATCGCGAGGCCGATCAGCACCACGACGGTGCCGCCAATTCGCACCAGGTTGATCGCGATGAAGCGGTTGCGCCAGAGCGTCTCGTCGTCCTGCGGGGTCATGATGGAGCCTCCATCCTCATCGCCGTCGCCATATCGCCAACCCCCCGCTCGGCAAGCGCTTCGGCAATCCGGTCGCGCACCTGCTGCGGCTTGTCCTGATCGAGCTTCGCGGTGCCGCGCCAGGCGGCGACGTGCATCTCGAAGCCGGTGATAGATTTGAGCAAACCCTCGAATCGGCCCTCGCTCATCTTCGCGCGGGTCCAGGCCGGCTTCGGCGCGAGCCGGGCTTCCTGATCGTCCGAAAGATCGTCGACGAGCCGGATCAGCGCGTCGCGATCGAGCGCGCGGACCCGGCCTTCCAGCTCGACGGAGACGTAGTTCCAGGTCGGCACCCGATCCTCCAGCCCATACCATTCCGGGCTGATATAGGCGTGGGGGCCGGTAGCGACGAACAGGGCATCCTTGGCCTCCATCAGAGTGGAATGCACGGCATTGCCGCGCGAGACGTGGAAGCGAAGCCGGTCGTCTTCCAGAAGCACCGGCACGTGCACCGCCCGCAGGCCCTCGGCCGTCGGCACGAACAGCGTTCCGAAGCCGAGGTCCCGTACCAGCGCGGCCATCCCGTCGCGGCTCTCGATGTGGAATTTGCGGTTCGGGTGCATTAGCGGCTCTGCCCCCTCCCCCGCCGCTCGCCCTTGCGCTCCTTGCGGCGGGACTTGGCGGCCGCGGAAGCCGCCCGGCGCTTGCCTTCGGGAGTCTCCGAGAATTTCACCTCGTCGAGCGGCAGGTCCCCAAGCTCGAGGTCGAAGCCGAGGTTCGCAATCGTCTCCGCGAAGTGCGAAGGCAGCTCCGCGGTGACGTCGACCGAGCCGCCGTCGGGATGGTCGATGCGCAGGCGCCGGGCGTGCAGGTGGAGCTTGCGGCTGATAGCCCCGGTGAGGAAGGCGTCCGGTCCGCCATATTTGCCGTCGCCGAGAACAGGATGGCCGATCGCCGCCATGTGAACCCGGAGCTGGTGGGTCCGGCCGGTGAGCGGCTGAAGCTCGAGCCAGGCGGCGCGGTTGCCCGCCCGCTCGATCATCCGGTAGCGGGTCCTTGCGGGGAGTCCGCTTTCGCCCTCCTCGACATGCATCTTCTCGCCGCCGGTGCCCGGCTGCTTGGCGATGGGCAGGTCGATATAGCCATCGGCGATGTCGGGCACGCCGGTGACGATCGCCCAATAGACCTTCCGCGCCGTGCGGCCCGAGAAAGCCTTGGAGAAAAAGCCCGCCGCCCGGGCCGTGCGGGCAACGAGGAGCACTCCGGAAGTGTCCTTGTCGAGGCGGTGGACGAGCTTCGGGCGGTTTCCCTTGTCGTCAGCGAGCCCGTCGAGAAGTCCGTCGAGATGGGTCGTGGTCTTGGTCCCGCCCTGGGTGGCGAGGCCGGGCGGCTTGTTGACGACGACCGCCTGTGGGTCGCGGTGGATCACGATCTCGTTGACGAAAGCGATCTCGTCCTCGCTCAATTCCCGGCGCTCCGGCTTCGGGCGCTCCGGCGCGGCGGCGGCAGGCTCCGCGGGCGGGACCCGGATCGACTGACCGGCCTCGACCCGGTCCCCCGGCGCCGCGCGCTTGCCGTCGATGCGGAGCTGGCCGGTGCGAGCCCAGCGCGACACCGTGTTGAAGCTCGCCTCGGGAAGATGGCGCTTGAACCAGCGGTCGAGGCGGATGCCGTCGTCGTCGGGCGCGACGGTGAACTGGCGCACCTCGCTCATGCCGCGGCCCGAGCGGCCCACCAGCCGAAGGCAAGCAGGAGGAGCGAGCCGAGCACCGAGGCCGCCATGTAAAGTCCAGCCGTCCCGAGGCGCCCGCGCTCGAGCATCCAGAAGAGATCCAGGCTGAATGCCGAGAAAGTGGTGAAGCCGCCCAGCAGGCCCACGGCGACCAGCAGCCAGAGCGGCCGATCCTGCGCGTCCTGGGCCATCATCGCTCCGGCCAGGACCCCCATGAGCAGGCCGCCGGCCAGATTCACGCCCAAAGTCCCCCACGGGAATCCCGGACCGAGCCGGGCCAGGGCGACGCGTCCGAGTTCCCAGCGCAGCCCGGCGCCGGCGGCACCGCCGATCATGACGAGGAAGAGGCTGGGCATGGCGGCGATGTAGCCCGCCCGGACGGGCGAAGGAAGCACTTCTCCTCCACCGTCATGCCAGCGAAGGCTGGCATCCCAGCGGGTGAAGTTCGCCTGTGGTCTTCACCCGCCGGGGCCCAGCCTTCGCCGGGGCGGCGAATCAGCGGCCGTTATTGGCGATCAGGGCGACTTCCGAGCCTTGCGGCTTGGGGGTGACGATCAGGTAGAATGCGCCCTTGTCGGTCTCGTTGCTTCCGGCGAGGATGTGGTCGCCCTCGCGCACTTGATGCTCGGACGAATAGCCGGCGCGTACCGCCCTCGTATGGTACCAATCGAGCACCCGCTGCCAATTGTCGGCCGTCGCAAAGGTGACGACCCGGGTGCTGCAGCCCCCCTGATTGTTCGCCGCCGCCTCGGTCACCCGGCCGCCCGGATAGACCGGGAAGTTCGGCGCGAGCTTGCTCGCCCATGCCATGTTGTAATCGAAGCGCCGGGCATCGGAGCAGCCGGCGGCGCCGGCGAGCGCGGCCGGCGGGTTCCCCGCCTTTTGCGGGGCCGACGGGGAAGCATCGGGCGCCGGATAGGGCGCCCCGGCCGGAGTGGGCGAAGGCCGGGCGGCGTTCCGGTTGGACTGGGTGGCGAGATTCTCGTCGACCAGGATCTGATCGTTGAGGGCGCTGGTCACCGCCGGATCGGCGTCGTTGGCCAGGTCGGCGAGATTGCTCTCGCCCCCGCCGCGGTTGCAGGCGGCGAGCGCGAGCGCCGCCCCGAGAGCGGTCAGGCGGAGCAGCGGAAAGGCGCGGTCGGTCATCGAAGGGACTCCTTGAAGCCGCCGCTATGCCGCATTCCCGCGCAAAATGGGTGACGAGAGATGGTTAACCGGGGGTCGGTCCGCCGTCTGTCCCGCTTCGGGACTTCCAGAAGGCGAAGCTTTCGGACTGGACCCGGTCGATGAAGCGCCGAGCCTCGGGTCCTTCCCAAGGTCCGTCATAGCCTCGCGAGCGGGCGCCGCCGGCGACCCACCAGCCCTGGCCGGGGAGCCCGTCGCTCTGGCGGACGACCAGCACGGCCAGCTCGGGCTCGCCGCGAAGCGCGGCGGCCTCGTCGATCGTTCCGAGGATCTTGCAGAGCGCCCGCATCTTTGGCCTTGAGAAGGAATAGCCGAGCCGCTCGAGCAGCTCGCCATAGCTGAGCGCGATCCCGGCGCGGGCCGCGGCGACGAGGTGCTGCCGCACTTCCTGCGGATCGGCGAGCGCGGCCAACCGACGTCGCTCAATCGCGGTGGCGGACCGTGAGCTGGCCGTTGGTGCCGGCCCCTGCACGCGGGCTGAGGCGCAGCTTGAAGCTGTGCTCGTCGCGCTTCTGGATGCCGGTGACGAGCCAGCCTTCGCCCTCCTTCGCCGCGCGCTGCAGCTGGAAACCGCCGGCGCGGGCGGGATCGCGGTACCAGGCGGCGACCTTGTCGACCGGATCGGGCGTGGAGAAGCGGATCTCGACCTCGCTGTCGCCGCTCTTGTCGCTGTCCGGACCGGCGGCGATGGCCATGCCGCGCAGGGTCGAGCCCGGATAGAGAAGCTTGCTGTCGCGTTCGGCGCGCGCCTCGTCGGCGACTCCCTTCGGAAGGCTGAGAGTCATGTCGACCCCCGGCATCTTGAGCGAGATCTTGCCCTCTTCGGATTTGCCCTCCGCCGAAACGTGCCCATTGTCCGCCGCATTGTCCGGTTCGTCCGGACGGGCCTTCGAGTCGCAGGCGCAGAGCAGGGCGGCGGCGGCGACGGCGGTGCACAGGCTCGGGCGGGTCATTCTCTCTCCCCAGGTTCGATCCGATCCTAGAGGCCGTTTCGATCGGAATGAAGCCCTGTCGCCCGTCCGGCAAATGCTTGTCGCGGTCCCTGCCCTCGGCTACCCGCCCGGCCGTGACCGACGCCGCCCGCACCCGATCCGGGCTCCTCATGGGGCTGGGGGCCTACGCTCTGTGGGGCGTGCTGCCCCTCTACTTCAAGGCGCTGGTCCACGTCCGCCCCACCGAGATCGTCGCCCACCGAATCCTGTGGTCGCTCATCTTCCTGGGGACGCTGGCCACCCTGTGGAAGAAATGGCCCGGAATAGGCCGGGCGCTGGCGTCCCCGCGAGTCGCACTGACCCTGGCGCTCACGGCGATCCTCATCGGCGTCAACTGGCTGGTGTACATCTACGCGGTGGTCAGCGGCCACGTCCTCGAGGGAAGCCTCGGCTATTATCTCAATCCGCTGGTCAACGTGCTGCTCGGGGTCTTCCTTCTCAAGGAGAAGCTCAGCCTGCTGCAAAAGGCGGCCGTGGCGCTCGCCGGCGCGGGAGTCGCGATTCTCGCGGTGGGAGCGGGGGGAGCGATCTGGATCAGCCTCACGCTCGCGGCAAGCTTCGCGGTCTACGGCTTCCTGAGAAAAGTGGCGCCGGTCGAATCGCTGGAAGGGCTGTCGATCGAGACGATCTTCCTCACTCCGCTCGCCTTCGGCTGGGTGATGTGGCTGTCCAGGGCCGGGGAAAGCGCTTTCCTGCAGACCCGAACGACGGACCTGCTGCTCATCCTCGGCGGAGCGCTGACCGCAATCCCACTGCTCATGTTCACCGCCGCGGCGAAGCGGCTGCCTTATTCGACGCTCGGCTTCCTCCAATATGTCGCGCCCTCGCTCCAATTCCTGCTCGCCGTGCTCGTCTTCGGAGAGCCGCTGACCACCGCCCACATCGTCTGCTTCGGCGCCATCTGGACGGCGCTCGCCATCTTCGTCACCGAAGGCGTCCGCGGCGCCCGGGCCTCGGCCGCCGCCGAGGCAGCGGTCTAGCCCCTCGGGCGACGAGCGGCTAAGGCACGTCGCGATGCGTAACATGCTCCCCCTTGCGAAGCTCGAGTGCCAGGCGGCAATCGCCCTTGTTTTGCTCATCCCGGCCGGCTGCGCGATCGATGGGCCGATCCGCGAGACCGGCTATGCACCTTGTCACGTGCTGGGCTCGTCCGACTGGGAGGCGCATGTCGAATTCTCTTCGACCTCGAGCCCGATTCCCTATCTGACCCGCAGGCTCGTCGTGACCGGCAAGGTGACGACCGCAAGAGGATATCATGCGAGCCTGACCGAGGGGCCGGTCGCCCGCCTCGACGAGCCGATCCAGCAGGTACGCGTGCGCACGGAGGGCACGGCGGAGGCCGGCGGCGCTCCGGTCGTGCAGAATGTCCGCGGAATCTTCCCGGCGATCGAGAGCTACGGCGGGGTGGCGGTTCGCTGTGGCGACGGAATCATCGCCGAAATCCGCGAGGTCCCGGTCCCGCCGCGCGACAAGAGGGAAAATCCCTTCTCCTGGTGATCCCCGCTAGAAAAGCGCGGGGCGGATCACGAGGACGATGCCGATCACGCTGACCAGGAAAGCGATGGTACGGACCACCGGCACGCCCGCGGCGTAGAGCGGCAGATAGACGATCCGGGCGCCAAGCCACAGCCAGGCGCCGATCGCCGTCCAGCGATCGTGGAGCCCCGCGACTGCGACGATCAGAACCGCAGCCGCGAAGATCGGGAACGTCTCCAGGAAATTGGCCTGGGCTCGGGCAAGCCGGCCGACGATGGGCTGGGGCGGCGGCAATTCCTCGTCGCGGGCGCCGACATTCCACTTCGTCCCATATTGCCGGGTCTTGAACCGAACCGCGACGAAGATGTGGACGAGGGCGAGGATGCAGCCCCAGGCGAGGGCGGTGAGCTCGGTGGTCATAGGGCGAGTGTCGGTCAAGTGAGGCGCTTGTGCAAGCTACGTCGCCCCAGGACGGGAAGGTGACAAAAGCCCGCGGCCTTGGCACAATGACGCATGCCCGGCCTCCACCTCGCCGCCGCCCCGGAGCCGCAGCTCAGCCTTCCCGGCTGGATTTATCGCGACCCCGAATTCTTCGAAGTCGAGATGGAACGGGTGATCCGCCCTTCCTGGCAGGTCGTCTGCCACGCGAGCGACATCCCGGATCCGGGGGACTGGCGGACTCTCGACTATCTCGGTGAGAGCGTCCTCGTCGTCCGCGGCGACGACCGCGTCGTCCGCGCTTTTTCCAACGTCTGCCGCCACCGCGGATCGCGGGTGGTGAGTGGAGACGGCGGCTGCGCCCGGCGGCTCACCTGCCCTTATCATGCCTGGACCTACGGGCTCGACGGACGGTTGATCGGGGTTCCGCACAAGAGCGACTATCACGGGCTGGACTCCTCGAAGCTCGGCCTCGTGCCCGTCGAGATGGAGACCTGGAGGGGCTTCCACTTCGTCCGGCTGGAGCGGGGCGGACCCTCGGTCGCGGAGATGATGGCCCCGCACGAGGCCGAGATCGAGCCCTACCGGTTCGAGGAGCTCGAAGCGCTGGGCCGGGTCACCCTGAGGCCGCGGCTGGTCAACTGGAAGAATGTCGCCGACAATTATTCCGACGGGCTCCACATCGCGGTCGCCCATCCCGGCCTCACCCGGCTGTTCGGCCGCGGCTATGCGATTTCCGCCGGCGAGCATGTCGACCGGATGGCGGGGGACCTGATCGACCGCCCTTCGGCCAACCCGTCCGAGCGCGCCTATCAGCGGCACCTCCCGTCCGTCGCGCACCTCCCGGCCGATTTTCAACGGCGCTGGCTCTATTTCAAGCTCTGGCCCAACGTCGCCTTCGACATCTACCCGGACCAGGTCGACTTCATGCAGTTCCTCCCTGTCTCGCCGACCGAGACAGTGATCCGCGAGATCAGCTACGCCCTCCCGGACGGCCGCCGCGAGATGAAGGCTGCCCGCTACCTCAACTGGCGGATCAACCGGCGGGTCAACGAAGAGGACACGGCGCTGATCGAGGGAGTGCAGCAGGGCATGGCCTCGCGCAGCTATACGCCGGGGCCGCTCGGCGAGAGCGAGGTCTGCCTGCGCAGCTTCGCAAGGAAGCTGAGGCGGCTGATCCCGGAGGCGAATCTGCACCAGCCGCCGACGCCCGGCTGGAGCCGGAGCGGCTGAGCGTCATCGCGGACGAAGCGAAGCAATCCAGAGCGGGCTTCGAGGCCCGCTGGATTGCCGCGTCGCATGCTAATCGCAATGACGCCATCGGCCCTAATCCCGAGCGAGCCGTCCCGCCATTTTCAGCACCAGCTCGCGCACCGGCGCCGCAACTTCCTTGGGCAGGATCGTCCCCACCTCATCGCGGGCGGCGTTGAATCCGGCGCCGACGCGAAGCAGCTCCATCGACCAGCCCGAGAAGGAGCGCCGGTCGACGAATCGCTCGTCCCGGATCTCGAAGGCCGAATGGCGGCGGTCCATGCGCAGGCGCTCGACCAGGTTGTCGATCGCCGGCTCGCTGCCTTCGATGATTTGAAGGAAGCGCGATCCGTCGAACAGGAGGAGGCCGGTGATTCCGTCGAGCGCGTTGAGGTGCCGCGCGGTCTGGTGGATCGCCGCGAGATCCTCGTCGCCGAGATCGAGGCGGGCGCGGCTGGTGTAGGTCAAGGTCTTCAGACGCAGCGCCGATCTCCTCGGTCATTCTCCTCCCACAAAGCAAAGGGGGGCGCAACGCGGTCCAAAGGCCCGGCCTGGCAAATCCCTCCCCTGCCGTCGCTTCAGCGGATCACCCGCCGCAGGGACGGCGTGTGAGCCCCGTCGGGCGATGGTCGCCGGCCGGTCGCGCCTCGCCGCTTCCATCCCGGCCGGGGCCGAACCGTCGACGTGCCGGATCGGGGCGGCACGGAAAGCGGCGCTTGATGCATTCGTTGAAGTAGCGGCCCGGCGACGGCGCCTTCTTCAGCCCCTCGTAGATCGCCCTCGGCACTCCGGAATAGAGGTAGCGGCCGGTTTCCCGGAAACAGATGAAGAGTGCGCTCGCCTCTTCATCGTAAAGGATCCTCTCGATCACGCTCGAGCTTAGGCGGGTGGCCAGCATCTGATTGATTCTCCATAGAGAATCGCCAGCCAAAGCTTTGCGGAATCGGCTGTTCCATGCACCGCGCCGAAGTGAATCGATTCCGCGCCGGATCGAATCTATCATCCCCGCATGGCCAACGACCCGCGCATCGATGCCTATATCGCCCGGCAGGCCGAGTTCGCCCGGCCGATCCTCGGCCATCTGCGCTCCGCCGTCCACGCCGCCTGCCCGGAGGTGGAAGAGACCCTGAAGTGGAGCATGCCGCATTTCCTCTACCGGGGGCAGATGCTGGCGGGCATGGCCGCCTTCAAGGCGCACGCCACGTTCGGCTTCTGGCGCGCCAAGGAGGTGCTCGGCGAGACCGGAGCGGAGCGCGAGGCGATGGGGCAGTTCGGGCGACTCGCCTCGGTGGCCGACCTGCCGCCGGAAGCAGTGCTGCATGAGCTTATCCGGAAGGCGATGGCGTTAACGGACGCGGGGCGCCGCCCGGCGAAACCGAAAGGAGCTTCGAAGCCGCAGCCGGAGACTCCGCCGGATCTCGAGGCTGCCCTTTCCGCCAACCTTGCCGCCCGGGCCACGTTCGATGGCTTTCCGCCGAGCTGCCGGCGCGAATATGTCGATTGGGTAACTGAAGCAAAGCGGTCCGAGACTCGCGGCAAGCGCATCGCACAGGCGGTCGAATGGATGGCCGAAGGCAAGCGCCGCAACTGGAAATATGAGAAATGCTGATGCGGCCCTCGGCTCGCCGCATTCGCGTGCGCCCTTAACACTCCATCAAAACTCTCCGCGTAGGGACTGTTCAACCCGGCAGCACGCAGGATTCCCATGTACCACGCGCCCGTTCCACTGGATGTCGACCCGCAGGAATTGGAGCCGGCGGAGCTGGCGGATGAAAGCGTCGGTGCCGACGCGAGCAGCCAGCGGCTTCGCGACGCCCACCTTCACAACGGACAGGCGCAGACCCGGCTCCTCTTCGCGCCCTTTTTCGCGCTGACCGGCGCGGGGGCGGCGCTGCTGGTCGCCTGGGCGATGATCGGAACGACACGGATCGAATTCATCGCGGCCTGGCTCGGGCTCGTCGGATTCGCCAATTATTTCTATTATCGCTTCGCCAGGATCGAAGGCGCCGCCGCCGAAAGCCGCTCAGCCGAGGGCCGCCCGCTGGTCCGCGCGATGGGCGAGGCGGTCGTGCTGGCCGCGATCTGGTCCGCCTTGCCCACCTACGCATTCGCAACTCAGCCGCACGAGGTGCAAGTCGTCATCGGCGGCGCCATGGGCGCGATGATCATGGCTGCGATCGGCCTCGCCTCAGTCCCCGCCGCCGCGTTCGCCTGGATCGCGACGATGACCTTCTTCCTGTGCTGCGCTTATTATCTCGGCAGCTCGGATCTCTCACCGACCTTCGGAGCGTCGATCGTCGGGGTCGCCGCCGTCGCCATCTTCGGGGTCGCGCGGCTCACTCGCTGGACCTTCGGTCAGCTCCAGACCATCGCCAACGTCCGCACCCAGGCCGAGTCGGTCCGGCTGCTGCTCAAGGAATATGAGCATCGCGGCGTGGGCTGGCTGTGGCAGGTCGATGCGGAGAACCGCGTGGTGTACATTTCCTCGCGGATGACCAGCCTGCTCGGCCGCTCGGCCAACCAGTTGATCGGCCACTCACTGCCCGCGACGCTTGGCGGCAACAGCGCGCTCGGCCGCACGCTCCTTGCACGCGCCCCGTTCGCCAACCTGGAAATGGAACTGAAGACCCGCCGCGGCACGCGCTGGATCAGCCTTGCCGGCGATCCGATCATCGATATGTCCGGCCAGTTCCAGGGCTTCCGCGGTGTCGGCTCGGACATCACCGAGGTGCGCAAGACTCAGGAGCGCCTGACCAACCTCGCCAACATGGACGTATTGTCTGGCCTGCCCAACCGCGGCCGGGTGCGGCAGCTGCTGGGCGAGGCCTTGTCCGGCGCGACGTCCGGCAATGTCCCTTGCGCGATCATGTTTCTCGATCTCGACGGATTCACGCCGGTCACCGACACTTTCGGCCACCCCACGGGCGACGCCGTGCTGAAGAGCGTCGCCCAGCGCCTCGTTCGCGAAGTCGGCGACAATGGCCATGTC
>DASVPM010000305.1:0-8181 GCA_036382815.1 Allosphingosinicella sp.
GGTCCCCCTCCCCGGCAAATGCCGGGGAGGATTTTCATCACCCGATCCGCGTCAGACTCGCCGCGAGCGGGGCAAGCGACGGAAACCAGCCGAGCAGCCCCATCATCGCCTGGCGCGACGGCGCATGCTCGGCCGACTGCCTGAGCATCTCGGCCAGCCCGACCGGCCGCCGCGCGCGCCTCGCCCAGTCCCGCTGATAATCGGCCGCCGCCGTGCCGGCGGCGATCGCCCGTGCCGCCGCCATCCCGCTCTCCAGCGCGATGGCGATTCCGTCGCCGGCCAGCGAAGCGATGACCGCGGCCTGATCGCCGATCCGATAGACGCCGTCCACCGTCTCGCTCGCCCGCCACCCGTAGGGGACCCCCGAGACCGCGCTCCACGCGCCCGCCTCGCCCTGCCCCAGCCGCTCAGCGAAGGCGGGAAGCTCGTCAGCCAGCCGGGCCACCAGCGGCTCGATCCCGCCCGCCTGCTTCAGGCGCCCCCGCGACGCGGAGAGGCAGAAATTCGCCCGGCCATCTTCCTGGAGCAGAAGCCCGGCATAGCCGCCATCGTAAAGGTGGAGCTCGATCACCCCCTCTAGAGCTTCCGCGAGAGCCGGACCCGGCGCGATCGAGCACCTCAATCCGAGCGGCCGGGTCGAGATGTCGACCGGCCGGGCGGCGCCGCGAAGCTCGTGCTTGCCGGTGGCGAGCAGGAGCACGTCGCCGGCCAGCGCCTCGTCCTCGTCGAGCCGGATCCGGCGCTCCGCCAGGTCTGCCGCCCGAACCGCGCGCCCGCGCCCGACCCGGGCACCGGCGCGGCGAGCCGCTTCGAGCAAGGCTTCGTCGAGAGTCCTTCGGGAGAGCCCGGCGGCGGCGCGGGGCAAGGCGACCTCGATCGACCTTGCCGAAGAGATCAGCCGAAGCCGGTGGATCCGCCGGGCACCGAGCGCCGCTGGGTCGAGCCCGAGCCGCTCCAGCGCCGCCAGCGCGTCCCAGCCGAGGAAGCCGCCGCAGACCGTGTCGTGCGGCCCCTCCGACCGCTCGACCAGCTCCGCCTCGACTCCTGCGCGGGCCAAGGCGAGGGCGGCCGCCGAGCCGGCGGGCCCGCCGCCGACGATCAGCGCAGCCGTTCGACGCACAGCCGGAACGGGAAGTAGCGGCGAACCCGCACGCCTTCGGTGACGCCCGACCCGGCGAGGATCGAGTGCCAGTCCGAAGGCCGGAAGGACCGGGCGATCGACAGCTGGCCGTCCTGACGGACGATCCGGTGGACTCCGAGCAAGGTCGTCAGCAGCGGGTATCCGAAATAGGCGAAGCTGTGCCGGTGGAGGTCGTTGACGAACCAGCCGCGCGCGGAATTGCTTTCCATCCAGCGCAGGAAGTCGCGGAGCTGGCCGTCCGTCATATGGTGGGCGACGAGGCTGCTGATCACGAAGTCGAAGCGCCCGAGGTCGCGATAGTCGCCGGTCCGGTACGCGATCGGCATGTCGGGCGGGGTCATCGCCCGCGCCACCCCCTCGCTCTTGGGATTGAGATCGACGCCGGTGAGCCGGACCGCCAAGCCCCGCCTGTCGGCCCATCGCGCGATGACCCGAAGCATTCCGCCTTCGCCGGAGCCGACGTCGAGCAGGCTGAATCCCTCGGCGCCCCGCGTGGCGCGCGCCAGGAAGGACAAGGTGGGCCGTGCGGCGAACGTCCAGGCATTGACCCGCCCGAGCCCTTTCAGGACCTCGTCATAGACCTTGGGGTCGAGCGACGGATCGTCCATCTGCTCGTCGTCGCGGGCCCGCGCCTTCAGCGACCTCACGCCGCCCGCTCGAAGTGGAAGCCCTCGGCGGCGAGGCCCGGCCCGAACGCGAGCGCGATTCCCCGGCGCCGCTCCGGGTCCGCGAGCATCCGCTCCAGCACGAAGGGAAGCGTGGAGGACGACATGTTGCCGTAACGCGCGAGCACCTCGCGCGACCGCGTCAGTGCTTCCGGCGGAAGGTCCAGCCCATGCTCGACCGAATCGAGCACCGACCGGCCGCCGGCGTGGACCGCCCAGGAGTCGAAGGCCGTCGGCGCCTCGTTTCCGAGCATCGCCTCACGGACCCCCTGATCGCGCAAGGCTTCGCCGATCCGCCCCGGCACCTCACCGGAAAGGTCCATGACGAAGCCGTGATCGCCGACCCGCCAGCGGATCAGCTCGCTTGAATCCGGCAAGGTGGCCACGAACGGGCGGGAGAGGGCGAAGCCGTGCGGCTCCGCCGTCACCAGCGACGCGGTGGCGCCGTCGCCGAACTGGAGGAGGGCGAGGAGTCGTTCGACGTCCTTCTCATATTGCAGGTGGAGGCTGGAAAGCTCCACCGTCACCACCAGCACCCGGGCCTCGGGCTCCGACCGGACAATGTGATGGGCGAGCCGAAGCGACGAGACCGCGGCGTAGCAGCCCATGAAGCCGACCATAGTGCGCTCGACGCTTCCGGCGAGCCCCAGTTCGGCGGCGATGATCTGGTCGATCCCGGGCGCGACGAAACCGGTGCAGCTGGCAACGATCAAGTGCGTGATGCCGCCCGTCGCCGCCGCCTTGGCGTCGAGCCTGGCGATCGCTTCGAGCGCCAGTCCTGGAGCGGCGCGGGCATAGATGTCCATTCGAGCGCCGGTGGTGGGCTGGGCCCCGTGGTAGAAGCCGCCCGGGTCCACCGGCGACTTGCCGTAGGGCGCGGGAGGAAGGACGGACCAGCGATGCTCAATCCCGGACCGGGCCGCCATCCTTGCGAACAGGGCGCGCGCCCTCGGCGCCTCGATCCGTCCCTCCGCCCAGCGGATGAAGGCCGAGTGGACGTCATGCTTCGGAACGGCGGTGCCGACCGCGTTGAGATGGGCTTGGCTCGTACGACTTCCCTTCGGGAACGGTGCTGGATTGCAACGTATGGGAGATGAATAAAGGCTGAGGAAGGTTCCCTTATCGCAGACGGGGAGGCCCGCAACCCAGCCTTTGGACCGTAGTGGCGCCCGGGAGCAAAGCGCCGACCGTCACTCCGGCGAAACCCGAACCCACGAACACGCAGTGCCAGGTGCGGATCCACGGTGTTCATGGATCCCGGATCAGGTCCGGGATGACGGACGGGGGATGGTGCCCAGGGGCGGAATCGAACCACCGACACCGTGATTTTCAGTCACGTGCTCTACCAACTGAGCTACCTGGGCGTTCCGGCGGAGCCGAAGACGAGCGCCTATAGAGGGGCTCAGCCTTCGCTGTCCAGCCCGCCTTCCTCGTTTTCCACGGCGGGCGGGCCCGGCACGCAGTAGGAGTCGCCGAGCCAGTTCAAGAGGTCGCGGTCGCGGCAGCCGCGGCTGCAGAAGGGCTTGAACTCTGCGGCGGCGGGCTTGCCGCACAGGGGGCAGCCCTTGCCGCTTTTAGGAGGGTTTGACGCTGACACGGCTTTGCCATGTGGTGAAGGAGGGTTCCTCCCGCAAGGCGACCGGACCGCCGATGCGCCGGGCCAGAGTCTCGAGCCAGCCGGGCTCCGCCCGAAGGCGGGCGATCACCGCCGGCGCGGCCCCAAGCTCGCAACCGCCGATCCCGCGCTCCGCCGTGCGCAGGAGATCGCGCGCCGCGGCTCCGATCTGATCCCACTGGATAAGCTCCGGCAGCGAACGCCGCTCGCGGCGGCGGATCACCTGGAGGAAGCCGAACCCATTGACCGCGGTCCGTTCGAACGGGCGCGGGAGCACGGCGTCGAGCTCGGCGACGACCCGAAGCCGCTCCTCGCGCGAGGCGATTGTCGGCAGATCGATCCCGATCGATCCGCCGATGTCGAGGCGGCGGATCGCATAGGCCGCCGCCTCCGCCCCGGCGAGCGCCAGCTCGAACGGCGGAAGGAAGCCGTCGACGTCGAACAGGGTCATGGCCGGGGTCAGGCTCATCCGGAGCTCGCCGCCGGGAAAATCGATCGCCTCGCCCAAAGCCTCGTCGATCAGCTCGGACCAGCCGGCCTCGTGGAAGAAATCGGGCTCGTGCGGCCGAAGCGGCCGCGGGGAGCCGATCCGCTCCGCCAGGCTTGGCCCTTCCCCTTCTTCGGCCTCGGTGATGCGGCCCTTGGCGAATTTGGGATTGCCGGGTTCGGCAATCGGTTCACGGACGATTTCGACACGGAGCTTCTGCCCTTCGGTGAGGGTCCGGGGCAGCGGCTCCACCATGACCTCGCCGCGGCTGGTCGCGACGATCCCGCGGCGCCCCGGGATTGCGATCTGGGCGAGGCGCCCCGCCAGGACCGAGCCGCAGCGCAGGTCCCCGGGAAGCTCGATCGCGGCCGCCACAATTTCGCCGTCGTCGACGAGGATGGCGCGGTTCTCGCCTATTCCCTCCTCGTAAAGCCACTCAGCCAAGCGGATAGCCCGCCGCCCGGAGCAAGGCCCGGGTCTCGTAGAGGGGGAGGCCCATTACCCCCGAATGGCTTCCCGACAGCATCCGGACAAGCGCTTCGGCCCGCCCCTGGATGGCATAGCCGCCGGCCTTGCCGCGCCACTCGCCGCTGGCGAGATAGGCACGGACCTCCTCTTCGGAGAGCCGCTTGAAGGCGACGAGGCTGGTCGAGAGGCGGGTTCGGGTGCGGCCCTCGGCGTCGGTCACCGCGACGGCCGAATGGACCCGGTGGCGGCGCCCGGAGAGGAGCAGGAGCGCCGCTCGTGCTTCATCCTCATCCTCCGTCTTGGGCAGAATTCGGCGGCCCGCCGCGACGACCGTGTCGGCGGCGACGACCACGCTGCCCGCCTCGGCGAGCGCCCCGGCCTTCTCGACCGCCATCCGGCAGGCGTAACGGTCGGGAATCTCGGCCTTGCGCGGAGTCTCGTCGATCTCGGCCGGGACGACGGCGTCGGGGACCACGCCGAGGCGCGCGAGCAGCTCGAGCCGGCGCGGGGATGCGGAGGCGAGGATCAGACGCATGCCAGTCCTTTACGGTCATGCCGAACTCGTTTCAGCATCCCGGTCTGGCCCTCCCGGACCGGCGACGGGACGGCAGCGCGGGTGGCGGCCTGTCGGGGCGTCACTTGAATCGGTAGGTGATCCGGCCCTTGGTCAGGTCGTAGGGGGTCAGCTCGACCAGCACCTCGTCGCCGACGAGAACCCGGATGCGGTTCTTGCGCATCTTGCCGGCGGTGTGGCCGAGTATCTCGTGATTGTTCTCGAGCTTCACGCGGAACATGGCATTGGGCAGCAGCTCCACCACCTGCCCGCGCATCTCGAGTAGCTCTTCCTTGGCCATTTACCCTCTTGAACCGGCTCGCAAAACCGCGACGGCATAGCGGCTGCACCGCGTCTTTGCTAGAGGGCGAAAGGTGCGGAAGCTGTTCACCATCGGCTATGAAGCCAAGACCCAGGCGGAGTTCCTGGACGAGCTCGTGGCGGCGGGAGTCGAGCTCGTCCTCGACGTCCGCGCCGTCGCCGCCTCGCGGCGTCCCGGCTTCTCCAAGACGGCGCTGGCCGGCGGCCTTCGGGAGCGCGGCATCGACTATCTTCATCTGCGCGCGCTCGGCACCCCCGCGGACGGGCGCCAGGCGGCGCGAGCCGGGCGGATCGCCGAGATGCGCGCCATCTACGCGGTGCAGCTCGACACTCCGGAGGCGGGGCTGGCGATCGAGCAGGCCCTGGCCGAAGCGGCCGCCCGTCCCTCGGCGCTGCTCTGCTACGAGCGCGGGGCGCCGGACTGCCACCGCGCGATGCTCGCGCAGCTCATGGTGGAGCGGGACGGATTCGAGGTGGTCGACCTGTGAGGACCATCGCCCCAGCGACGGAGAATAGCTACCGCGGGCGGCGCTCCAAATGGAGGTAGGTCGGGTCGAACTCCGCCAGACGTTGCAGCCGGTCCCAGTCGTCGATCACCACGGTCCCGCCGCGGAAGGTGAGCAGATTCTCGTCGCGGAGCTTCTTGAGCATCCGGTTGACGTGCACTGAGGTGAGGCCGGTGACATCGCCGAGGTCGGCCTGGGTCAGCGGCAGGGCGTAGCTCTTGTCGTTCGCCAGCCCGACGAGGCGCAGCCGCACGAGCAGCTCGCAGAAGATATGGGCGATCCGCGCCATCGCGCTGCGGCGGCCGATCGACAGGATCTTCTCGCGGTGGATCGCGGCGTCGAGCAGGGTCGAGAACCACAGCATCCGGCCGAGATGGGGATGGGTCTCGGTGATCCCGCGAAGCGCGTCGTGCGGGACGCTGGCCACCTTGATCGGAGTCATCGCTCCGACATTGTGATCGAGTTGCTTCAGGAGGAAGCCGTGCAGGTCGACGAAGTCGCCGGCGACGTGAAGCTCCATGATCTGGCGCTGGCCGTCGGCCAGGTCCTTGTAGCGGCAGACCACCCCCTCGACGAGCAAGGTCGAGGCGCTGACCGTCGTCCCGGTCCGGACGATAGTGCGACCCGCCGGATGTTCACGGATTTCGGACACGGAGGCGCGAAGCACCGCTTCTTCCTCGCCGGTGACCAGGTCCCGAGCCCTGAGCTTGAGGAGCAGCGCCGCGATGGCATCGGCGGCATCGCCTTCGGTCATTTCAACCAGCATCTCGCCCCTCCCTCCGCCGCTCGGGCTTCAGCCCGGCTTCGGCAAGCTCGGAGTCGAGCCGGCCCGCCGCCCACAGCCAGGCCATCCTGAAGTCGGCGGCGAGCGACCAGAGCGGATAGGTGAAGGTCGCCGGCCGGTTGCGCTCGACGGCGGCATGGCTGAACCAGGCGAAGCCGTAGCCGGCCAGCGGAACGGCGGCGGCCAGCCGCCAGTCCCGCGTCGCCATCGCGGCGGCGGCGAGCAGGAGGACGAGGCAGGTTCCGGCATAATGGAGCCGCCGGGTCGCCGGCCGCGAGTGCTCGCGCAGATAATGCGGCCAGAAATCGCGGAAGCTCTTGTAACGGGTCATGCGCGCATGGCGAGCACGATGCTGGTGATCAGCCTGATCATCGTCGCCCCTTTTCCGAGGGGCTATAGCACGAATCGCGGCCGTGACACCCTCGCATCTCAGCCGTTGACGACCGTCCCGCCATTGGGGTGAAGCACCTGCCCCGCCATGTAGCTCGAATCCTCGCAGGCCAGGAACAGGAAGCTGGGCGCCACCTCGTTGGGCTGGCCGGGCCGGCCCATCGGGACGTCCTTGCCGAAATCCGGGATCTTCTCCGGCGGCTGGCCGCCGAACGGGTTCAAGGGAGTCCAGATCGGCCCGGGAGCGACCGCGTTCACCCGAATCCCGTCGCCGATCAGATTTTGCGAAAGCGAGCGGGTGAAGGCGGTGATCGCGCCCTTGGTAGCCGAATAATCGAGCAGGCCTTCCGAGCCCTTGTACATGGTCACCGAGGTGCAGTTGATGATCGCCGCGCCCGCCTTGAGGTGACGGCGGGCCGCCTGGACCATGAAGAAATAACCGTAGAAATTGGTCTGGAAAGTACGCTTCAGCTGCTCCTCCGTGACGTCGGTGATCTCCTCGTCGGGATGCTGCTCGGCGGCGTTGTTGACGAGGATGTCGAGCTTGCCCAGCCTGGCGACCGTCTCCTCGACGGCGCGCTCGCAAAAAGCCTTGTCGCCGACGTCGCCGGCGATGGCGATGGCCTTGCGGCCCTCGGCCTCGACGATCTCCTTCGTCTTCGCGGCGTCGTCATGCTCGCACAGATAAAGGATGGCGACGTCCGCCCCTTCCCGCGCGAACAAGGCCGCGACCGCCCGGCCGATGCCGCTGTCGGCCCCCGTGATCAGCGCGACCTTGCCCGCAAGCCGGCCGGAGCCCGGATAGCGCGGAGACCAGTCAGGCTTCGGCTCGAGCTGGCTCTCATGCCCGGGAAGCCCGTCCTCATTTACCATGTCGAGGGTTTCGGTGTCGCCCATCCTCTACTCCTTCGGCGCGATGCCCGCGCCTTCCTCACCGAAGGCTTCGATGGCCGATTCGCCCTGGTCGTCCTGCTCAGGGGCCTTCTCGGCGGCGGTCTTGCCGCCGTCGCGGCCGGTGGTGAAAGACTTGCGGCTGCCGTCGCCGGGATCGTCGGACATCGCATTATTCTGGTTCTGGGGCTGGTCGGAGGCGTGATCGTGATGGCTCTTGCTCATGCTCGGTCCTCGTGAGGTTCGGAAGGGGGAAACCGCCGCTTCGCGAAGGGGTTCCGGGAAGCCGAACCGCCACCGCGAACTTGTTTCAGGCGCCATTTTCTCCGTGGGCAAGACGACGCGTCGGACAGCAGGACG
>DASVPM010000306.1:0-3541 GCA_036382815.1 Allosphingosinicella sp.
CATTTCGGGCTCCCGGAAGCGCCGCTGCTCGATCGCGTCAGAGCGACCGGCGCCAGTGTCCTGGCGAACGCCACCACCGTGGCGGAGGCGCGCTGGCTGGCGGCGCGCGGGGTGGACGCGATCATCGCCCAGGGCTGGGAAGCGGGCGGTCACGCCGGGCGGTTCCTGGACGGCCGCCCCGACGAGCAGATGGGCCTGTTCGCGCTCCTGCCGCAGATCGCCGACTCGGTCCGGTTGCCGGTCATCGCCGCGGGCGGGATCGCCGACGGCCGGGGGATCGCGGCGGCGCTCATGCTGGGTGCCGCCGCGGTGCAGATCGGGACGGCCTATCTCCATTGCCCCGAGAGTCTGATCGCCCCGGCGCATCGCGCCGCTCTCGCCTCCGAGGCGGCCGAGCACAGCGTCTTCACCAACCTGTTCAGCGGCGGCCTCGCCCGCGGGCTGTGGACACCGCCGATGGGAGCGCTCGGGCCGCGGCGCCCGGAAGCGCCGCCCTTCCCGCTGGCGGCGGCGGCTCTGGCGCCCCTCGCCAGGGCGGCGGCGGAGGCGGGGAAGACCGGGTTCAGGCCGATGTGGTCCGGACAGGCGGCCCGGCTCGGCCGCCCGCTTCCGGCTCGCGACCTGACCGAGCGTCTCGCCGCCGACGCGCTGGCGCGGATCGGCGCGGCGGGCTAGTCTGGCGCCATGCTCGACATTGCCCGGATCCCCGTCCTCACCGACAATTACGTCTGGCTGGTCCGCGAACCGGGCTCCGGCGAGACGGCCGTGATCGATCCCGCCGTCGCCGAGCCGGTGCTCGCCGAAGCCGAAGCTCGCGGCTGGCGAATTACCCAGATCTGGAACACCCACTGGCACCCGGACCATACCGGCGGCAATTCGGCGATCAAAGCGGCGACCGGCGCCTTCGTCACCGGCCCCGCCGCCGAAGCCGCGCGCATCCCGACGCTCGACCGGCTGGTGCGCGAAGGCGACTGGGTGGCGCTCGGCGCGGTGGAGGCCGAGGTGCTGGAAGTGCCCGCCCACACCGCCGGCCACATCGCCTACCATATGTCTTCCGAACAGGTCGTCTTCGTCGGCGACACGCTGTTCGCCATGGGCTGCGGGCGGCTGTTCGAAGGCACCGCCGAGCAGATGCACGCCAACCTCCAGCGCCTCGCCGCCCTGCCGTCCGAGACCCGCGCCTATTGCGCTCACGAATATACGCTGTCGAACGGGCGCTTCGCCGTCACCGTCGAGCCGGCGAACGAGGCGCTGGCGGCCAGGATGGCGCAGGTCGAGGCGGCTCGGGCCGAGGGCCTGGCGACGGTCCCGACGACGATCGCGCTGGAGCTCGCCACCAATCCGTTCATGCGCGCTTCATCGGCGGCAGAGCTTGCTGAAAGGCGCCGGGCCAAGGATAATTTCCGGAATTGAGCGACCGCCCGGCGCGCCGAGCGTTATGGCTCCAGGAGGCCAGGGATGAGATATCTGCTACTTCTCGCTTCAGTCTGCCTGGCGGCAGGCTGCACCACCGATGAACCCAATGACCGGGTGGACATGCGGGCCGACGACGAGGCCTCGCTGGCCGCGCAGCTGAATGGGTTCGAGCCGTCCGGCCCTCCCGTCCAGTGCGTCAACACCCGCGACCTGAAGGGCAACCGCTCAGCCGGCGAAACCGCGATCGTCTTCTCGGGGATCGGCGGCCGCAAATGGGTCAACCGGCCCGCCGCCGGCTGCCCCGACCTCAAGTCCTTCCGGGCGTTGCGGACCCGGACCACCGGCACCCGGCTGTGCCGCGGCGACATCGCCGCCGTCTTCGATCCGCTATCGGGGATGGAATATGGCGGCTGCGGCCTCGGCGACTTCGAACCCTATCGGCGGGTTCGGGGCTAAACGTCATCCCGGCGAAAGCTGGGACCTGGGGGAGACCCGCCGAGAATTCCCGACCTGAGGTCCCGGCTTTCGCCGGGATGACGGGATTTTTTCGCCCCCCTTCATTTCTTGTAAAGCGCGTCCAGCCGCTCGCCATAGGCGGCGCGGATGACGTGCCGGCGGATCTTGATCGAGGGGGTGAGCTGCTCGTTCTCGGTCGAGAAGGGCTCGTCGGCGAGGATGAAGCGCCGCACCTTCTCGATCACCGACAGGTCGGCATTGACCCGGTCGACCGACGCCGACAGCGCGCGGTGATAGTCCGGATCGTCGCGCAGGACGGCCATGTCGCGGGGCTTTCCCGCCGCCCTCGCCCACTCCGTCGTCCATTCGGGGTCGGGCACGAGGACCCCGACCAGATAGGGCCGGCGGTCGCCGGTCACCATCGCCTGCAATATCTCGGGCTGGAGGGTCAGCATCCCCTCGACTTTCTGCGGCGAGACGTTGTCGCCCTTGTCGTTGACGATGAGGTCCTTCTTGCGGTCGGTGATCACGATCCGGCCGGCTTCGTCGATATGGCCGACGTCGCCGGTGTGGAGCCAGCCGTCCTGGAGCGCCTTCTCGGTCTGGGCGGGGTTGCGCCAATAGCCCTTCATGACGAGCTCGCCGCGAACCAGGATCTCGCCGTCCTCGGCGATCCTGACCTCGGTATTCTTGAGCGGCGGGCCGACCGTGTCCATCTTCACGCCCGCCTTCGGGCGGTTGCAGCTGATCACCGGCGCCGCCTCGGTCTGGCCGTAGCCCTGGAGGACGGTGAGCCCGAGCGAGTGGAAGAAGATTCCAACGTCCGGATTGAGCGGCGCTCCCCCCGAGACCATCGCTTTCACCCGGCCGCCGAAGCGGGCGCTGATCTTGGGCCGGAACAGCCGGTCGAGGACGAAATCCATCGGCAGGTCCCACGGGCTTCTCGTCCCGGCATAATCCCTGGCGCCGATCTCGAGCGCTCTCTTCATCATGTAGTTGGCGAGCTTGCCCTGTTTCTCGACGGCTTTCAGGATTCGCTGCCTGAGCACCTCGAACAGCCTCGGCACGACGATCATCAGCGTCGGGCGCACCTCCTCGATGTTGGAGGCGAGCTTCTCGAGCCCTTCGGAATAAAAGATCTGCCCGCCGATCCCGATCGGGAAGAATTGCCCGCCGCTATGCTCATAAGCGTGACTGGGCGGGAGGAAGGAGAGGAAGATTTCATCCTCCACCCCGAAATCCTCGGCGATGACCGCGACGCAGCCCTCGACATTGTGGAGGATGGCGCCGTGATGCTGCATCACTCCGCGCGGAGCGCCGCCCGTGCCGGACGTGTAGATCAGGCAGGCGAGGTCGTCCCGCTTCACCCTCGCGGCCGCCTCGGTGCAGCCGGCGACGTCCGGCGGATGGGCGGCGATCAAGGCGGTCCAGTCGTGGAAGCCGACATTGCCGGACTGGCCGCCGGGCAGCGCCTCGATCCCGATCACATGCTCGCAATTGTTGGACCGGATCGCGGCGGGAAGCAGGGGCCGGGCCAGCTTCTGGGTCGAGACGATGACGGCCCGGGCGCCGCTGTCGTCGAGAATATGCTGATGGTCGCGCTCGGTGTTGGTCGTGTAGGCGGGGACGGTGACGCAGCCGGCGGTCATGATGGCGAGATCGGCGATGC
>DASVPM010000307.1:0-8470 GCA_036382815.1 Allosphingosinicella sp.
CCTTGACGCCCCTCCGCCTCCTGCGCCAAGGCGGGGCTCCTCTTTTTCGCAGGTGCGAACGCCCTTTCCGTGGACAGGCCCCCCAGCTTCCAGTCGCTGATCCTGACGCTCCACGATTATTGGAGCCGGCAGGGCTGCCTCATCCTCCAGCCCTACGACGTCGAGATGGGCGCGGGCACCTTCCACCCGGCGACCGCCCTTCGAAGCCTCGGGCCCAATCCCTGGAAGGCCGCCTACGTCCAGCCGTGCCGCCGCCCCACCGACGGCCGCTACGGCGACAATCCGAACCGGCTCGGGCATTATTATCAATATCAGGTGATCCTGAAGCCCAGCCCGCCCGATCTGCAGGCCCTCTATCTCGGCTCGCTCGCCGCCATCGGCATCGATTTCATGAAGCACGACATCCGCTTCGTCGAGGACGATTGGGAGAGCCCGACCCTGGGCGCCTGGGGCCTCGGCTGGGAAGTCTGGTGCGACGGCATGGAAGTGACCCAGTTCACCTATTTCCAGCAGGTCGGCGGCTACGACTGCAAGCCGGTCGCGGGCGAGCTCACCTACGGACTCGAGCGCCTCGCCATGTACGTCCAGGGCGTCGACAACGTCTACGACCTCGCCTTCAACGACGAGGGCGTGAGCTACGGCGACGTCTTCCTCGAGAATGAGAAGCAATTCAGCGCCTATAATTTCGAAGTGGCCAACACCGAGACGCTGTTCCGCTGGTTCCGGGAGGCCGCCGACGAGAACGCCCGCTGCATCGAAGCCAAGCTCCCGCTCCCCGCCTACGACCAGGCGATCAAGGCCAGCCACATCTTCAACACCCTGCAGGCCCGCGGCGTCATCTCCGTCGCCGAACGCCAGGCCTATATCGGCCGGGTGAGGGACCTCGCCAAAGGCGCCTGCCAGTCCTGGATGGAAAAGAACGGGTGGGAAGGATGAGGGCGCTGCGCGAAAATCCTCCCCGGTATTTGCCGGGGAGGGGGGCCCGCACGAAGTGCGGTGGAGGGGCTCTTCAGCTCCGGAGAACCCCTCCACCAGCCTTCGGCTGGTCCCCCTCCCCGCGAAATTGCGGGGAGGATTTAGATGCCTGATTTCCTCCTCGAGCTCCTGTCCGAAGAGATACCCGCGCGGATGCAAAGCAAGGCGCAGCAGGATCTTGCGCGCCTCTTTTCAGAGCAGCTCTCAAGCGCCGGCCTCGCCGCCGAGGCGATCGAGACCTATGCCACGCCCCGCCGGCTCGTCCTCATCGCCCGCAATCTGCCCGCCGAAACCGAAGCCGTCCGCGAGGAGACCAAGGGCCCCCGCTCGTCCGCCCCGCCGCAGGCGCTCGAAGGCTTCCTCCGCAAGACCGGTCTCACCCAGGATCAGCTCCAGGAACGCGACGGGATCTTCTACGCCGTCGTCGACAGGCCCGGGCGAGCCACCTCGGCCGTCCTCGCCGAGGCGATCCCCGCCCTCGTCCGGGCCTTTCCCTGGCCCAAGTCGATGCGCTGGGGCGCCGCCTCGGCCTCGACCGAAAGCCCGCGCTGGGTCCGCCCGCTCCAGGGCATCGTCGCTTTGCTGGGCGAGGAGATCGTCGAGTTCGAGATCGCGGGCGTCCGCAGCGGCGCCGCGACCCTGGGCCATCGCTTCCACCATCCCGGGCAGATCACCCTCGGCGGCGCCCACGATTATCTCGAGAAGCTCCAGGCCTGCCACGTCGTCGTCGACCCCGCCGAACGCCGCCGGCTCGTCGCGGACGGCGCCCGGGCCGCCGCGGCCGCCGGCCTCGTCCTCGTCGAGGACGACGGCCTCATCGCCGAAAATGCCGGCCTCACCGAATGGCCGGTCCCGCTGCTCGGCCGCTTTGACCCCGCCTTCCTCGAGGTCCCGCGCGAGGTGATCCAGCTCACCATGCGCACCAACCAGAAATATTTCGCGCTCACCGACGGCGAGGGGAATCTGGCGCCCAACTTCGTCTGCACCGCCAATATCGAGGCCTCGGACGGCGGCGCCGCGATCGTCGCGGGCAACGAACGGGTCCTCTCGGCCCGGCTTTCGGACGCGAAATTCTTCTGGGAGCAGGACCTCAAGATCCCGCTCGAGGAGCAGTCGAGGAAGCTCGGCGAGATCGTCTTCCACGAAAAGCTGGGGACGGTCGCCGACAAGGTGGAGCGGGTGGCCAAGCTGGCAAGGTGGCTGGTCGAGGAAGGCATAATAAACCCCTCTCCCTGGAGGGGAGAGGGACAGGTTCGCGAAGCGAACCAGGGTGAGGGGGCTCCGAGTCAGAGCGAAGCCTCAGCCGCCGAACCCCCTCACCCCGACCCTCTCCCCGCAGGGGAGAGGGAGGAATTGGCCGCCCTCGCCGAACGCGCCGCCCGCCTCTGCAAGGCCGACCTCGTGACCGGCCTGGTCGGCGAGTTCCCCGAGCTCCAGGGCCTGATCGGCGGCCACCTCGCGAGGGCCCAGGGCGAGGACGAGGCTGTCGCCGACGCCATCCGCGACCACTACAAGCCGGTAGGGCAGGGCGACGAGGTGCCCACGGCGCCGGTGACGGTGGCGGTGAGTTTGGCGGACAAGCTGGATAGCCTAATTCGATTTTTTGCTATCGGCGAACGGCCGACGGGTTCGAAGGACCCGTTCGCTCTTCGTCGAATTGCAATCTCGCTAATCCGGGTACTCAGTGACAACGGCCTCCGAATGCCGTTGGATCATGCGCTTCCCGAAGCGAATGCCTTGCTAACCGTCCAGATCGCACTGAGGGCCGGAGACATCCGGTCTATGAAGGACTTGGATATCACTATCCAGAACGAGGCGATCTACGATGAAGTGTTCGACTTTCTGATTGACCGCCTCAAGGTCCAGCAGCGCGAGGCCGGGGTCCGCCACGATTTGATCGACGCCGTCTTCGCATTGGGCGGGGAGGACGACCTCGTCCGCCTGCTCGCCCGGGTGAAGGCGCTCCAGGCCTTCGTCGAAACCCCCGAAGGCGCCGACCTCCTCGCCGGCTACAAGCGGGCCGCCAACATCCTCAAGAAGGAGGGGTGGTCGGAACAGGGTTCCCCGGCGAAGGCCGGGGCCCAGGCTGACTCCGAACTGGATCCCGGCCTTCGCCGGGACACGCTGGAACAAGACCAGAACAAATCGCTTTCCTACACGTTCGAAACACAGGAAGCTGCCCTTATCGCGGCCCTCGATTCGGCCGAGCGGCGCGCCCGCGAAGGGGTGGAGGCGGAGGATTTCGAAGGGGCGATGGCGGCTCTGGCTTCCCTGCGCGCGCCCGTGGACTCGTTTTTCGACAAGGTGACCGTCAATGATCCCAATCCCGCAAAGCGCGAAGCCCGGCTCGCCCTCCTCGCGCGGATGCGCGACGCGGTCCACCGGGTCGCCGATTTCTCGCGGATCGAGGGGTGAGCCGCGTGGGAAGCTTCGGGAAAAACGCGACATCGTGAACTTCATGAACTTCGCGGGGCCCGCGAGCCCGAAAAAAATGCGATCCCGTGTGCAAGTCGTCCAACTCGTCCACTTCGGAGCCGCTCCCCGTCACCCTGAACTCATTTCAGGGTCCAGGATCGAGCAGCGCCAAGGCCGCGACCTTTCCACCGACGCGGGAGCGACGTCGCCCTGGATGCTGAAACGAGTTCAGCATGACGGAGCGGGCGAATGACCCGCTACGTCTACCGCTTCGGCGGCGGCGCCTCCGACGGCGAGGCCGGGAACAGGAACCTGCTCGGCGGCAAGGGCGCGAACCTGGCCGAAATGGCTTCGATCGGCCTCCCCGTGCCCCCCGGCTTCACCATCTCGACCGAGATGTGCGCGCTTTATTATGCCGAGGGGGAAAGCTTCCCCGACGGCCTTCGGGCCGAAGTGGCCGAGGGCCTCGCCCATATCGAGCGCCTGACCGGCAAGGGCTTCGGCGACCCCGCCGACCCGCTGCTCGTCTCGGTCCGCTCCGGCGCCCGGGTGTCGATGCCGGGGATGATGGACACCGTCCTCAACCTCGGCCTCAACGACGAAACCGTCGAAGGCCTCGCCGCCGTCTCGGGCGACCCGCGCTTCGCCTGGGACAGCTACCGCCGCTTCATCCAGATGTATTCGAACGTCGTCCTCGGCCTCGACCATGGCGCCTTCGAGGAGGCGCTCGAGATCGCCAAGGAGGACAAGGGCGTCCATCTCGACACCGAGCTGGAGGCGCAGGACTGGCGCCGGCTCACCGCCCGCTATCGCGAGATCGTCGCCGAAGAGCTCGGCCGGCCCTTCCCCGAAGACGTCCAAGAGCAGCTCTGGGGCGCGGTCGGCGCCGTCTTCGGCTCCTGGCAGTCCGACCGGGCGAAGACCTACCGCCGGCTCAACGCCATCCCCGGCGACTGGGGCACCGCGGTCAACGTCCAGGCGATGGTGTTCGGCAACATGGGCGAGACCTCCGCCACCGGGGTCGCCTTCACCCGCAACCCCTCGACCGGCGAGCGGGCCTATTACGGCGAATATCTGATCAACGCCCAGGGCGAGGACGTCGTCGCCGGGATCCGCAACCCGCAATATCTCACCCTGGCCGCCCGCGAGGCCGCCGGGGCGAAGGCGGCCTCGATGGAAGAATCCATGCCGGAGGTGTTCGGCGAGCTCGCCCGGGTCTTCGACCTGCTCGAGCGCCATTATCGCGACATGCAGGACATCGAGTTCACCGTCGAGCGCGGCAAGCTGTTCATGCTCCAGACCCGCTCGGGCAAGCGCACCGCCAAGGCGGCGCTGCGCATCGCCGTCGACATGGCCGGCGAGGGCCTGATTACCCGCGAGGAGGCGATCCTGCGCGTCGACCCCCAGGCGCTCGACCAGCTGCTCCACCCGACGCTCGACCCGTCGGCCGAGCGCCGCGTCATCGCGAAGGGCCTTCCCGCCTCGCCCGGCGCCGCTTGCGGAGCGGCGGTGTTCGACGCCGACACGGCCGAGAAGCGGAAAAGCCTCGGCGAGAAGGTCATCCTGGTCCGGGTCGAGACCAGCCCCGAGGACATTCACGGGATGCACGCGGCGGAAGGCATCCTCACCGCCCGCGGCGGGATGACCAGCCATGCCGCCGTCGTCGCGCGCGGCATGGGCCGGCCCTGCGTCAGCGGCGCCGGCACGCTCTCGATCGATTCCAGGGCCCGCTCCATGCGGGTCGGAACGCTCGAGATCGCGGAGGGCGAGACGATCACCCTCGATGGCTCGACCGGCGAGGTGATGCTCGGCGCCGTCGCCACCGTCCAGCCCGAGCTGGTCGGCGATTTCGGGACCCTCATGGCCTGGGCCGACCTCCACCGCCGCCTGCGGGTGCGGACCAACGCCGAGACCCCGCTCGACTGCCGGACGGCCCGCGAGTTCGGCGCCGAGGGCATCGGCCTGTGCCGGACCGAGCATATGTTCTTCGATTCCGAGCGCATCGCCAACGTCCGCGAGATGATCCTCGCCGAGGGCGAGGCCGGCCGCCGCGCCGCCCTCGCCAAGCTCCTCCCGGCCCAGCGCGCCGATTTCGAGGAGATCTTCCGGATCATGGCGCCGCTCCCGTGCACGATCCGGCTCCTCGATCCCCCGCTCCACGAATTCCTCCCCCGCTCGGAGGCCGAGTTCGCCGAGGTCGCGGCCGGCGCCGGCGTCGGGGTCGAGGCGCTGAAGCGCCGCGTCGCCGAGCTTCACGAGTTCAACCCGATGCTCGGCCACCGCGGCTGCCGGCTCGGCATCACCTATCCCGAAATCTACGAGATGCAGGCCCGCGCCATCTTCGAGGCCGCGGTCGCGGTGGCGAGGGAAGGGGGGAAGGCGCCCATTCCCGAAGTGATGGTTCCCTTGGTCGCCACCCGCGCCGAATTGAGCATCATCAAGGCGCTGATCGACCGAACCGCCGACGCCGTCTTCGAGGAGCAGGGCGCCAGCGTGGAATATTTGGTCGGGACGATGATCGAGCTCCCCCGCGCCGCGCTCCGCGCCGCCGACATCGCCGGCGAGGCGGAATTCTTCAGCTTCGGGACCAACGACCTCACCCAGACCACCCTCGGGGTCAGCCGCGACGACGCCGGCCGCTTCCTCACCCACTATGTCGAGAAGGGCATATTCGAGCGCGATCCGTTCGTCTCGATCGACGAGGAGGGCGTCGGCGAGCTCATCGCCTTGGCCGCCGAGCGCGGCAGGGGCGCCAGGCCCGGGCTCAAGCTCGGCATCTGCGGCGAGCATGGCGGCGACCCGGCGAGCATCGCCTTCTGCGAGAAAACGGGCCTCGATTACGTCTCGGCCTCGCCCTACCGGGTGCCCATCGCCCGCCTGGCCGCGGCCCAGTCGGCGCTCAGGACGAAGCGCGCATAAAAAGTCCTCCCCTGCATTTGCAGGGGAGGGGGACCAGGCGAAGCCTGGTGGAGGGGCCCTTTCCGACCTCGAAGAACCCCTCCACCGCGCTTCGCGCGGTCCCCCTCCCCCGGAAATCCGGGGGAGGAATTTAGTCGGCGCTACTTGCTCGCGAACTGCCCCGGCTCGGCGCCGAAATGCTCCTTGGCATAGGCGCGGGCCGCCGTCGCCGTGGCGAAGGGCTCCTCGTGGAGGGTCGTCGTGACGATCGGATAGCCCTGGCCGTTATAGCGCGTCTCGCGCAGGGTCAGCCGGACCCGGCCTTCCTCGTCCTTGTTGATCAGGAAGGGCTTGATCGGGGTTCGGTTGCTGTCGGGGGTGCCGCCCATGATGGTCTCCTGTCGCCCTCTGGGGACGATAACGTCGAAATAAGGTCTATCGTTTCGCGCCGGGCCGGCGGGCCCCGCTGTTCGGCCCCTGTCCGGGGGTGCGCTCGCGGAAGATGAGCCGGCCCTTGGTCAGATCGTAGGGCGTCATCTCGACATGGACCCGGTCGCCGACCACCGAGCGGATCCGGAACCGCCGCATCTTGCCGGCCGTGTAGACGATCACCCGGTGCTGGTTGTCCAGCATCACGCCGAAGCGCCCGTCCGGATAGATTTCGTCGATCTCGCCCTCGACGGTAAGCGTAGCTTCCTTCGCCAAACCTTATTCTCCCTCGGCCGCCATCGGCCGGTATCCTGGATTCCGCGCGAGCGAAAAGGCCGCGGGCACGGGCGAGAAGCTTGAAAGGGAAGGCGGGGCCGAGCACGGCCGCAAATTCCGTCGAAGCGACGTCAGCCTTTCCTATGTAGGGGAGGGGGGCGGTTTTGGCAACTTCGGCCGGAGACCGCCCGAAGCGTCGAAGCCGCGCCCTACCGTCACCCTGAACTCGTTTCAGGGTTCGGCAGCGCGGTCCCGCGGTCTCGCGCTTGTGGGACCTGCGCCCGGCTCGAGACGCCCGGCGCGGATTTCAAAAGGAAGGGCGCAACCGCGCCAAGGCGCGACGAAGAGAGCTCTTTTTCTAAGTCGCGCCCTCTATGCCTTGGAGGCAAGCCTGCGGAGCGGCTCCACCGCCCAGGCCCATCTGGCAGATCATGGCTGCCCGCCCCACATTGCCACGATGAAATCGTCCGACGACGCGAAATTCGTCTGCAACGCCTGTGTGGCCGAAGACTATCTCTCTGCCCTCATGCGCCGTGACGGTGAGCGGCGCCTCTGCGACTATTGCGAACGGCGACGCAAGGGCTGGCCCGTCGAACGCCTGGCCGACCTCGTCCATGACGTCCTCGATGCCAATTATACCTACGGGCGGCCCGAAAGTTACGACGGATATGGCTTCGGCCCGTCCGGAGATTCGGTCGAGGAGACGATAGGGGAGATCATCGTCGCTGACGACGAGCGGATTGCCGGCGACATCGCGGGCATTCTGTCCGGCCGCTTCGGCTATGCCGCGGCGCGTGACGGCGAGGACGACCCATATGGCGACGATGTCGTCTATCGCGAGGATTATCCCAATACCGAGGAATATGCCTCGAGCTGGACGGCGTTCCGCGACGAAATCACCTCCAGGAACCGCTTCTTCAGCAAATATGCGCAGGACATGCTGGAGAGCATATTCGGCGACCTCGGCACGTTGCGGACGGAAAAAGATGAGAGTGTCATTCGCCTGTGGGGCCGCAAGAGCAGGCCCCTGATCTACCGGGGCCGAGTCGCCACCTCTCAAGCGGATCTGGAGAGGATCGTCGCCGACCCGGCCAGCGAGCTCACCGCCCCTCCCAACCTGCTTGCGCGCGCCGGACGGATGAACAGCACTGGCATCTCCGTGTTCTACGGTGCCCTGAGCCCGGAAACGTGCATCGCGGAAATTCGTCCCCCGGTGGGCTCCCATGTTGTCGTGGTTGGGTTCGAGCCCACTCGGACGCTGAGGCTTCTCGACTTGGAGAGGCTTCGGCGCGCTGCGGTGAACCTCAGCATCTTTCATCCGGAATATGCGGAACGACGAGCCCGGGCGGCCTTCCTGCGCCGCCTGGCGTGGGAGCTCAGCCGGCCGGTCATGCCCAGTTCGGAGGAGCTCGATTATCTGCCGACGCAGGCCGTGGCGGAATATCTGGCCAGGCTGGACGGGCCGGCGCTCGACGGA
>DASVPM010000308.1:0-6658 GCA_036382815.1 Allosphingosinicella sp.
GCGACGGAGCGATGACGGGCCGGCCGAGCCTCGAGACGCTATATTCGGGCCGTCCCTCGCCGTTGACGTCGACCGTGACCGTCAGCACGCCTCCGGGAGAGGAGACCTGGACCGGGGCGGCAACGGCCGGAGCCGCGGCCAGGGCCAGGGCCAGGAGAGCCAGCAGCATTCGGACCATGTCGGGACTCCTTCCGCGCTTTAGGCTTGCACGATTCGCATTATTTGCAGCAAAGTTTGCACAGATGAACCGTCGAACCACCCGCCTCGAAGACATTGCCGCTCTGGCGGGAGTGTCCATATCGACCGCCTCCAGGGCGCTCAACGACAGCCCCGCGGTCAATGCCCGGACCAAGCAGCTGATCTGGAAGCTTGCCCGCGAGCATGATTACCCCTTCCGCCGCTATATGCCGGCTGGACCGATCGGCGCCACCGGCACCATCGCCCTCGTCGTTCCGCCGCCGCAGGGTCGGGAAGGGCAGCTCGACGATCCTTTCCTGCTCGAGCTCTTCGCCGGAATCAGCGACGCCGCCCGGGCCCGCGGCTGCGACCTCATCGTCAGCCATTTCGCCCCGGCGAGCTTCGACGATCTCGCCGCCGCGATGACCACCAGCCGCGCCGACGGAGTCATCTTCCTCGGCCAGAGCTCCCTCCACCACGCGCTCAACCGCCTCGCCCAAAGCGACGCGCGGTTCGCCGTCTGGGGCGCCCAGCTCCCCGACCAGGCCTATTGCTCGGTCGGCTCGGACAATCTCGCCGGCGGCCGCCGGGCCACCGCCCATCTGATGCGCCTCGGCCGGCACCGGATCGTCTTCCTCGGCGACACCGAGGCTCCGGAAGTGGCGCAGAGGGTCCGCGGCTATGTCGAGGCCCACGAGCAGCTTCGCCGGCCGATCGACCCCGAGCTGATGGTGCCGGCCCATTTCACCGTCGAATCGGCCGAGGCCTCGGTCGATGCGCTGCTCGCCCGCGGAGTCGAGTTCAACGGCATCGTCGCGGCAAGCGACCTCATTGCGCTCGGCGCGATTCGTTCGCTCCTCCACCACAATATCAAGGTGCCTGCTGACGTCTCCGTGGTCGGCTATGACGATGTCCCGTTCGCCCGCTACAGCAGGCCGGCGCTGACGACGGTGAAGCAGGACACGTCGCGGGCGGGCCGGCTTCTGGTCTCCAAGCTGCTCGACACCGGCACCGCCGGCGACATGCGCTCCGAGCGGCTTCCAACGGATCTGATCGTCCGGGAGACCTGCGGGGGCTGAGCCCCGAAAATTCCTCCCTGCGATTTCGCGGGGAGGGGGACCGCCCCAAGGGCGGTGGAGGGGTTCTGCCGGCCCTCGAAGAACCCCTCCACCAGCCTTCGGCTGGTCCCCCTCACCCGCAAAGGCGGGGGAGGATTTTACCTTCGCACCGGTCACTCCGCCCGCTCCGCCACGAATCCCGAAAGCGCAGCCATCGGCGTTCCCACCTGCTCGACGATCCGCCAGCCGTCCGGGAGCCGCCAGTCAACGGCCTCGCCGCCGAGGTTGAAGCCGCAGAGCAGCGCCTCGCGGCCGTCTCCCCGCTCGAACACCAGCATCGGGGCCGGCGCCTCTACGCGGCGGATGCCGCCGGTCCGCAACACCCGCCTTGAGCTGCGCAGCGCCACCAGCCTTCGGGTCAGGGCGAGGGTCGAACCGGAATCGCTTTCCTGCCCGTCCACCGCCAGAGGGTAATGACGGACGTCGACCGGAAGCCAGGGCTCCGCGTCGGAAAAGCCGGCATGGGCGGCATCGGCCCGCCACGGCATCGGCGTTCGCGCGCCGTCGCGGCCCTGGGTCTCCGGCCAGTTCGCGATCGCCTCCGGGTCGCGAAGCCGATCGAACGGGATTTCGGCCTGGGGCAGCCCGAGCTCCTCGCCCTGGTAGAGAAAGACGTTGCCCCTGAGGCACATGAGGAGGAGCATCGCCTGCTTCGCGAAGGCGTCCGAGTCGCGCCCGGCGAGCCAGCGTGAAACCACCCGCGGTGCGTCGTGGTTCGAGAACGCCCAGCTCGGCCAGCCTTCGCCGGGCTCTCCCGGCCAGAGCCGCATCGCCGCGTCGATCAGGTCGGGGGTCAAAGCGCGCGCGTAGAGGAAGTTGAAGCCGTAGGCGCTGTTCAGCCGGTCCGGCCCCTCGGTGTAGAGCTTCATCTCCCGGTCGGCCTGCTCGCCGCCCACCTCGGCGACGGTGAAGGTCGCGCCATAGCCGTTCGCCACCCCGCGCAGCCGCGCGAGGAAGGCCGGAATGTCGGCATGGGACTGGTTGTGGACGTGATGCTGGAAGTCGAACGGCCGGGTGCGGCGCCCGGCGCCTTCGGCAACCGGCGGATTGTCGCGCAGTTCGGGGTCGTGCATCGCGAAGTTGATCGCATCCAGCCGGAAGCCGTCCACGCCCCGGTCGAGCCAGAAACGCGCGGTCTCGATCAGCGCGTCCTGCACCTCGGGGTTATGGACATTGAGGTCCGGCTGCTCGGCCAGGAAATTATGCAGATAATATTGGCCGCGCCGGGCGTCCCAGGTCCAGCACGGGCCGTGGAACACCGACTGCCAGTTGTTGGGCGGGGAACCGTCGGGTTTCGCATCGGCCCAGACGTACCAGTCCGCTTTCGGATTGTGCCGGCTCGACCGGCTTTCCCGGAACCAGTCGTGCCGGTCCGAACTGTGCGAATAGACCTGGTCGATCAGCACCTTGAGTCCGAGCCCGTGGGCGCGGTCGAGCAGCCGGTCGAAATCGGCCAGGCTTCCGAACAAAGGGTCGACGCCTCGATAATCGGCGATGTCGTAACCGAAATCCTTCATCGGCGAGGTGAAGAAAGGGGACAGCCAGATTCCGTCCACCCCCAGCGAGGCGACATAGTCGAGCCGCTCGACGATGCCGGGCAGGTCGCCGACCCCGTCGCCGTTCGAATCGGCGAAGCTCCTGGGATAGATCTGGTAGATGACGGCGCCGCGCCACCATTCGTCCGCCGCGGCGGCGGGGGCGAAACCCTCGGTCCGGATTTCGTTCACCGCGCCGTCCTGCACACGACATAGTCCAGCGCCGGAATCTCGACGCGGTAGCTGCCCGGCGCCGTCGACTTCGCCGCGCACCGGCCGCGGACCGACACCCAGTCTCCCGAGCCGCCGCCGACGGCGATATTGGCCGCGACCGGCGCCGTCGAACTGTTGAAGAGCGCGAGGGTCTCGCCGCCGCCCGACGGGGCCAGCCGCGACAGGGCGAAGAGCCCCGGCGAATCGCCATGGGCCCGCACCACCTGCTCGCCCCGGCTCAGCGCGGGATCGCCGCGGCGGATCGCCGCCAGTGCCGCGATCTCGCGATAGAGGCGCGCCCGGGCGTCGAAATTGGCCTGGGCCGTCGTCGCGGCGGAGCCGACCAGTTTGTTGTCGTTGTAGACGGCCACCTTGCTCGGGAACATGTCTTCGCGCGCGTCCTGATCGCCGCCGTCGCCAGCGAAGCCCTGCTCGTCCCCGTAATAGATGACGGGGACCCCGCGGGCGAGGAACATGATGGCATGGCCGAGGATTACCCGCTTCTCTATCTCCGCGTCGCTCGCGCCCTTGTTCGCTTCCCGAACGAACCGGGCGAAGCGGCCCATGTCGTGATTGCCCAGGAAGGTCGGCAATATCCGGGCCGTCGCCTCGCCGCCGGCATAGAGCGGGTCCGCCGCGAACAGGCGCTGGAGCCTCGCCGTGCCGGCGCCCTTCGCCACGACGTCGGTCACCGCCGACTGAAAGGCGAAGTCGAGCACGGCCGGATAGGAATCGACCCGGGTGAAGCGCGCGAGCATCCCCGGATCGGGATCATAGACCTCGCCGAAGATATGGAAATTCGGGATTCCGCGCGCCTTGGCCCGATCGAGCATCGCCGGGACGAAAGCCTGCCAGAATTCGGGATTGACGTGCCTAGCCGTGTCGATCCGGAAGCCGTCGATCCCGAAATCGTCGATCCACTGTCCGAATATCTCGATGAAGCCGGCGACCACCCGCGGATGCTCGGTGAACAGGTCGTCGAGGCCGGAAAAGTCGCCCAGGGTCGAGCTTTCGCCGCTCCAGGTCGTGTCGCCGCGATTGTGATAGTAGATCGGATCGTTGAGCCAGGCCGGCTTCTTCACGCCCGCCTCCGCGGCCGGGACAAAGGGCGTGTAGGCGTAATCGGGCCGGGTCAGTCTCGCGAAATTGTCGGGACGCTGGTCGGCTTTGGAAAGCCCTTCGAAGCCGGGATTGATCGCCTCGCCCGTTGCTCCTCCGCGTCGCGAGTGCGGGTAATCGCCGAGGCTTCGATAGGCGCAATCGTTCTGCGGGCATTCGCGATATTTGATCACGTCGGCGCTGTGGTTGGTGATGATGTCGAGATAGACCTTCATCCCCCTTGAATGGGCGGCGTCGACCAGGCGCCGGAGATCCTGGCGCGTGCCGAAATGCGGGTCGACGTCGGTGAAGTCGGTGATCCAATAGCCGTGATAGCCGGCCGATTCCCGGCCCGGCGGGCCCTGCACCGGCTTGTTCCTGTAGATCGGGCCGAGCCAGATGGCGGTGGCGCCCAGCCCGGCGATATAATCGAGGCGGCGGGTCAGTCCCTTGAGGTCGCCGCCGTGATAGAAGCCCTTGGCGGCCGGATCGAAGCCGGTCTGGAGCCGGCCTCCGGAGAGCCCGCCGCGGTCGTTCGAGGGATCGCCATTCTCGAACCGGTCGGGGAGCACGAAATAGACCACTTCGTCCGACGCCGGACGGTCGAGATAGGCTTGCGCCGCCGACGCGGGTGCGGCGCCGCCCAGGCCGGCCGCCAGCGCCGCCGTCCACGCCAGGCGCCTCGCCGCCGCCATCCTTCCAATCCGCCGCATCGACTCTGCCCTCCGCCGCGTCCGCGGCTTTTTGCAATTGTTTGCAGAAGCCGGACGGCGCGGTCAAGTGGCGCGGGGCTCGGCCGTCGGCATCCTGGCGCGGCGGTGTCCACCGTTGGAAAAAGGCAGAAACATTGCATCTCGGCCACCCCTGATTCCAATCGGCGCAGGCCTCGCGAACATTTCTCTCTTGCAAGTGGCGCAATAAGTTTGCAGTAATTTGCGAAAGCCATCAGACCGCGAGCCAATCGCGGCGGCATCGTGTCGGCGAAAGGCTTTCGGGCCCGCGCCCGCGCGATGGAACAGGGGATGCGTCGAAGCGCGCTTGTTCGCCTTTTCCCGGCGGCCGCGCAGGCTTTCCCAGGACTGAAACGGGTTGTCCGGATGGGGGCATTCGGCGGCTGAATTGGAGGACCCGAGAATGACGAATCGCTTCGACTCGCGCCGGTGGATCCTGCTTGGCGGAGCCGCCGCGCTGGCGGTGGGCGCCGCCGCTCCGGCCTGGGCCCAGGACGTCCCCGACACCGAAGAGACCAGCGAGGCCGCGACCCCGGCCGAAGGCAGCGAGACGGACGTCGCCGGAGGCGAGGAGGACATCGTCGTCACCGGCTTCCGGGCCAGCCTCGAAAGCGCGGTCAACGAGAAGAAGCAGCAGGACCAGATCATCGAGTCGGTTTCCGCCGAGGATATCGGCAAGCTGCCCGACGCGAGCATCGCCGAGTCGATCGCCCGCCTTCCGGGCCTGACCTCCCAGCGTCTCTCGGGCCGGTCCAACGTCATCTCGATCCGCGGCTTCGGGCCCGATTTCTCGATGACGCTGCTGAACGGCCGCGAGCAGACCTCGACCGGCGACAACCGCGCCGTCGAGTTCGACCAATATCCCTCCGAGGTCGTCCGCCAGGTCAACGTCTACAAGTCGCCGAGCGCCAGCCTCGTCGGCCAGGGCCTGGTCGGAACGGTCGACATCCGGACCATTCGCCCGCTCGATTTCGGCGGACGCCAGGTCCTCGCCGTCGGCGCCCGCGCCTCCTATGCGGATCTCGGCAAGCTCAACTCCGGCTCGCGCGACAAGGGCTTCCGGGTCAACGGCACGTTCGTCGACCAGAACGCCGACGACACGTTCGGGATCGCCCTTGCCGCCTCCTATGTCGACGAGCCCTACCAGCTTCAGGAATATAATGCCTGGGGGTATCCGGGCAGCGGCACGGCCGCCGATCCCTACGTGATCGGCGGCTCCAAATCCTACGTCACCTCGACCCGGCTCAAGCGTCTCGGCCTGCAGGGCACCTTGCAGTTCAAGCCGACCCGTACGCTCACGGCGACCGTCGACGCCTTCTATTCGAACTTCAAGGACGATCAGATCAAGCGCGGCATCGAACTGCCGCTCGCCTGGGGCAATGCCAGCCTCCAGCCCGGATCGGGCAAGATCGAGAACGGCTTTCTGGTGTCGGGCGTCGCGACGGGCGTCGAAGGCGTGATCCGCAACGACGCTTTCGAGCGCCACGCCAACCTCTATTCGGGCGGCCTCAACCTCAACTACGAGGGCGACAGCGGCCTCAACGCTTTCCTCGACATCGGCTATTCGCGCACCGACCGCAACGAGCTGATCCTCGAGAGCTATTCCGGAACCGGATTCGGCGCCAACAACGGCGCCCGCGACACCATCGCCTTCCAGGCGACCGAGCGCGGCATCATCTTCGATCCGACGCTGAACTACTCCGATACCAGCCTGATCAAGCTGACCGATCCGCAGGGCTGGGGCGGCGGAGTCGTGCCTCAGGTCGGCTATTACAACAACCGGATC
>DASVPM010000309.1:0-18430 GCA_036382815.1 Allosphingosinicella sp.
GCGAGAAGGACGGGCGGATCCAGCTCCACCTCGGATCGAACCCAGGGGCATACGATCCCGCCCGTCCGACCGCCGGGGGTGGCCACCCCCGGCGGTCGACCAATCCATAACCAGATCGGCCTACGGGCAATATGCAAGGGGGAATGCCGAGTCAGAAATCACCCCTCCACCGCGCTTCGCGCGGTCCCCCTCCCCCAGCAAGCTGGGGGAGGAATTACGTGCTAAGGAACGCCCTTATCCACTCCGCCACCAAGTCCCTGTCGTTCGACCGCTCGAGCGAGGCGATGGCCGCGTCCGGATCGGGGACCCGCCCCCGGCGGCTCTCGATCAGCGCCCGGGCGTAGTCCGGTTGGAATTCCGGGTGGAACTGCATGGAGATGGCGTCGTCTCCCTCATAGTCGAGCATTCCTAAGGGCGTGAAGGCGTTGCCGGCGAGGACGCGCGCGCCAGGCGGCGGGACGACGACCTGGTCCTGGTGCGAGACGGGAACGGCGATCCGGTCGGGCGGCGGGTCGCCCATCCACGGCGCCCGGTCCCAAAGCTCGTAATCCTGGAGCCCGATGCCCCAGCCTCGCTTCGACTTCTCGACCCGCCCGCCGAGGGCCTCCGCCATCGCCTGGTGGCCGAAGCAGATCCCGACGAGCCTCGTCCGGCCCCTCGCCTCGCGAAGGAAGCCGAGCTGGGGCGCGATCCAGGGCAAGGGCTCGTAGACGCCCGCCGCCGAGCCGGTGATCAGGAAGGCGGGGTGCGAGTCCGGGCCCGGGGGAAGCTCACCCGCCGACACGGCGTAGACCCGGCGGGAGAAGCCGGGGCCGAGCAGCCGCCCGAACATCGCGCCGTAATCGCCGAAACGCTCGAGGCCCGCCGGCGGCGCCCCGGTGGACAGGATTCCGAGTTCCATGCGGCGCCTCTATCGGGAGGCGGCGCCGAGCGCTAGCGGAGCCAGCCCCGCTTCGCCGCGCGGCTCGAGAACCAAAGGAGCAGGACCGCGACGATCAGGATGAAGGCCGGGAAGGCCGCGGCCGAAGCGCCCATCCTATCCAGAATGGGCGTAGCGAGGAAGGTCCACCCGAACTGGAGGATCACTCCGGCGAGCGAAGCGCCGAAGGCGAGCCCGGCCCAGCTGCGGCGGAGAAGAAGGCCGAGGGCGCCGAGAAGGCCGGACCAGACGGCGACGGCATAGGCGCCGGTCGCCCAGGCGGGCATCGCCGCCCAGACGTCCCGCTGGAGCTCGGGAAGCCGCGCCAGCTCGGCCGAGTCCATCGAGACCTGGGTCAGGTAGGCGTAGCAGCCCACCGCCTCCCAAAGCAGAGCAAGCGCCGCCAGCAGCCAATACCAGCCGGGCAGCCGAGTCCGGTCGAAAGTCGTCGCCATCTTCGCGCCCTCAGTCGTTGCGCCAGCGAAACTGACGCGAGGGACCGGGGATGGCAAGCGCCTCCGTGATCCCGGCGAAAGCCGGGACGCCGGTGCGGACGTCAGAGCCCTCATCCTGACGCGCCGCTTGCGCCGGCGGCACGAAAGGGGTCAGCGGTCGCCTTTGTCGCCCTGGCCGGATTTGACCTTGGTCTTGGCGTGCTGGCGCTGGTCGGCGGCGAGGCTCGCACCGACGTCGACGACGTCCTTGAACTTACCTTCCGCGTCGCGGCGCACGTAGCGCTTGTCGTTGCCCGTATCGATCAGCTCGCGCTTGCGCTCGGCCATGACTCAATTCTCCCGAGTTGTTACGTCGGGGGAAGAATCCCTGGGAATCGCGCTGGTTCCGTCAGAGAGCGTCAGCCCAGCGAAGGCTGGGGTCCCGGCGGGTGAAGACCACCGCGCTTTTCACTCGCTGGGATGCCAGCCTGCGCTGGCATGACGGTTACGCCGCTTCGCTCTCGTATTCGTCGCTCATCACCGGGCCCGAATCCTGGCCCTTGGCGGAGACATCGCGATCGACCAGCTCGATGATCGCCATCGAGGCCGCGTCGGAGGCGCGGATGCCGGCCTTGATGACCCGGGTGTAGCCACCCTCGCGGGCCTCGTAGCGCGGCGCCAGGACGTCGAACAGCTTCCTGAGCTGGGTCTCGTCGAGGAGGCGGGCGTGAGCCAGGCGGCGGTTGGAGAGGCCACCCTTCTTGGCGAGCGTGATCAGCTTTTCCGTATAGGGGCGAAGCTCCTTCGCCTTGGCGAGCGTGGTGGTGATCTGCTCATGCTTGATGAGGGCGGCGGCCATGTTGCGGAACAGGGCGGCGCGGTGGCTCGAGGTACGCTGCAGCTTGCGGCCGGCATTGCGGTGACGCATGGTCTTTTCCTTCGTTCGTCCGGGAACCGTGTCAGGTATTCCCGGCCGGGCGGTCATGACGGGGGACGGCCCAAACCCAAACGCGAAGACGGAGCCCGTGGCCCCGCCTGTCCGGCTCCTCAAGCGGAAACGGGGCGGAAAGTCAAGGTCGGCCGAGGTCCGCCAAAACGGACTGAATGCCGATTGAGACTCGGAAGGCGATCTGCATAGAACAAGCGGGAAGCGGGAAGCGGGAAGCGGGGGCGGACGTGGAACCGGACCATAACAAGCGCGCGCAGGTGTGCGATTTCCTGTTGAAGATGTACGCCGAGCAATCGGGTTACTTCCGCCATTACGAGACGCAGCGCTCGACCGCGACGGCCATCCTCACATCGATGGCGGCGGCGCTCCTCGGGCTTACCGGAGCCCTCTGGGGGCATTACGGAATCTTCGTCGACAGGGCCTTGCCGGTGACCTGCACTTTGATGGCCGTCGGGCTGACCGGGTACATCCTCACCTACAAGCTGTTCGAGCGCTCCAGGGTCCATCACTCCCTGGCGGAGGCGTATCTGAACACCGTCAACGCAGCGATGAGGGACGAGGTCGGGGCGGTCATCACGCCCGAAATCGTTCAAACCATCGCCTATGTCAGGAATGCCCGCGAGGCCTTTACCGGTGGGAGCGGGGAAAGGCCCCTGTTCGAGATCGCGTTCGACGCAGGGAAGAAGAAGCGCCTGGATATGAGTCCGGCGGATCTGAGAGGTCGGATCGACCGCCATGTGCCGGTGGATCCCCGTGAGATCGCGATCCCGGTCCACAACGCGTCGATGGGATGGATTGTCGGCCTTCAAACCTGGAAGCTTTGGCTTCACCTGTTCATCGGCATCTTCATCTTCGGAGCCTTGGTCAGTGGCCTGACGCTCATGATAAAGGCCAGCTAGGGTCCGTGCCGCCGGGGCAGGAAGCCGGATCCGTTCAGCCGAGCGCCTCGACGATCGTCACGTTGGCCAGCCCGCCGCCCTCGCACATGGTCTGGAGGCCGAAGCGTTTGCCGCTCGCCTTAAGGGCGTGGACGAGGGTGGTCATGAGCTTGGTGCCGGAGGCGCCCAAGGGGTGGCCCAAAGCGATGGCGCCGCCGTTGACGTTGAGCCGGGCGAGGTCGGCGCCGATTTCGCGGAGCCAGGCGAGCGGGACGGGGGCGAAGGCCTCGTTGACTTCGTAGAGGTCGATGTCGGCGATGTTCATGCCCGACCGCTGGAGCGCTCGGCGGGTCGCCGGGATGACCTCCTCGAGCATGATCACGGGGTCGCCGCCGGTCACCGTCAGGTTGACGATGCGCGCGAGCGGAGTGAGGTTGTGCGCCTTCAGCGCCTGCTCGGAGACGACGATCACTCCACTGGCGCCGTCGCAGATTTGCGAGGCGTTCGCGGCGCTGATCTTGCCCCCTTCCTTGAGGAGCTTGACCGAGGCGATGCTGTCCAGCGTGGCGTCGTAGCGGATGCCTTCGTCCTTGACGTGAAGTGTCTCGTTGCCGTCCCCGTCGATCACTTTCAGGGGCACGATCTCTTCGTCGAAGGCCCCGGCCTCGGTCGCCCGGGCGGCCTTGCGGTGGCTGTTGAGTGCGAAAGAGTCGAGCTCCTCCTTCCGGAACTGATATTTCTCGGCGATCATCTCCGCGCCGGTGAACTGGCTGAACATCGGCACCCCGAACCGGTCCTGGATCCGCTTCGAGAAGGGCCCGGTGCCGATCCCGTGCTGCATCGGCAGTGTCACCGGAAGGCCCATCGGCACGCGGCTCATCGACTCGACCCCGGCGGCGATGACCACGTCCTGGGTGCCGCTCATCACGGCCTGGGCGGCGAACTGCACGGCCTGCTGGGAGGAGCCGCACTGGCGATCGATGGTGACGGCGGGGACCGAGGTTGGGAGGGAGGAGGCGAGAACCGCGTTCCTGCCGATGTGGTAGGCCTGCTCGCCGGCCTGACCGACGCAGCCCATGATGACGTCCTCGACCAGGGCGGGATCGAGGCCCGAGCGCTCGATCAGCGCGTCGAGGACTTCGGCGGCCATGTCCGCCGGATGCCAGTCCCTGAGGGCTCCGCCGCGCCGTCCTCCCGCAGTTCGGGCGGCGGCGACGATATAGGCTTCGGGCATGGCGGGGCTCCTTCGGTTTGAGGCGATGTAGGGGCGCGGGGGAGGGGCGTGCAAGCCACGGTCCGTCAATTCGCTGGCGGAACGGACCGGCTCGCGATAAAGGGCGGGCATGGCCGACAATCCTTTCACCAGGCACCCACGGGAAGTGGACGAGGGCTATTTCGAGCATTTCGGAGTCGCGTCGCGTTTCGGCCTCCGGATGATCGCCGGCGGCCTCGGCTGCTTCGTCCACGCGGTCTTTCCCTTCCTGTGTGAGCGGACCGGAAGCGACACGGTGCGCGAGCTCAATGCGAAGCTGGGCAAAAGGGTCGACAAGCCCAATTGGGAGGGGCACCCGATCATCTAGGGACGGCTTGCTCTCGTCATCCGCGCTTTCGCCGGGACGACGGCACAGGTAAGACAGGGGAGGGGGCTCTCATGCCGAAGCTGGAAACCTGGTTCATCGGGGTGCACGCGGTCGCTCTGATCGGCTGGGCCGCCCTGTTCGCGTCGCCATGGATCGGCCGCCGCCGGGCGGTGCTGACGGCGCGATGGGTCATCGTCCCGCTCTGCCTCCTCTATCTCCTCTTCTTCCTGACCCATTTGAAGGCGATCCCGACCGAGGCGGGCTACACCCTCGCCGGGGTCGCTTTGGCGTTCGACCAGCCGGTGCTGCTCCTGGCGGGCTGGATCCACTATCTCGTCCTCGATCTCTTCGCCGGAAGCTGGGAAGCCGAGCATTCGGAAGCGTCGGGGATGCCCGCCGCTCTGCTTCTGCTGTGCCTGTTCGCGACCTTCATGGTCGGGCCGATCGGGCTCCTGCTCTATTTCGGGGTCGCCGCGGCCCGTCGCCGCCACCGCCGTCATCCCGGCGAAAGCCGGGACCCCAGCGAGTAATAGGCACCGCGCTTTTCACCCCTGAGGTCCCGGCTTCCGCCAGGATGACGGTTTGCGTCCGGATACGGACAGGTCTGTCCGCCGCCGGACAGGGAAACGAGCCGTTCGTCGATCCCCGGGGAGGGTTCGTCGCGTGACGATGGGCACTTTGGCCATGGCTCGCTTCTTGCACACGATGACGCTTGTAATCGTCGACGGGAGATGCGGGTGGTGGGGAAGGTGCGTTGGGTAGGTTTGGCGGCCGCGGCCCTGCTGTGCGGGGCGGCCGCTCCGGCCTGGGCGGCCCAGGCCCCGGGACCGGACGGGCGGACCGTCTACGAGGCCGCGTACTTCGCGCAGTTCGCGCCGTCCAACGCGCTTCAGGTCGTCCAGCGCGTGCCCGGCTTCACGCTCGAGCTCGGCAACCAGGAGGTGCGCGGCTTCGGTCAGGCGGCGGGCAACGTCGTCATCAACGGGCAGCGGCCGAGCTCGAAAAGCGACACATTGGAGACGATCCTCGCCCGGATTCCGGCAAGCCGCGTGGCCCGGGTCGAGGTCGGACCGGGGGACCTGTTCGGGTCGGAATTCGCCGGCAAGCCGCAGGTCGTCAACGTCGTCACGACCGCGGCCGGCGGGCTCGCCGGAACGTTCAACGGCACCCTGAGGCGGACCTATACCGGCCGGGTCGAGCCTGACGCCACCGTCTCGGCCCTGCTCCGTCGCGGCAAGTCGAGCTTCAACGCCTCGGCCGGCTACCAGGCCTTTCCGACGACGGAGGAAGGGTTCGACCGGATCACCGCTCTGCCGAGCGGGGACCTGAAGGAATATCGCGAGAAGGTGAACCGGATCTCCGACCGCACCGCCTTCGTCTCGGGCGCCTGGGAGCACAATGCCGGCGACAACAGGACCGCGCACCTCAACTTCCGGGCCTCCCAGGCCTGGTTCGACCTCAAGCAGACCAACCATGTCTTCCCCGCCGCCGGGCCCCTCCGCGACGACCGGCTCACCCAGGATTACGACCGCCGCAACTACGAGCTGGGCGGCGACGTCACCCGGCCGCTGTGGGGCGGAGGCCTGAAGCTGATCGGCCTCGCCACCCGGCGGCAGCGGCGCGACGTCGACACTTCGCTGAACCGGATCGGGAGCGGGGTGATAGGAGGCTTCGTCCAGGACATCGACAATGTGCGGGACGAAAGGGTGCTCCGCCTGGTGTGGAACCGCTCGAACCTCGGCGGCTGGAGCGTCGAGGCCGGCGCGGAAGGGGTGCTCAACCAGCTCGACAGCGACGTCAATTTCTACCGGCTCAACGCCGGCGGCACCCAGACCCGGATCGATCTTCCGGTCGACCAGGCGGTGGTGAAGGAATATCGCGGCGAGGCCTTCGTCAACGCCGGCAAGGCGCTGTCGAAGACTTTGCGGCTGGACATGGGCCTGACCTACGAGGTGTCGCGGCTCACCGTCAGCGGCGATGCCGAGGCGGAGCGGGTGTTGAAGTTCCTCAAGCCCAAGGCGAGCCTCGACTATCGCGACAAATCCGGCTGGCACGCCCAGCTTTCGGTCGCGCGAACCGTCGCCCAGCTCAATTTCGACGATTTCATCAGCACCGCCGAGCTCACCAACGACCGGGTCAATGGCGGCAATGCCGATCTCGTGCCGCAACGCGCGTGGGAATTACTGGCGACCCTCGAGCAGCCGATCCTCGGCGACGGCGTGGTCAAGATCCAGGCGGGCTACAACCGCATCTCCCTGGTCCAGGACCGCATCCCGACCCCGGAGGGATTCGACGCGCCCGGCAATCTCGGCAGCGGTCGGATGCTGATCCTGAAGAGCACGGTCGACGCGCCTCTGGCGAAGCTCGGGATCAAGGGCGGCCGGCTCACTGTGAACAGCTCCCTCATCGACACGTCCGTCGAGGACCCCTACACCTTCCGCAAGCGCCATTTCTCCGGCTTCAACCTGTACTCGGCCGATGCGAGCTTCCGCCAGGACCTCGGCAAATGGGCCTATGGAGCGACCTTCTTCTACAACGCCCCCACCTTCTTCTTCCGCCAGGACGAGATCGACCGGCCCTTCAGCGACAATCCCTATGTGACCGCATTCGTCGAATATCGCCCGAGCCCGAAGACCACGATCACCTTCAGCCTCGACAACGCCACCGACGCCCCCGCCTTCCGCGACCGGACCTTCTTCACGCCGGACCGGCGCAATCCCTATCCCGACCAGTTCGAACTGAGGCACCGCAACAAGCACGTCATACCGGCGATCGGCCTGAAGCACAGCTTCGGGTGAGAAATCCCGTCGCTGGGGCGGCGCGCTTATCCCCAGGCGATGAAGGGGGGATTGAGGAAGCGCTGGGCGATCTTGCCGTAGGCGAGGGGCCCGGTCTCGCGCCCCTCCTCGTCGAGCGCCATCACCCGCCCTCCGGCGGCTTCGAGGATGGCCTGGCCGGCGGCCGTGTCCCATTCGGCGGTGGTGCCGTGGCGCGGATAGACGTCGGCCGTCCCCTCGGCGACCAGGCAGAATTTGAGCGACGAGCTCGACGGGACGAATTCGGCGATCCCGAGATGCGCGCCTTTCTCGGCGGTGCCGTGCGCCGCGTGGCTCCGGCTTCCGACGGCGGTCAGGCCCGAAGCGGGTTGGGGCCGGGGCCGGATGGGCTCCGCGGCTCCGCCGTCCCTCGCCCGGAAGGCGCCCCGACCCAGCGCACCGTAGTAAAGGAGCCTGGAATCGGGCGCGTAGATCACTCCGGCGACGGGCGCGCCGTGCTCGATCAGGCCGATATTGACGGTGAACTCGCCGTTGCGCTGCACGAAGCCGCGGGTGCCGTCGAGCGGGTCGACGCAGAAGAAACGGTCGCCGAGCTCGGGGATCCGCCCGGCGGCGGCCTCCTCCTCGGCGAGGGCCGCGATATCCGGGAAGGCGGCGGCGAGGCGCTCGAGGATGATCGCCTCGGCGTTGCGGTCGGCGAGGGTGACCGGGGAGCCGTCCTCTTTCTCCTCCGTCGCGCAGCCTTCGCCGTAGATGCGCTCGATCTCGGCCCCGGCGGCGAGCGCGGCCTCAATCAGGACGGGCAGGAGATTTGGGATCATCGCTTGCTCGTCGCCCCAGCGAAGGCTGGGGCCCCGTGGGGCGAAAGGCACGGGCGCATTTCACCCGCCGGGATCCCAGCCTTCGCCGCGATGACGGGTAAGCTCGTGCCCGCCCTCATGCGGACAGCCTGTGCCAATGCCATCGCAGATGGTCCTCCATGAACGTGGAAATGAAATAATAGCTGTGGTCGTAGCCCGGCTGCATTCGCAGCGTGAGCGGAATGGCGGCGTCGCGGCAGGCGGCCTCGAGAAGCTCGGGCTTCAACTCGCGCTCCAGGAAGCTGTCGGCGCCGCCTTGGTCAATCAGGATTTCCGGCACTCGGGCGCCGTTCTCGATCAAGGCGACGGAGTCATGGGCGCGCCTGGCGGCGCGGTCCGGTCCCAGGTAGCGGCCGAGCGCCTTCTCGCCCCACGGCACTTGCGACGGCGCGACGATCGGGGCGAAGGCGGAGACGCTCCGGTAGCGGCCGGGATGGCGGAGGGCGAGGGTGAGCGCGCCGTGGCCGCCCATCGAATGGCCGGTTATCCCCTGGCGACTCATGTCCGCGGGGAATTCGGCGGCAATCAGGTCGGGGAGCTCGGCGGCGACGTAGCTCGCCATCCGATAGTTCTTCGCGAAGGGCTCTTGCGTAGCGTCGACGTAGAAGCCGGCGCCCTGTCCGAAATCGTAGTCGGGCTCGTCGGGAACGTCGGGGCCGCGCGGGCTGGTGTCCGGCGCGGCCAGGATCAGGCCGAGCTCGGCGCAGACCCGCTGATACTGCCCTTTCTCGACGACGTTGGCGTGAGTGCAGGTGAGGCCGGAGAGGAACCAGAGGACGGGGAGAAGGGCTCCGGCCTCGGCCTCGGGCGGGAGGTAGATGCCGAACGTCATGTCCGTGCCGGTCTCCCGGCTGGGATGGCGGCAGGCGAGCTGAGTGCCGCCGAAAGAGCGGGCAGTGGAGAGGATTTCGAGGGTCATTTTCAATCTCCGTTGCCCCAGCGCAGGCTGGGGCCCCAGGGGGTGAAAGGCGCGGGTGCATTTCACCCGCCGGGGTCCCAGCCTTCGGTGGGACGACGTTCAATAAACCACGACGCTCCTGATGCTCTCGCCCGCGTGCATCAGGTCGAAAGCGCGGTTGATGTCCTCGAGCGGCATCGTGTGGGTGATGAGCGGGTCGATCTCGATCTTGCCGTCCATGTACCAGTCGACGATCCTGGGAACGTCGGTACGGCCGCGGGCGCCGCCGAAGGCCGAGCCTTTCCAGACCCGGCCGGTGACGAGCTGGAAGGGGCGGGTGGCGATCTCGCGCCCGGCTTCGGCGACGCCGATTATGGTCGAGACTCCCCAGCCCCGGTGGCAGCATTCCAGCGCCTGGCGCATCACGTCGGTGTTGCCCGTACAGTCGAAGCTGTAGTCGGCGCCGCCGTCGGTCAGATCGAGGATCGCGGGCACGACCTTGTCCATCCCGATCTCGGCGGGGTTGATGAAGTCGGTCATGCCGAAGGCCTGGGCCATGGCACGCTTGGCCGGGTTGACGTCGATCCCGACGATCCGGTTCGCCCCGGCGAGCTTCGCGCCCTGGATGACGTTGAGTCCGATCCCACCGAGACCGAAAACCACCACGTTGGCCCCCGGCTCCACCCCCGCGGTCCAGATCACGGCACCGACGCCGGTCGTGACACCGCAGCCGATGTAGCAGATCTTGTCGAACGGGGCGTCCTCGCGGACCTTCGCCACGGCGATCTCCGGCATCACCGTGAAGTTCGAGAAGGTCGAGCAGCCCATATAATGGTGGATGGTCTCGCCGCCGAGGCGGAAGCGGCTGGTGCCGTCGGGCATCAGGCCCTTGCCCTGGGTGCCGCGGATCGCGGTGCACAGGTTGGTCTTGCGGCTGAGGCAGCTTTTGCACTGGCGGCATTCCGGCGTGTAGAGCGGGATGACATGGTCTCCCGGCTTCACCGAGGCGACGCCCTCGCCGACCTCGCGAACGATCCCGGCGCCCTCGTGGCCGAGGATCGAGGGGAAGATGCCCTCGCTGTCCTTGCCCTCCAGCGTATAGGCGTCGGTGTGGCAAACGCCGGTCGCCATGATCTCGACCAGCACCTCCCCGGCGCGGGGTCCGTCGAGGTCGACCTCGTGGATCTCGAGCGGCGTGTTGGGGGCGACGGCGATGGCGGCACGGGTCTTCATGGCCGGGTACTAGCGCCTTATCCCCCTCCCTGAAAGGGAGGCGTTAGGGGGTGGGGCCGCCGAAGACGGCCGAACCTCCGAGTCCGCGAGGAAGTCTCGCTTCGCTCGCCTGCCCACCCCAGCCCCTTCCTTCCAGGGAGGGGAGATTGGCCAGCGCCCCGGCATCGATTACAACCTGTAACGAAAGGGGGCTCGCCATGCTCATCGCCCTCGCCGCCGCCGCGCCCATCATGGTCCCTCTTCCACCGCCCCCGCCGCCGCCTTGCTCGGCCGCCGAATATAGCCAGCTCGACTTCTGGGTCGGCGACTGGGACGCCGAGTTCGCGCTTCCCGGCGGCAAGGCGGGGCATGCGGTCAACCGCATCACCCGCGACGAGTATGGCGACTGCGGCGGAAATAATCCTTCCCATGCTTCGCACGGGGAGGATAATCAGCGTCGCCACTTCCTTTTGTCCGCCAGGATTGCCTTGGCCGCATTATGGCCGGGGGCGCCCGTCACCCCTCCGCCCGGATGGGCGCCCGAGCCGCACAGATAGAGTCCGGCAAGCGGCATGCGGTAATCGGCATGGCCGAGCATCGGCCGGGCGGAGAAGAGCTGGTCGAGGCCCATCTTGCCGTGAAAGATGTCGCCGCGCGGGACTCCGAAACGCTGCTCGAGATGCCACGGCGAGAGCGCGAGGCGGCCGATCACCGACGCTTTGAAGCCGGGCGCGTAGCGGTCGACATGGCCGATGATATGGTCGGCGGCTTCATCCGCCCGGCACTCCCAGCCGCCTTCCACCCGGTAGGGAAAATGCTGGCAGAACAGGCTCGCGACGTGGCTCCCGGGCGGTGCGAGGCTGTCGTCGAGGGTGGAGGGGATGAGCATCTCGACGATCGGCTCGCGCGCCCAGCCTTCGGTTCGCGCGCTGGTATAGGCGCGGTCCATATAGCCGAGCGAGGGCGCGACGATGATGCCGGCGGTGAGATGGTCGCCGGCCTCGGGCAGGCTGGTGAAGCGAGGCAGCTGCGACAGCGCGAGGTTCATCCGGAAGGTCGCGGATTCCGCGGCCCAGCCGGCCATGCGGCGCGATATTTCCGGCGCGACCGGGCCCGGCGGAAGCAGGTTTCCGAACAGGAAGAGCGGATTGACGTTCGCAGCCACCGCCTTCGCCCGCCAGGCCTTGCCTCCGGCGACGGCGCCGGCGGCCCGTCCGCGCTCGACGATGATCTCCTCGACGGGCGAATCGAGCACGATCTCGACACCCTTGTCCCTCGCCGCCTTGGCCATGGCCCGGGTGATCGCGCCCATCCCGCCGATCGCATGGCCCCAGGCCCCCGCGACCCCCGCCGCCTCCCCGAACAGGTGGTGAAGGAGGACGTAGGCCGAGCCGGGATCGTAGGGGCTGGCATAATTGCCGACGACGGCGTCGAAGCCGAACAAGGCCTGGACGATGTCGGTCCTGAAATAGCGCTCCAATATGTCCGCGGCCGACTTGGTGAAGAAATCGAGCAGGTTGCGCTGCTCTTCGGCCGTCATCCCCCGCACGGCATTGCCCAGCTTCAGGGCGGCGAGGACGTCGGCCAGGCCGCCGCCCGCGTTGGGCGGGGCGCGCAGGATCCAGTCGCGGAGGATGGCGACGACCGATCCGAGCGCGTCGGAATAAGCGTCATAGCCGTCGGCGTCCGCCGGCGAATGGCGGGCAATTTCCCGGCGGGTGAGCCCGCCGCGCCCGGAAAGGAGGTGGTCGGCGCCGAGCGTGGGCAGGAAATTGTCGACCTTCCTCAGCACGACCTTGAGGCCGTGCTCGTAGAGCCGCATGTCCTCGATCACCTTCGGGTTGAGGAGGCTGACCGTGTAGGACGCGGTCGAGTTGCGGAAGCCGGGGTGGAATTCCTCGGTCACCGCCGCGCCGCCGACGATGTCCCGGCGCTCTAGGATCGTGACCTTGAGCCCCTTCGCCGCGAGATAATAAGCGCAGACGAGGCCGTTATGGCCGGCGCCGATGATGAGGACGTCGGTGGTCATGGCGTCGGACTATAGCAACGCGAAGGCAGAGCAAATGGAAGCGTCGTCCCAGCGAAGGCTGGGACCCCGGCGGGTGAAAGGCATGGAGGTCTTCACCCCCGGGGCCCCAGCCTTCGCTGGGGGGCGACGCGGCCTTCACCCCGCCAGCTGGTCCAGCGGCAGCGCCAGGCTCGCCTTCAGCCGCCGCTTGACGAAGCTGGTCTCGTAGCGCCGCACCGCCCGCTGGCCGGCGAGCATGTCGTCGGCGAACAGGTTGAACGCCTCCATGTCGGCGACGACGACGAGCAGGAGGATGTCGAAGGCGCCCGAAATCTCGAGGCAGAACTGGACGTTGTCCGAGGCCGCCAGCAGCCGCTTGAAGCTGGCTACTTCGGTGAGCGCATGGCGTTCGAGCTGGACGTGGATGATGGCGGACAAAGGGTGGCCGACCGCCTGCTCGGCGACGATCGAGACGTCGCCGGCAATGGCCCGCGAGCCGCGCAGCCGGCGCAGCCGGCGGGCGACGGCGGAGGGCGACAGTCCAACCCGCTCGGCGAGCATCTCCGCCGTGAGCTGGTTGTCGGACTGAAGGCAGGCGAGGAGCTTCAGGTCGAGGGGATCCACCTTCTTGTTCATTCCGGCAACCTGCTCCGATGATTCGCCGAAGAGAGGCGAATATCCGCATATATTTGCCAGAAAATTGCGGCAATCCAGCCGATAACGTTGGAGGGGATGAATGACGTGGATCAGTGGGAGAGTTCAGGATGCGGATCAGCGGATTGGTTCTCGTCGCCGCGCTGGCGATGTTGCCGGCGGCGGCTCGGGCGCAGGAGCCCGCAGAGGCGGCCCGGCCTGCGCCGGCGGACGGCCGGACCGTGGTCGCCGAGTTGAGGCGGCTGCTCGCCGCCAATTACGTCCTCGCGGACGTGCGCCCGAGGCTCGACGCGGCGCTTGCCAAGGGGCTTGCGGAAGGCCGCTACGACGTCTCCGACCCCAGCGTCCTCCTGGACCGGGTCAACGCGGACCTCACCGCCGTCGCCCACGATAAGCATCTCAGCCTCAGTTATGATCCGCGCCAGTCGGCCGAGCTTGCCGCCGCTCTGGCGGCCGAGGCGGGCCGGCCCGACGATTCGGCTCCCTCGCCCGATCAGATCCGCCAGGCGCAGCGCCGAAATCACGGGTTCACCGAGATGAAGGTGCTGCCCGGCAACATCCGCTACGTGAACATGCAGGGCTTCGTCTGGGTCGGTCCCAGAAGCGCCGAAGCCTATGACAATGCCATGCGCTTCCTGAAGGACGGCGACGTGGCGATCATCGACCTGAGGCAGAATGGCGGCGGCAGCCCCGAGGCGGTGCAATATCTGGTCAGCCATTTCATGGAGCCGAACCGGCCGCTCATGACCTTCCATATGGCCGGCAACCAGACGGACCGCACAGCCACGCTGGCGAACCTTCCGGCGGGCCGGATGGTCGGCAAGCCGCTCTACGTCCTGACCAGCGGGCGAACCGCCAGCGCGGCCGAGGAGTTCACCGGTCATATCGCGGGCTACAGGCTGGGCGAGCTGATCGGCGCCACGACCGCGGGCGCGGGCTTCCGCAACCAGTTCTTTCCCCTGCCCGGCGGCTATCTGGTCAGCATTTCCGTCGGGCGGGCCGTGCTCGCCTCCACCAGCAAGGATTGGGAAGGCGTCGGAATCGCGCCGACCACCGCCGTCGATCCGGAAAAGGCGCTGCTCGTCGCCCAGGTCCATGCCCTTCGCCGCCTCGCCTCCACCGCACCGCCGCGCGAGAAGGCGAATTACGAGGCAACCGTCGCGCTGATGGCGGCGCAGGTCGATCCCGTCGCGACCGCATTGCCGCTCACCGCTTATGCGGGGACTTTCGGCGAGCGGAAGGTGTGGGTGGAGGACGGGCGCCTCGCCTTCCAGCGCGAGGGCGGGCCGAAGCTCGTGATGATCCCGATCGGGCCGAACCTGTTCGCCTTCGAGAACGATGCGATGACCAGGGTGGAGTATAAAGTGGCCGGCAATGCCGCCACCGGCTTCGCCCTGCTGCGCGGGGACGGAAGCAAGGTGGAGGCGGCGCGGACACCGTAAAAATCCTCCCCGCGATTTCGCGGGGAGGGGGACCAGGCGGAGCCTGGCGGAGGGGTTCTACGGCGCTGGAAGAACCCCTCCACCCCGCTTCGCGCGGTCCCCCTCCCCGGCAAATGCCGGGGAGGAATTAAACGTCAGGCCGCCCCTTGGGGAAGCCGCCCCAGGCGCGATCATAATCCTTCTGGAGGGCCGGCGACCCCATCGCGAAGCCGGTCGGGCGGAACGGCCAGCAGCTTTCGACCATGAAGGCGAGCGTGTCCTCGATCTTGTGGGGTTTCAGCTCCGCCTCCGACGCCGCCTTCCAGCTCGCCACGTCCGGGCCATGGCCGGACATGAGGTTGTGCAGGCTGAGGCCGCCGGGGGCGAAGCCCTCCGCCTTGGCGTCGTAGGCGCCTTTGATCAGGCCCATGCACTCGCTCATCACGTTGCGGTGGAACCAGGGCGGGCGGAACGTCTCCTCGGCGACCATCCAGCGCGGCGGGAAGATGACGAAATCGGCATTGGCCCGGCCCGGAGTCTCGGAGGGGCTGGTCAGGACGGTGAAGATCGACGGATCGGGATGGTCGAAACTGACCGTTCCGATCGTGTTGAAGCGGGCGAGATCGTATTTCCAGGGCGCGAGATTGCCGTGCCATGCGACGACGTCGAGCGGGGAATGGTCGAGGATCGTCGTCCACAGGCGCCCGAGATATTTCTGAACGAGCTCGACCTCGCCCTCGGCATCTTCATATTGCGCCGCGGGCGTCAGGAAGTCGCGGGGATTGGCGAGCCCGTTGGAACCGATCGGGCCGAGGTCGGGTAAGCGGAAGAGCGCGCCCTGATTCTCGGCGACATAGCCGCGGCCGCATCCGTCGGGCAGGCGGGCTCGAAAGCGCACTCCGCGCGGGACAAGGGCAATTTCGCCGGGCGCGACCTCGATCCGGCCCATCTCGGTCAGAAGTTCGAGCCTGCCCTGCTCAGGAATGAAGAGCATTTCGCCGTCCGAGTTGAAGAAGACCCGGTGCTTCATGTCGGCGGTGGCGCGGTACACGTGGACGGCGACTCCGCGGAGCGATTCCGGGCCGCCATTGGCCATCATGGTCGTCATTCCGCCGATCAGGTCGGTCCCTTCGTCCTCGAGCGGAAGCGGGTCCCAGCGCAGCCGGTTGGGCGGCAACGGGTCGAGCAGGGACGCGGCGCTGAACAGCGTAGCGCCTTCGTACGGCCGGTAGGGCGGATGCTCGGCGCTGGGACGCAGGCGATAGAGCCATGAACGGCGATTCTCGTGCCGCGGCGCGGTGAAGGCGGTTCCCGAGAGCTGCTCCGCGTAGAGGCCGAAGGCCGGCTTCTGCGGCGAGTTGCGCCCCTCGGGGAGCGCTCCGGGCACGGCCTCGGTGGCGAAATGGTTGCCGAAGCCGGAGAGGTAGGCAGGGTCGGTCATGGCCGGGTCATAGCGTCGCTCCCCCGTCATTGCGAGCGGAGCGAAGCAATCCAGTACGGGGCTGTCGCGGGCGCAGTTGTCGATTGCCGCGTCGCTTCGCTCCTCGCAACGACGGTCTATCGCATCAGCACCAATTCCTCCGCCATGGTCGGATGGAGCGCGACCACCGCGTCGAAATCCTCCTTCTTGAGCTTCGCCTTGACCGCGATCGCCGCCGCCTGGAGGATTTCGGGGGCGTCGGGGCCGATCATGTGGAGGCCGACGACCTCGTCCGTCTCCGAGTTGACGACCAGCTTGTAGAGGGCGCGCTCGTTGCGCCCGGCCAGTACGTTCTTCATCGCCCGGAAATCCGATGTGTAGGTCTTGACCGAGCCGAGCTTGTTGCGGGCCTCGCCTTCGGTCATCCCGACCCCGGCGAGCGGCGGATGGCTGAACACGGCCGACGGGATGTTCTCGTAATCGACGCGGGTCGGCTTGTTGCCGAAGAGCGTGTCGGCGAAGGCCTGGCCCTCGCGGATGGCGACCGGGGTGAGCTGGACGCGGTTGGTGACGTCGCCGACGGCATAGACGCTGTCGCAGGTCGACTTGTTGTCGGCGTCGACCACCACCGCGCCCTTGTCGTCTATCTCGACCCCGGCGCTCTCGAGCCCGAGGCCCTCTGTATTGGGCTGGCGGCCGATCGCGAACATCACCGCATCGGCCTCGATCGCGTCGCAGCCCGACATGTTCACCTTGAGCGAGTCGCCCTGCTTCTCGATGCTCTCGAAAGCGACATGGAACTTGAAGTCGATGCCCTTCATCATCGAGATGGTGAGCAGCCGGTCGCGGATCGTCTCGTCGTAGCCGCGAAGGATGACATCGGTCCGGTTCACGAGGGTGACGTGGCTTCCCAGATTGTGGAAGATTCCGGCGAATTCGTTGGCGATGTAGCCCGCGCCGGCGATGACCACGCGCTTCGGCAAGTCGGGCAAATGGAAGGCCTCGTTGGAGGTGATGCCGAGCTCGCTGCCCGGAAAGTCCGGCACGACCGGCCGGGCGCCGGTGGCGACCAGGATGATCCTGGCGGTGACGGTGCGGCCGCCTGCGAGGCGGATCTCGTTCGGGCCGGAGACGACCGCCCGCTCCTTGACGATCTCGACCTTATGGTTGGTCAGGGTCTCGGTATAGGCGCCTTCGAGCCGGCCCACTTCGGCGAGAACGTTGTCGCGAAGCGTCGGCCAGTGGAAGTTGCAGGCGGGCACGTCCCAGCCGAATCGCCGAGCGTCCTGCAGGTCTTCGGCGAAATGGGCGCCGTAGATAAGCAATTTCTTGGGAACGCAGCCGCGGATGACGCAGGTGCCGCCTACCTTATGCTCTTCGGCGATCGCCACCTTGGCGCCATGGGCCGACGACACCCGCGCCGCGCGCACGCCGCCCGATCCGGCGCCGATGACGAAGAGGTCGTAGTCGTAGGATTTGGTCATCTGATTTCCTTATCGTCATCCCAGCGAAGGCTGGGATCCCGGCGGGTGAAAGGCGATGGTGCTTTCCCCCCTTGGGGCCCCAGCCTTCGCTGGGGCGACGGCCTTAGTGTCGCCCCCGGCATATGGCGAGAGGCAGGCCTTGGCGCAATTCATCCACCCCACGGCTTCGCCTCGGGAGGGTAATCAGATGTTGAGCTTCGCCACCATTGCCAGACGCTCCGGCGTGGCCTTCTTGAAGTCGCCGGCGTCGAAAGGCGGCGCGGGGTCGTATTCCATGCTGAGCTGAACCGCCTCCGCCGTCTCGCGGCCGGCGATCTCGGCGCAAAGCGTCAGGCCGAGGTCGATCCCGGCGGAGACTCCCGCGCTGGTCAGATATTTGCCGTCCTCGGTGATCCGATCGGGAGAATAAGTGGCATTGAAAAGATGCAGATTATTGCGGGCCCCCCAATGGGTGGAGGCCCGGCGGCCTTCCAGCAGGCCGGCCGCTCCGAGGATCAGGGAGCCCGTGCAGACCGAGCAGGTGCGGCTGGTCTCCGCGTCGAGCACGGCCATCCAGCCCAGCACCCTGTCGTCGTTGAGCTCGCGCTGGACTCCGGCGCGCTTGCCGCCCGGGACGATCAGCATGTCGGCCCGGATCTCGTCGTTGATGCCGGTGTCGGCGTGGAGCCCGAGGAAGCCGTCGCCGGTGCGCACGGGTCCGGCGCTCTTGCCGACGAAGCGGATTTCGACGCCCGGCAGCCGGCTCAGCGACTCGTAGGGGCCGATGGCGTCGAGCGCGGTGATTCCGTCGTAGAGATAGATGAGGATCAGCATTGTCTTTCTCCTTAGATCCTCCCCGGCATTGCCGGGGAGGGGGACCAGGCGGAGCCTGGTGGAGGGGTTCTTCAGCGCCGTAGACCCCTCCACCGCGCTTCGCGCGGTCCCCCTCCCCCGGAA
>DASVPM010000310.1:0-6740 GCA_036382815.1 Allosphingosinicella sp.
GGAACAGGCGCTTTCGGTGCAGGTGGGTGGCTGACATGTGTGTCGCCAAATTGGTATATTTCGCCAAAGCGGCCCTTCTCATCTGGGTCGCCGTAGGCATCGACGAAGCCTGGATTGAGGTCAGTAAGATCAGGCGAACACGGGCAGCCAGAGGCGCTCGTCCCAAGTGGCCATTCGGTCCTTCACGATTTCCAATTTTTCAAAACTATCCACTAAGCCATAATTGCTGGTCTTGCTTTCCAGCGTCGGTCGCAGCGCTTCGAACGCATTTTCCATTAGCTGCCGCAGGCCCACTGGCGTCATGATCGTTAGGTCCTCGCTCGCATGCTGAGCTCGACTGATATATTCGCGAGCAAATGCCGCCAGGCGCGGCGATTCTATCCACGAGGAGTAGGAACTGACATCGTTCGGCAGCGCCGGCAAGCTGAACAAGATATTGTCGCCGTCGATGATGCGGACCCCCATCGCCGGATAGTCCTGCTGCAAGTCCAATGGGGTAACTGGAGCGAGATATACTGGATTCTTCTCCTCGATTTTCAATTTCTGGACCCTCTCAACACATGCCCAAAGTTCGACGAGCCGATCAATAGTTTTGACAATGTGTACGGATTCCCCCCACAATTGCCGCTCGCGGACCCTGTTCCAGAGCGTTATTAGATAGGGCATTCTGATACTGGGTTCCTCAGGCTTAAGAGCCAACCCCCGCTCGTCGAATTGCCTGAATTTGGCGCGGTTGCGGGAGAACCGCCCGCCTACTCTCAGGCACCGGTAATGCCTCGCGGCGCCGTATAATTGCGGAAGTCGCTGGAAAAAATCTTCTGGAGTTAGAACGCGAGGGCCGATCCAGCTTAGCTGATCACGGGTCCCGGTCGCTCCGCCACCATGCGACTTGCCAAACCAAGCTTCGCGATCCACTTCCTCTCCATGGGCTTCGCAAACGGAATAGACTGCCACGCGCTGACGCCGCCATGAAAAGCCGCGCGAGAGATTACTATTGAATGTTCTGATCGAGAGCCCGAAGTTTTCCCGGACGAACGTTTCCTCTTCGGGTGAGCCGCGTTCAAAGCCCGCCCTGCCGGCAATCCGCTCCCAAACGTCTAACAGTGGCTCTGTCACGCCGACTAACTAGCACGTCAGCGCGACGATGCAATTTCATGCAAATGCGCAACCGGTGGGCGTGGATTTGCTCGGGAATGTCGGGACCGTTGCGGATTGCATCTGGTTCTTACCGGCATCAACCGATGGAGGTCTATATGTTGAAGAAGCTTGTAATGTTGACGTTCGCCGGAATGTCTCTCGTCGCCTTCGGAGAGCCCGCGTCGGCTCAGAACGCCTGCTATGTAAGGGGAACTCCGCCAGGCACATATCCCATGTGCGGGAAGGGCATGGGCCAATACAGGCCGCAGCCCTATACTCTCCGCGGCTTCAGGAAGGTCCCGGCGCCGAACATGTGGTATGCGCCCTCGGGTCCGCGCGGCAAATACTGGAACCAATATAACGCCCGGGATAACACGTACGGGCCGCGTGAACCCAATCCGTTCGGCATGGACGGACGGCTTTCCCCCCGGGTGTTCAAGCACCTTTACGAGACTCGGGTTCGGCCTCGGCTCCACCGCCGCGACTAGTTGATGTAGCAAGCGACGGGGTCGTGGATTCGGTCCACGGCCCCGCCTGTACTTTGTCCGGGTCCTCTGCCTGCCCATAGTTACGGACGTCGACGTTGAACATGGTTGAGGCTTCGCCTGAGCCGATCCCGGCGAAAACGGAACTAGGAACCACTGGTGCCAGCTACATGCCAGGCACGTGCCTGGCACCGGCACCGCCGAGTGTCTGCGCAAGCTTCGCCAACGCTCTAGTCGATGGCGAGGCGCCAGCCCTCGTGGCCTTGCCGGCTTACCCGGAAAAAGAGCGATGGCCGCATGCCGAGCCTTCGCGATTCGATCGCGGAGAACTCCATCACGCCCCGAAAGACCGGCTGCTTCGGGTCCGAGCCGCAATTCATGATACCGATCCTCGTAAGCACCCGCCGTGCCGCGCGATCGGCCATCTGCTCCACAGCCGCGGCGATCGGCCGCCCGTCGATCGACACGCGATCGACCCTGCCATGGCCGTCCGGGCCATTACGAAAGCGGACCCGGAAAACCGCCGATCCGCAGGCGGACTCATAGTCGGTTCGATTGTATCGCGGAGAAATGTCCTCCGTCAGAACGACATCCCTCGCGTCGGCGTCGGCGTCGGCGTCGGCCTGGGCCGGGACGACCAATCCGGCCAGAGCCGCGCTCAAAAGGGTGATCACGACTTGCGCTCCTCCTCAGGGTCTGCAGGCTAGCCGATCAGCCGCAAGATTGCGCCCGCTCTTTGCCGGCGAGCCCCTCGCCGTCGACCATCCTGGACGGGTCGGCCGCGAGGCTCTCGTAATAGCCGCGCTCGGACAGTGAGAATTCGCGAGTGACCCCATCAGGTCCCGTGATCCACAGGGACGGATTGGCGGCCGCCCCCGCTTGGTCTGCGGTTCGCGCGAGCGCCGCCCAATCACCCGTCGATGGGTAGCGGTCGATCGCATGCTGCGCAGCGTCCCCTCGCGTTGGATGCGAATGCCACAAACCCTGGACGGGCTGTCCCGCCCCGCTCGGCAGGGCGGCGTAGCCTGGCAGGTTACTTGAATAGATCATGTCGTTAAGCGCCCCAAAGCTGCCGTCGGTGTTGCGCACGATCACCGCTCCGAACTCGACTGTCGTCCAGTCGTTACCCGCGGATGTGGTCATCGGATCGGGCGGGCCTGCCGTCCCGGCCGGAAGTTCGCCGGTCACATGCTTGGCAACCTGGACGGCGGCGCCGTCTTCGGTGCCGCAATCCTTTGCGTGCTGCTCAACGGCGGTGACGGTCGGACCCGCGGAACCGCCGCCGCCACCCCCGGTAGAACCGCCGCTGCTGCCGCTGCTGCCGCCATCCCAGTAATACGTCGGCTGGGGAAGGCGCTTGCCGGTCACGACGATCTCCTCACCCTCCTCCTCGGTCGACCGAGGATCCGTCGGAACGTCGCCGACCGTCAGAACGAGACCCAAGGCAACCGCATCGGAAGACGCGCTGGATAGCATTTGAGCGATCAATTCGTCGCCCTCTTGGACCCCATCCTGAAGGAACACTGAATTTTCGCCGGCCACGGTCGAAAGCACCGTGTCGATGCTTCCTAGCAAGACCTGGCCCTCCGAATCAGCGAGTACAACCGTATCCAGATAGGTGGCTTCGGTAGGAATTAGTGCAATGTCTTCAAGATTAATCATCTTAGCCCTCCACCAAGCATCCAATAGACTGATTAGCGAATCGGTATCGACGCATTGATAGTTGACTTTACAGTTGAAAAAAAGCGGCGGAAGCGAACAATCAGTTACCATTAGTATCTTATCATAACGCCACGGAAATAATGCTGCCGGCCTGAGCGATACACTATGTCACTAATGACAGTTAGCGCCGCCATCCCCCAATAGGCTCGGGCCCCTTCGCGGCTTTGCGTCTTCGCGTGAACGCTCCCGGCGCTCGACCCCGCACCGACTGTGAGCGGACAGTCTACGACATACGCTGAACCTTCCCTCTGCCGGATCGAGGCATATCCCCCAAGCAGTTGACGTTCACGTAAACACCCGGCAATCCGCGCCCCAAAGGAGACCCCGTCCCATGAGCCCGATCAGCACCCGCCGCCACGGCGATATCCTCATCGTCACGTCGAACAACCCGCCGGTCAACGCGCTTGGGGCTGCGGTTCGCGAGGGGCTGGTGAAGGCGATCGGGGAGGCCGACGGGGACGACAACGTGAAGGCGGTGGTGATCCTGTGCCAGGGGCAGACCTTCTTCGCCGGGGCCGACATCACCGAGTTCGGCAAGCCGATGCAGATGCCGATGCTTCCCCAGGTGGTCGACATCATCGAGAATTGCACCAAGCCGGTCGTCGCCGCGATCCACGGCACCGCGTTCGGAGGCGGGCTCGAGGTGGCGCTCGCCTCGCACTACCGGGTCGCCGTCCCTTCGGCCAAGCTGGGCGTGCCCGAGGTCAAATTGGGCCTTCTCCCCGGCGCCGGCGGGACGCAGCGGCTGCCGCGGGTCGCGGGGGTGCGCAAGGCCCTTGAGATGGCCGCCACCGGCAACCCCATCTCGGCGAAGGAGGCCTATGAGGCGGGCCTCGTCGACCGGCTGATTGAAGGAGACCTCGAGCAGCACGCCGTGGCATATGCGGAAGAGGTCAAGGCCGTCCGTCCGATTCCGAAGACCAGCGAGCGCCAGGACAAGCTGGCCGGCGTCGATGCGTCCGTCTTCGCCGAGTTCCGGAAGGAGAATGCCCGCAAGTTCAAGGGCTTCGAGGCGCCCGAGAAGAACATCCAGGCGATCGAGGCGGCTCTCGCCAAGCCCTATGCGGAAGGGGTGCAGGACGAGCGCCGGCTGTTCGTGGAGCTGATGAGCGGGACGCAGGCGCGGGCCCAGCAATATTTCTTCTTCGCCGAGCGCCAGGCGGCGAAGATCGACGGCCTGCCCGAAGGCACCGTCCCCCGCCCGATCGAGCGCGTCGGCGTGATCGGCGCCGGGACGATGGGCGGCGGCATCTCGATGAACTTCCTCTCGGCCGGAATCCCGGTCACCATCGTCGAGATGAAGCAGGACGCGCTCGACCGCGGCACCGGCGTGATGCGCAAAAACTATGAGGCGTCGGCCGCGAAGGGCCGGATCAGCGCCGCCCAGGCCGAGGGCGCGATGGGCCTGCTGAAGCCGACGCTCAGCCTCGACGACCTCGCCGACTGCGACCTGATCATCGAGGCGGTGTTCGAGAATATGGACGTCAAGAAGGAGGTGTTCGGCAAGCTCGACCGGATCGCCAAGCCGGGCGCCATCCTCGCCTCCAACACCTCCTACCTCAACGTGGACGAGATCGCGGCGTCGACGTCGCGGCCGCAGGACGTCGTCGGCCTGCACTTCTTCTCGCCCGCCAACATCATGAAACTGCTCGAGGTCGTGCGCGGGGCGAAGACGGCGCCGGACGTGCTGATGACCGCGATGAGCCTCGCCAGGAAGATCCGCAAGGTCGCGGTGGTGGCGGGCGTCTGCTACGGCTTCATCGGCAACCGCATGCTGATGCCGCGCCAGGTCCAGGCCAACCGCCTGCTCCTGGAAGGCGCCACCCCGGAGCAGATCGACCGGGTCCATGTCGAGTTCGGAATGCCGATGGGCCCGTTCCAGATGGCCGACCTCGCCGGGGTCGACATCGGCTGGCACCGCGACCCGGAGCGGATCGAGAACGTCCGCGACGCGCTCTGCGCCGCCGACCGCTGGGGCCAGAAGAAGGGCGCCGGCTTCTACGATTACGACGAGAAGCGCCGCCCCTCGCCCTCCCCGAAAGTCCAGGAAATCATTGACCAGTTCCGGGCGAAGGAAGGCGTCGAGCCGCGCACCATATCCGACCAGGAGATTATCGAGCGCACCCTCTACACGATGGTCAACGAGGGCGCGAAGATCCTCGAGGAAGGCATGGCCCAGCGCGCCTCCGACATCGACGTCGTCTGGGTCTACGGCTATGGCTGGCCGGTCTGGCGCGGCGGCCCGATGTTCTGGGCCGACACCGAGGGCCTGGCGAGGATCGTCGACGGGCTGCGCGGGCAGCAGTCGCGGCTCGGGCCGGACTTCACTTTGTCGGAGCTGCTGGTGCGCAAGGCGGAAGCCGGCGAGAAATTGAGCCGGTGAAGGCCGCACTCCCCGCCTTCCTCCTTCCCCTCCTGCTCGCCGCGGCCTGTTCCACCTCGCCCGTCCCCGATCCCGCGGCGGGGGTGAACTCCATCACCATCGTCGACGCCGAGGCGGAGAAGCAGGCGATCCGCGACGTCGTCGCCGCCATGGAGGCCGCCTGGAACCGGGGCGACTTCCGCGCCTACATGGCCGCCTTCAAGAATCCCGACATCGTCTTCGTCTCGAAGGGCGAGGTCCAGAAGGACTGGCAGGGCACGCTCGACCATTATCTGCGCGACTATGGCGGCGACCCCGAGCGGCGCGGCAGGCTCCATTTCTGGGACTTGAAGATCGAGCTCCTCGCCGACGACGCCGCGATGCTCACCGGCCGCTACCGGCTCGAGGGCGGAGGCAAGCCGCAGGACGGGATCAACACCCGCCTGTTCCGCAAGGTGAACGGCCGCTGGGTGATCGCCCTCAACCACGTCAGCTCGAAAGAGCCCTGAGCGGCCGCTCCCGGCGGCGCCGTCACGGAGACGGCCCGCTAGAGCAAGTTCGACCAAGGTCGAATCGCTCTAGGATTTTTTGCCGCGTTTTCCGAGCCGCTGGCTGGTCCAGCCAGCTCGAAAACGCTCTAGCGTCCCCACCGGCCCAGCTCCAGCCGTCCAGGTCCAGATTCTCGAGCTTGCGCTCCAGCGCCGCGATCGACTGGCCGAGCGTCAGCGCCGGCCGCCGGGGCGCGCCCGGGCGAACCGGCCGGTCCGGCCGCCGGTAGCGGTCGAGCAGCCGGAGCAGGTGATCGGGGTCGCTCGTCGGCTCGGCCCTCGTCTCCAAGCCCCGGTCGAGGAAGCGCTTCATCCGCTCCGCCCTTCGCGCATTCTCCAGCGCCAGCTGGCGATCGAGCCGGACATAGCCGCGCTCGAGCGCCGCCCGGTTGGCGAGCGCGAAGGCCCGGTCGCGGCGAAGCGCCTGGACCACGGTCGAGGGGTGAAAGCCGGTCGAGCGCGCCGCCGCTTCGCTGTTGCAGTCCC
>DASVPM010000311.1:0-3468 GCA_036382815.1 Allosphingosinicella sp.
CCTTGAGGTCGCGATCGCCCTCGACGAGGGCGATGCGGGGGTTCCAGATCTCGACGATGCCGCCGACTCCGACGAACAGGGCGAGGTCCTCGATCCTGCCCTTGCGGCGCATCATCGGCGGCAGGACGATCCGGCCCGAAGGGTCGTAAGGCACATCCTCGGTCATTCCGAACATGCGCCTGGCGCGGGCATAATGGTCGTCGAGCGTTCCGCCGCGATCCTCTTCGGCGAGTCGGCGGCGCTCGAGGTCGGTCCACAGATTCTTGGCGTAATTGCGTCCGTAGGCGGTCAGGCAGGGCGCGATCTCATGGGCACCGACGACGATCGCCCGAGCGTCGGACCGGCGCTCGATGACGGAGCGGACGAAGGCGGGAACGGAGAGACGCCCTTTGGCGTCCACTACGTTGAGCGCGCTTCCCTGGAAGAAGTCCTCGACCTCCACCGCCCCTGTCCGCTCCCATACACGGAGCTCCCCCGTTCGCGGACACGCACAATGCGCCGCGTGACTCGCCGGTCAGCCGAGAAGATGCCCCAAAAATCAGAAGGCGTGGATAACATCGGCGAACCCCTAAGGGAAGGGGATTTCATGCCTTTTTTAGGGATTTGATGCCTTTAGAGGGTATTTCGCGGTTTGTTCCTGAATAAGTTCGGTAGTTGTTCCCGAATAGAAAGCCTGTGGATAAGTATGTGGTTAGCATTGCGGTGCGGCCGGATCCGGCGAGCTAGCGCGGCTGGGCAGGCGCGGGCTGAAGACTGTTGTCGTCGTCGGCATTGCCCGGAGCGACCCCCAGTTCGGCAAGCGGTTCCTTGGGCTGCGATTGATTGCCGCCCGGCAGGACGGTCCGATTTCCGCCGGAAAGTTGCGTCTCGATAAGATTGGGCGTGATCGGCGCCTCGTTGCTCGGGCTGGTGAAGACCGCGCCGAGCAGCACAAGCAGAAACACAAAGGCTAGGCCGGTGAGGCCGATGCGGACCCGTTGCACGCGCTTCCCGATCTCCCAGCCCCGTAAAATCGTCAAAAGCGTAACTTAACCGGACGCGGTTGTCGAACCCCTCGCCTCAGGCCGCCCGGGTCGCTGTTGCGAAGCACTCGCAGAAAAGTCCTTGACGACGCATGCTGCGCTCGCGAAGTAAATTTCTATGATGAAAAGCCCCATAAGCCTCGCCGCCCCCCTCGCCCTGCTCGCCCTCCTCGGTGCCTGCGAGCAGCAGACGATCGATCCCAACAAGGAACCTGAGACCAATGCGGCGAACACCGCCGCAGCCGTCGAAGCGCCGCCGATGATCCAAGCCAGCCGCACCTACCGATGCAAGGACAACAGCCTGCTCTACGCCGATTTCTATACCAACGACACGGTCCAGGTCCGCTCCGCCAAGGACCAGCCGCCGACCATATTGACCGCGGCCGCCGGCCAGCCGCCCTACACCGCCGAAGGCTATTCGCTGAGCGCGAACGAGGCCCAGATCAACTACACCGCCCCCGGCAAGGGCGCCCAGACCTGCAAGGCGTAATCCGTCGTCCCAGCGAAGGCTGGGACCCCAGGGGGTGAAAAACGCCCGCGCTATTCGCTCCCTGGGATGCCAGCCTTCGCTGGCATGACGCTAATCGCGCCGCTAACAGGCGCACGCATGAGCGAATCCATCACGCCCGAGATCGTCGCCGAGCACGGCCTCTCCCCCCAGGAATATGAGCGCGTCCTTCACGCCCTCGGGCGCGAGCCCAACCTGACGGAGCTCGGAATCTTCTCGGTGATGTGGTCCGAGCATTGCTCGTACAAATCGTCGCGAATCCACCTGAAGAAGCTGCCCACCGCCGCCCCCTGGGTGATCTGCGGCCCCGGCGAGAATGCCGGGGTGATCGACATCGGCGACAATCAGGCCGCCATCTTCAAGATGGAGAGCCACAACCACCCCTCCTACATCGAGCCCTATCAGGGCGCGGCGACCGGAGTGGGCGGGATCCTGCGCGACGTGTTCACGATGGGCGCGCGTCCCGTCGCCAACCTGAACGCGCTCCGCTTCGGCCGGCCGGACCATCCCAAGACGCGCCATCTCCTCGCCGGCGTCGTCGCGGGGATCGGGGGCTATGGGAATTGCGTCGGCGTCCCGACCGTGGGCGGGGAGGTGAACTTCCATCGCGCCTATGACGGCAACATTCTGGTCAACGCGATGACCGTCGGAGTGGCCGACCAGGACAAGATCTTCTATTCCGCCGCCGCCGGCATCGGCAATCCGGTCGTCTATGTCGGCTCGAAGACCGGCCGCGACGGCATCCACGGGGCCACCATGGCCAGCGCCGACTTCTCGGAGGACAGCGAGGAGAAGCGCCCCACCGTCCAGGTCGGCGACCCGTTCACCGAGAAGCTCCTCATCGAGGCCTGTCTCGAGCTCATGGCGTCCGACGCCATCGTCGCCATCCAGGACATGGGCGCCGCCGGTCTCACGTCGTCGAGCGTGGAGATGGCGTCGAAGGGCGGAGTCGGCCTCGAGCTCGACATGAATTCGGTCCCCTGCCGGGAGACGGGGATGACGCCCTACGAGATGATGCTGTCGGAATCCCAGGAACGGATGCTGATGGTCCTGAAGCCGGGCCGCGAGCCCGAGGCCGAGGCGATATTCCGAAAGTGGGAGCTGGATTTCGCGGTGATCGGCCGGGTCACCGATACCGGCCGCCTCGTGCTCAAATGGAACGGCGAGACCGCCGCCGACATCCCGCTCGCCCCGCTCGCCGACGACGCCCCCTGCTACGACCGGCCCTGGGTGCCCACTCCGAAGCCCGGGCCGCTCGCCGACGTCCCCGAATGCGCCGATGTCGCGGCCGACCTGCTGAAGCTGATGGCCTGCCCGGACCTCGCCAGCCGCCGCTGGATCTGGGAGCAATATGATCACATGGTCGGCGCGGACACCGTCCAGCGCCCGGGCGGCGACGCCGCGGTGGTCCGCGTCCACGGGACTCAAAAGGCGCTCGCGATCACCACCGACGTCACCCCGCGCTATTGCTTCGCCGATCCCCATGAAGGCGGCAAGCAGGCGATCGCGGAGGCCTGGCGCAACCTCTGCGCAGTCGGAGCGACCCCGCTGGCAACGACCGACTGCATGAACTTCGGCAACCCCCAGCGCCCGGAGATCATGGGCCAGTTCGTCGGCTGCATCAAGGGCATGGCCGAAGCCTGCCGGGCGCTCGATTTGCCCATCGTGAGCGGCAACGTCTCCCTCTACAATGAAACCAAGGGGGAGGACGGCAGCGGAAGCGCCATTCTCCCCACGCCGGCGATCGGCGGAGTCGGGCTGCTCATCGACTGGCGCAAAGCCGTCGGGATCGCCTTCAAGGGTTCGGGCGACGTCATCGTCATCGTCGGCACCCGCCGCGGCCATCTCGGCCAGTCGCTCTGGCTGCGCGAGATTCACGGCCGCGAGGACGGGCCGCCGCCGCCGGTCGATCTCGCCGCCGAGCGCTCGGCCGGGGAG
>DASVPM010000312.1:0-3947 GCA_036382815.1 Allosphingosinicella sp.
CTCCGGGCCTTCGACCATCACCATCACCGACGGCCGGATCACCGCCGTCGCCGCCGGCCTCACGCCGGCTCCGGCCGGAGCGCGGCTCGTCGATCTCTCCGGCAAGACGGTCCTGCCCGGACTCATCGACATGCACGTCCATCTCTCGGGCGATCCGGGTGGCGACTTTCGCGACGAGGCGGTCGACCCCACCGAATGGTCGACTTTGGTCGGCGCCAAGAACGCGCGAATTACCGCGCTCGCCGGCTTCACCACGGTGCGCGACCTCGGCTCGCCGCCGCTGGTCGGCTTCGCCCTTCGCCGGGCCACTGCCGAAGGACTCATTCCCGGCCCGCGAATCGTCTCCTCAGGGCCCGCAATCTCGACCATCGGCGGCCACGGCGACGTCTCCGGCTTCCGTCCGGAGGTGATCCGGGCGCTCTCCGTCGACAATACCTGCACGGGGCCCGAGCAATGCGCCGCCCGGGTTCGCGAATTTTCGAGGGCCGGGGCCGATCTGATCAAGATCACCGCAACCGGCGGGGTCCTCTCGCAGCAGGCGCGGGGCCTCGGCCAGCATTTCACCGACGCCGAGATGAAGTCGATCGTCGACACCGCCCATTCGCTGGGCCTCAAGGTCGCCGCCCACGCCCATGCCGACGCCGGCATCGCCGCGGCGGTCCGCGCCGGGGTCGATTCGATCGAGCACGGCACGTTCGCAAGCGCCGCCACCGTCCGCCTGATGAAGGAGCGCGGCACGACGCTCGTGCCGACGCTCATGGCCTTCACCGGAATCCGCGAGCGCCTCGGCAAGGGGATCTTCACGCCGGTCGTCGAAGCGAAAGTGCGAATGACCCTGTCGGAGGTCGGGAAAGCCGCCCGGCTGGCCCGCGACGCCGGAGTGCCGGTCGTGTTCGGGACCGACGCCGCGGTCTTCGAGCATGGCCGCAACGCCCAGGAGCTCGGCTTGCTGGTCGAGCTCGCCGGGATGAGCCCCTCGGAGGCGATCGCGTCGGCGACAACCGGCGCCGCCCGGCTGCTCGGGATGGAGAAGGAAGTCGGGCGGATCGCGCCGGGTTACTCCGCCGACCTCATCGCGGTCGGCGGCGACCCCTTGCGCGATGTCAGGGCCCTGGAGCATGTCGATTATGTGATGGTTCGGGGAAAGGCGATCCAATGAGCACCAGTCCGCGAACGATGGGCGATCCGGGGGCCCTCTACCGGATGCAGATCGGCACCTTCGTGCGCGATCGCCTGCTCAAGACTCCGAACGCCTTCAAGCTGCCCGCCCAGGGACTCGACATCTTCGTCGTCCGCGACTTCCTGTCGCACAGCGAATGCGCCGACGTCATCGAGCTGATCGACAAGGATCGGGTCCCGTCGGGGCTGCTCGCGCCGACTCCGGATCCGGACTTCCGGACCAGCGAAAGCTGCAACCTTCGCCTGGAGGACCGGGCCAACCAGATGGTCGAGGCGAAGATCAACCGGCTGACCGGGATCGATCCGACCCATGGCGAGACCATCCAGGGCCAGCGCTACGCGGTCGGCCAGCAATTCAAGCCGCACCACGATTTCTTCTACACCAACCAGCCCTATTGGCCGGAGATGGAGCGGCAGGGCGGGCAGCGCACCTGGACGGCGATGATCTTCCTCAACCAGCCCGAAGCGGGCGGCCAGACCTTCTTCCCGAACGCGAAGGTGCGGGTGACCCCGCGCACCGGCAACCTGCTCTTGTGGAACAATCTCGACCAATATGGCGAGCCCAACACCTTCTCGCTCCACACCGGCTGCCCGGTCGAGGGGGGGATCAAATATGTCATCACCAAATGGTATCGCGAGCGTCCCTGGGGATGGTACGCGGCCCACGGGGTGAAGCCGGCCGGGACTGTTTGAGCAATCGGCGCCGCTTCCCCGTCCCGCCGCTGCCCGCTAAGCAGCGGGCCATGAAAATATCGACGATCCTCATCGCCGCCGCCTCCCTGGCGGCCTTTCCCGCCGCCGCCGCGCCCCCCCAGGCTCCGGCCGCCCCTGCCGCGGCGACGAGCGAGTCCGGAAAGCTCAAACGACTCTTCCACGAGAGCGACGAGGCTAATCTCAGGCGCAACCCGATCGGCGCCCTCTTCCGGGGCGACCCGCGCTACGCCGACCGGCTCGGCGACTATATCACCGACGAATATTTCGAAGCGGAACGCGCGGCGGCGAAGGCCGACCTCGCCGCGCTGCGCTCGATCGACCGCTCCAGGCTGAGCGAGACCGATCGGATCGCCTACGACGTCTTCGAATGGCAGACCTTGGATTCGCTCAAGAACCTCGAGCCGGACATGCTCGCGCTCGGCGTCGTTCGGCCGATCAACCATATGTCGGGATTCCACACTTTCTACCCCGCTTTTGCCTCCGGCGAAGGCGCGGCGCCGTTCAAGACGGTCGCCGATTATGAGAACAATCTGAAGCGCCACAAAGACTATGTCGCCATGAACGACCGGGCGATCGGCCGCTTTCGCCAGGGAATGGCCGCAGGAGTCTACGAGACGAAGCTGACCATCAAGAACGTCGTCGATCAGCTCACTCTCCTGATCGACCAGAAGGTGGAGGATTCGCCCTTCTACGGGCCGATCAAGCGTTTTCCGGCCGACTTCTCCGAAGCGGACAAGGCGCGCCTGACCGCCGCCTACCGGGCCTCGATCGAGACGGAGATCTATCCCGTCCACCGCCGGCTTCGCGATTTCCTGCGCGGCGAGTATCTGCCCAAGGCCCGCGAAGGCGTCGGGCTCGTCCACATGAAAGGCGGCGCCAAGGTCTACCAGCGACTGATCGAGAGCACGACGACTCTGCCCTTAACCGCCGAGGAAGTCCACAATACCGGCCTTCGCGAGGTCGCCCGGATCAAGCGGGAAATGGAGACGGTGAAGACACGCACCGGCTTCAAGGGGACTCTTCCCCAATTCTTCGAATATCTGCGCAACGATGCGAAGTTCGCCCCGTCCAGCCGCGACTCGCTTCGCCAAGGCTATGAGGCGATCGCCCGCCGCGTCGATGCCAGGATCGGCGAGCAATTCTCGACTATCCCAAAGAGCCCGCTGGAAATCCGTGCCGTCGAGCCCTTCCGCGAGAAGACCGAGGCCGGCGGCTCCTACCAGCAGGGCACGCCCGACGGCTCGCGCCCCGGCATCTTCTACTACAATGCCTACGACCTGCCCTCGCGCCGGACCTGGGGCATGGAGACGCTCTACCTCCACGAGGGCAGCCCGGGGCACCATTTCCAGATCAGCCTGGCGCAGGAGAATGAGGCGCTCCCCGCCTTCATGCGCTTCGGCGGCAACACCGCCTTCGTCGAGGGCTGGGCGCTCTACGCCGAGACCTTGTGGGACGAGCTCGGCATGGAGAGCGATCCCTACCAGCGCTTCGGCGGATTGAACGACGAGATGCTGAGGGCCATGCGCCTCGTCGTCGACACCGGCATCCACGCCAAGGGCTGGAGCCGCGAGCAGGGCATCGATTACATGCTCGCCAACAGCGGCATGAGCCGGACCGAGGTCGTCGCCGAGGTCGAGCGCTACATCGCCATCCCCAGCCAGGCGCTCGCCTACAAGATCGGCGCGCTCACCATCCAGCGGCTCCGGGCGAAGGCGCAGGCCGTGCTCGGCAAGCGCTTCGATCCGCCCGCCTTCCACGCGCAGGTGCTGATGACCGGGTCGCTGCCGATGGCGGTGCTCGAGAAGAAGATCGACGACTGGATCGTGGCGACGAAGGGATGAGCGCCGTCATTGCGAGCGGAGCGAAGCAATCCAGCGGCGCCGGCCTCGGAATCTGGATTGCTTCGTCGCTTCGCTCCTCGCAATGACGGGTCGTACCGGAGGACGCCAACGATGCACGGACTGACCCTGATCGCCTGCCTGACGTCCGCCCTGCTCGCCGGGTGCGCGTCATCTCCGCCTCCCGAGCCGGGCACTCCCACCGCCGAAGCGGCG
>DASVPM010000313.1:0-9594 GCA_036382815.1 Allosphingosinicella sp.
CTCGGTGCCGCTCACCGGCGAATAGACTCGTCTTTCGATCGCTCGGAGCACCGGCTCCGCCCAGCCGGTCGAGCCCCGGCTGCGCAGCATCTCGACGTCGCTGACCTTGCCTTCCGGGCTCACCGTGAAGGCGACGTCCACCCATTGCTCCTCGAAGCGCTGCATCGGCATCCGCCGAAGGCCCGAGCCCGCGACGCCGACCGCGGCCGCGTTGGTAGGGGCGTCGACCGGCGGCGAGAAGAGCAGGACCTGCCGGTCGCTCACCTCGCGCAATTCGCGGACGAGCCGGTCGGCGGCCACCGACTTGCCGCGCCGGCGATCGAGCCGGGCGAGCAGCACGAGCGCGGCCGCGCGCGGCATCCTGCCGGCCTTGGTCCTGTCGGCGGCGATCTCCTTCAGCTCGGCCCGGGCGAAATCCTCATTGCCTTCGAGCTGGTGGAGCCAGGCGGCGCGCAGGCGGATATTGGCCGCGATGTCGTCGCGGCCGAGCCGGTGGGCTTCGCGCCGCGTCTCGGCGTAGATCTGGCGGGCCCGCTCCGTCCGCCCGAGCGAGGCGTACATGCCCGCTTTCTCGAGCTCCGCGGCGATCAGCCTCAGGTCGCCGTCCGGCAGCCCCGCCTTGAGCGAGCGAGCGGCCGCATTCGTCGACCATTCGTAGGAACGCCCCTCGCCGAGATGGGCGGCGATGCGCCCGTTGGCGCGATACAGGTCGGCGACGGGGATGGGATAGGCCTTGGCATGCCGCCGGTTGCGGCCGATCGAGGCCGAGATGATGTGCCGGGCGGCCTTATAGTCGCCCGCGACGAACAGATTCTCGGCGTGAGCGAGGGTGGCGTCGATATCTTCGCCCGGCGGGCATTTGCGCGCGAGGCACGAGGCGAGGGCGCGGCGGGATTCGTCGAGCGGGCGGCCGGTCACGACGATGGTGTGGCCGCCGGGCGCCGAGCTCTTATCCTGCGCCCAGGCGGGGAGGCTGCAAGCGAAGATGGCGGTGATGGCGGTGCGCAGGCCGGTCGAAAATGCGACTTTCATGGCTTTTCCAACTAACCCATTTCGGGCGTGAAAGCCATTGACCCTTTAGGCCGTATCGACATCCCTCCCGTTCCGGCTTCTAAAATCCTCCCCGGCATTTGCCGGGGAGGGGGACCATGCGAAGCATGGTGGAGGGGCCTTTCGGAGTCCGAAGAACCCCTCCACCGCGCTTCGCGCGGTCCCCTCCCCCGGCAATCCGGGGGAGGACTCATCCCGCAGCCCGCCGCCTTCACGCGTCGATCTCCTCCTCCGCGATCTCGGCCGCGCGGCTCTGGATGAAGTTGAAGCGGTGCTCGGGGTTGCGGCCCATCAGCCGGTCGACGAGGTCACGCACCGGCTGCTGCGGCTGGTAGCCGTCGGGCAGGGTGACCCGGATCAGCGAGCGGCTCTTCGGATCCATCGTCGTCTCGCGAAGCTGCGACGGGTTCATCTCGCCCAGGCCCTTGAACCGGCTGATCTCGACCTTCTTGCCCTTGAACAGGCTCGCCTCGAGCTCGCCCCGATGGGCGTCGTCGCGGGCGTAGGCGACGGTCGGTCCGGACGACAGGCGGTAGAGCGGCGGCTGGGCGAGGTAGAGGCAGCCCTGCTCGACGATCCGGCCCATCTCGGTGAAGAAGAAGGTCATCAGCAGGGTGGCGATATGGGCGCCGTCGACGTCGGCGTCGGTCATGATGATGATCCGGTCGTAGCGGAGCTGCGCCGGGTCGCAGCGCTCGCGGGTGCCGCAGCCGAGCGCCAAAGTGAGGTCGGCGATCTCCTGATTGCCCCTTATCTTGTCGGCGCTCGCCGAGGCGACGTTCAATATCTTGCCCCGGATGGGCAGGATCGCCTGGGTCTTGCGGTCCCGCGCCTGCTTGGCCGAGCCGCCCGCGCTGTCGCCTTCCACGATGAACAATTCGGTCCCGGCGGGGTCGTCGCTGTTGGCGCAGTCGGTGAGCTTGCCGGGAAGCCTGACCTTGCGGCCCGACGTCGCCGTCTTGCGCTTGATCTCGCGCTCCGCCCGGCGCTTCAGCCTTTCGTCCATCCGCTCGAGGACGAAGCCGAGCAGGGCCCGGCCGCGCTCCATGTTGTCGGCGAGATAATGGTCGAAATGGTCGCGCACCGCCGCCTCCACCAGCCGGGCGGCGTCGGGGCTTGTCAGCCGGTCCTTGGTCTGGCTCTGGAACTGCGGGTCGCGGATGAAGACGGAGAGCATGATCTCCGCCCCTCCGACCACGTCCTCGGCCTGGACCTCCTTGGCCTTCTTCTGCTGGCCGGTGAGCTCGGCGAAGCCGCGGACGCCGCGGGTCAGCGCCGCCCTTATCCCCTGCTCGTGGGTGCCCCCGTCCGGGGTCGGGATGGTGTTGCAGTAATAAGAGGAGCCGCCGTCGGTCCACAAAGGCCAGGCCACGGCCCATTCGACCATGCCCTGGCCGTCCGGAAAGTCCTGGCGGCCGGTGAAGAAGTCGCTGGTCGCGCAATTGCGCTCGCCGATCTGCTCCCTCAGGTGATCGCCGAGCCCGCCCGGGAACTGGAACACCGCCTCGGCGGGGACGTCGCCGTCGACCAGCGACGGATCGCAGCGCCAGCGAATCTCGACCCCCGCGAACAGATAGGCCTTGGAGCGGGCGAGCCGGTAGAGCCGGGCCGGCTTGAACCGCGCCTCCTCGCCGAAGATCTCGGTGTCGGGGATGAAGGCGATGCTGGTCCCGCGGCGGTTCTGGGTCGGCCCCTGCAGCTCCAGCTTCGAGACCGGCTCGCCGCGCGAATAGGTCTGGCGGTAGAGCTCCTTGTTCTTGGCGACCTCGACCACCGTCTCGCTCGACAGGGCGTTGACGACGCTCACGCCGACGCCGTGCAGCCCGCCGGAGGTCGCATAGGCCTTGTTCGAGAACTTGCCGCCGGAATGGAGCATGGTGAGGATCACCTCGAGCGCCGACTTGCCCGGATAGCGGGGATGCTCGTCGATCGGGATGCCGCGGCCGTTGTCGGTGACGGTGAGCCGGCCCGCCGTCCCCGCCACGGCCTCGAGGGTCACCTCGATCCGGGTCGCGAAGCCCGCCACCGCCTCGTCCATCGCATTGTCGAGAACCTCGGCGGCGAGATGGTGAAGCGCCCGCTCGTCAATCCCGCCGATATACATTCCCGGCCGCCGCCGGACCGGCTCGAGCCCCTCCAGCACCTCGATCGAATGGGCGTCGTAATCGGACGACGGGGCGGCGGTTGACGCGAACAGGTCTGACATGGGGGAGGTATAGGGGGAGGGGGGTCGCGGGGGCAAGGTTCCGGGGTTGTTCTATTCACAGCTGCATTGGGGCTGGAAAGAGGTAGTCCGCGTACAAAGGCCACGGTGGACGAAGCGGCTTCGATGAAAACCGTATAGACCGATCCGACGACTTGCGCTAATCGATGGGCTCGGGCTTCCTGGAAGTTTAGCTGAGAGTCGCTGGAACGTCGCCCGTGAGAGGATTATATGAAACTCATGGCCAAAGCCCATCCCGACCCCGCTCCGAAGGCCGTCGGCGATCCGAGTTCCGGGCGCGCGGTCACCGTGCGAGGCGCGGGTGCGCTCAAGGGCCGCTTGATGATTGAAGAGGGCATCGATCTGACCAAGCCCATCGCCGCTCAGGTCTTGAAGGGATCGAGGCAGCGCGAAGACCGGCTCGGGACGAAGCGCTGATCTCCTTGTCGGGCATTCTGCTCGACAGCCATGCGCTCTACTGGCTCGTCAGCGGCGAGATGGAGTTGCTCGACCCTGCGGTCGATGCGATCAGGGCACATCAGGAGGCGAGCACGCTGTTTGTGTCGCCCATTACCGCTTGGGAAATATCCACCGCGGCGCGAAAGCGGCGCCTGGTGGGGCAACCCTATCTGGGTGATGATCCGCCGGAGCGTTGGTTCCGCGAGGCTGTGCGTGCCACGTCCGCCCGGATCGTCCCAATCCATCAGCGAGTCTCGCTCGCCGCGGCAAGTGTAGTGACTGAGACCGGTCACAAGGACCCCGGGGACTGCTTTCTGATCGCCAGCGCGCGGGTCCGGGGCATGCCGATCGTTACTCGCGATCAGGTCATGCAGTCGCTTGCTGCAGAGCGGCCGGGCTATCTCGCCGTGATCGCCTGCTAGCCGGTGGCGTCGTTGGCACGGCCCCGTCATCCTGAACTCGTTTCAGGATCCAGCGCCGAACCGCCTCGCGGGTGGAGAATTGGACCCTGAAACAGGTTTCGGCCTGAAGCGGGAAAACGGCACCGCGCGTCCTTGCGCCGAGACAGTTCGAATTAAGGTCGGATTCCCCTCACGCAAAGCCGCGAAGGCGCTAAGGGCAATCGTGGCCGCCGATCTTCCCTCGATCCTGCTCGCCGCCGCCGCGGGCGTCGTCGGCGGGGCGATGAACGCGCTCGCCGGGGGCGGCACGTTCGCGACCCTGCCGGCCCTGATCGCGCTCGGGCTGCCGGCCAACGTCGCCAACGCCACCTCGAACGTCGCCCTGCTGCCCGGCGCCGGCGCGAGCGCCTGGACCTATCGCGGCGAGCTCCGTCCGGTCGCGGGCCTGTCGGTGCGGCTGCTCGCCGCGCTCACCTTCGCCTTCGGCCTGGTCGGCAGCCTGCTGCTCGTGCTCACCCCGACCGAGACCTTCGACATCCTCATCCCCTGGCTGCTGCTCTTCGCCTTCGCGGTGATGGCGTTCGGCAGGCGCGCCGCGGACTGGCTCCATTCGCGGGTCGCGATCGGCCGGCCGGCCCTGGTCGCGGCGCAGGCGCTGCTCGGTATCTATGGCGGCTATTTCGGCGGCGGGGTCGGGCTGATCACCACCGCGGTCTACGGCCTCCTCGCCAATATCCGCCCGCGCGAGCTGTTCGCGATCCGGACGGCGATGCTCGCCGTGGCCAATTTCGCCGCGGCCTTCGTGTTCATCGGCTTCGCCATGGTCTGGTGGCGGGCCTGCGTCCCGATGCTTCTCGGCTCCACTTTGGGCGGCTGGCTCGGCGCGCTGCTCGGCAAGCGGCTGAGCCCGCCGGCGGTGCGCACCTGGACGCTGCTCGTCACCGGCGCCACCACGATCGTCTTCTTCGTCCGGGCCTATGGCGGCTAGGCCGGTCAGTCCGAAGCCTGGCGGCGGTGGCGGGTGAACCAGGCGTTCATCTGCGCGATCTCGCGCTCCTGGGCCGCGACCACGTCCGCCGCGAGCCGGCGGACCTGCGCATCGCGGCCATGCTCCAGCGCCACCCGCGCCATCGCGACGGCGCCCTCATGGTGCGGGATCATGGCCCGCACGAAATCGGCGTCGGCGTCGCCGGTATAGGGCACGTCCATCGCCGCCATCATCTCGTCATGCGCCGCCCGGTAGCCGGCCGTGGACCGGCTCTCCCCGCCCGCCGGGGACGCGGCATGGACCGTGTGGGCGGGCGGGGCCGCGCCGTGGATTCCCCCGCTCGCGAGGCCGAGCGCGGCGAGCGCCATCCAGACCGCCATCGCGATCATCATCAGATTCTCGGTGAGCGAGACGAAGCCGAGCGGCACGTTGCTCGCGCCGCCGACGCAGGCGCATTTCAGCTCTCTCCGGTCGATGTAGACGGCCTTGAAGACCGAGACCGCGCCGATCGTCCCGATGAAGAGCGCGAGGGGGACGGACAGCCAGGTCAGCACGCCGGCGATCATCAGCACGCCCGCCAGGCCCTCGGCGAACGGATAGAGATAGCCATAGGGCACCCACCGCCGGGCGAGCAGGTCGTAGTTGAGGAACATCGTCGCGAAGCCTTCGATGTTCTGCAGCTTGAGGAGCGCCAGCACCACCATCGAGAAGCCCACGAACCACTCGGCCGCGAGCAGGGTGAAGAGGCTGCCGGTGACCGCATAGGCCGCGGCCAGCGCCGTCAGCGCGGTCATCGCGAACAAGGCGGCGACCGGCCGGTAGCTGGTTGCCTGCGGGTCGGCGACCGGCTTGCCCAGGAAGCGGCGCAAATCGTCATGGCCGCCGATGCGCTCGCCGCCGATGAAGATCTGCGGAGTGGTCGCGACCGCGTGCTGCGCCTTGAACGCGTCGGTCTCTTCCCGCGAGGTCAGGTGATGATCCTCCACCTCGAAGCCCGCCCGCTTCAGCAGGTGGAGGGCCTTTAGGCCGTAGGGGCAGATGTGCTTCGGCATCACCATACGGTAGATGACGGCCTTCCCGGCGGCGGCCGGCAGGTTGCTCATGTCCGACATTTCACGACTCCTTGCGATCTCGTCGGAACCCATATAGGGTCCGTACCATGGTACAGAGTCAAGGCCTCGTTTCGCTGACCATCGGCCGCCTCGCCGCCGGCGGTAAGGTGGGCGTCGAGACGGTCCGTTTCTACCAGCGCAAGGGTCTGCTCGGGACGCCGGCGCGCGACGGCGGGGTCAGGCGCTACGGCGCCGGGGATCTGCGCCGGCTGCGCTTCATCCGGCAGGCCCAGGCGGCCGGCTTCACCCTCGAGGAGATAAGGGAGCTACTGGAGCTCGATTCGGGCGAGGACCGGAGCCGCGCCCGGGAGCTGGCAAGCCGGCGGATCGAAGCCCTGGACATGAAGATCGCCGAGCTCGGCCGAGCCCGCGAGTCGCTCGAGCGGCTGGCGGCCCAATGCGGCCGGGGCGCCAGCGGGCCCTGCCCGATACTCGCCGCGTTCGACGTCTGAACGGCGAAGCTGGCCCGACCTTGCGGCTTCGCGGCCTTGCGCGGGGCGGCCTAATCCCTCGGTCCGGGCGTCGCGACGCCGGTTCCGCTCCCGGCTTCACGGCGGCCGAACTCGGGCGCGGCCGCCCGCTGCGCCGTCTCGGCGGTGACGACGCTGCTGACCTCGTCGTCCTCGCCCGCGACGATGATCGTCTCGCGGCCGTCGGCGCTCTGCAGGCGCAGGATCCGGCGGTTCTGGACGCTCCGCCACCCGATCGCGACGATGATCGCGAAGACGCCGAGTCCGAGGAGGATTGCCAGCAGGCTTGAAGTCGAATCGGTCATTGGACTCATCCCGGTCGATTTGAGGTCCGCCCATAAGCGCCCGAAAAGTTAAGAAACTCGGGCCCTGCCCGCGGCCGCCGGCTCCATGCCGTAGAATCTTCCAGGAGCGAAGGCCTCAGGTTAGCGGCCAGTCGGCGGCTTCCGGCGCCTCGTGCAGCCAGGCATTGATCTGCGGCAGGACCGAGCGCTGTCGCCGCATCTCATGGAACACCGTCAGATGGGGCGTGCGCAGCAGGTCGTCCCTTATCTCGCGCAGTCTGCGGCTCGAGGCCCCGCCGCGCTTCTCCGTTACATATTCGCGAAGCCTCGCGCGAAAGCCGCCGAATGCATTTTCGCGGGCCACTCGAACGATTTCGCGATTCAGCCCATAGACGTCGCAGCTGAATTCGGTTCGCGCCCGGTCGAGGGGGGAGAGTCCGGGTCGAGGCAAATATCTAAAGGTCCCGCGAAGAACCTGACCTTGAGGAGTCGTGCCGCCGAGATCGAGCTCGAGAAATCGGGTCGGATCCTCGGTCCTCGGATTGATGAACCCGGATTGCCCGGCGGGGGGAGGGTCGACCGGACCGTTTCTCGCGCGGAAGAACTCCTGAACCGAATTGCCTTGCACGACGCCGTAGCGATTGCCCTTGGGGCCGTTGCAGGGACCGCAGGAGAAAGCATAGTTCGGCCAGGCGAACGTGCGCTCCGGAAAAAGGTTCTTCGGGAGGATGTGTTCAACCTCGTCGCCAGCGGAATCCTCGCAATAGGCGCATCGCACCGAGCCGATGCACATTCTGCTCAGGGTTTCTCGAACGGCGGTCATCGCGGCCTTGCGCGCTGCGGTCGACCGCTTTCTTTCCCATTCTTGTTTCGCCCGAGCGACCCTGGTGGGATAATTCCCGGAGGAATTTATCTGCTTCTGGACGTCGGCGAGAGTCTGCCGCGCAACCGGGTCCAGGCGCCTGTTCCTGATTTTCAACATCGGTTGCTAGGCCGCTTCCAGGTCGGTCGCGAGGGTCGGCAGGGTCGCCCGGAGCTCCTCCATACGAGCCATCTCGTCCGCATTGAGCTCGCCTCGCAGTGCGCGCCGGTTGAGATGAGCCAGCTCCGAGAGCAGCTCCCGGGAATCTTCCGATCGCGCGACGTCGCGTCCGAAGAAATCGGTGCCGTACGCCTCGAGTATCGAGCCGTGTATGAGACGGTTCAGAGCAATTCCCTCGATCCGTTCAGCCGCTTCCTCGGTGCCGGGATTCGGGAGGCGCCACACGCTCGTCGCATTGCGGCAGATGATCGGGCTGTGGGTCGTGACGATGAACTGAAGCTGCGGGAAGCAGCGCGTGAACCAGGGTCCGATGTCCTTCTGCCACGAAGGATGGAGATGGGCGTCGACCTCATCGATGACGACGACGCCGGGCAGGCTGACCGTGCTGGCCTCGACGTCCAATGCCTGCAGCATCGCTTCTGGCCCGTAAGCTTTCGCCATTTGCCGGAGGATTTCAAAAATCATGGACAGCACCGAGCGATAGCCGTCGCTCATCTGCTCGACGGCGACGCGAGCGCCGCCTGCATCGATCAGGATGATCTCTTCGGTTCGGACCTCCTGGACGATGGCTTGGTGGGGAAGCAGGTCGGAATTGTTCAGGAAGTGGATCAGCCGGTCGAGGAGCTGTACTTCCTCCCCCGATTCCAGCTGCTTGACCCGCAATTCCCGGAGCCATCTCAAGCCTTCGGTCAAGGCCACGTCTTCGCCGAACGCGGACAGGTGGGGCGCAAGGCGGGGATTTGAGAAGAATAGCCGCTCGAAGGCCTGGTCGCCCCCGGTAAAGCGTCGGAACGGGCCGAATGAGGCGGAGAACCAGCCCGCATTGGGTCCCCAGAACGAACGCTCGGCGATCGGCTGTCCCGCGGTGGCGATCACTTCGACCCTTGGGCCGGTGAGGGTGCTCGGCACGTCCACGAGGGCGATTTCGGCCACGACGCTTTGGCTCCGCCGGCCTTTGGTGAAGATGTCCTTCGGGTTGGTGTCGACTTCCAGGTGGATCGAACTCGATCGCGACTGGTATCGACGCCAGGTGTCCCAGCTTTGGCGAAGGGCGACCGCTTCCTTCGGGCCGGCGAGGGCAAGCGCCAGGGAGCGGACGACCGAGGATTTGCCCGCCCCGTTGGAGCCGAGGATGACGTGCCAGCCCGGCGCTTCGTCCCGGTTGAGCCGCAGATCGAAGCGCTCGATGGATCTTATGTTGGTGATCGTCAGTCGTCGGACGTACATGAAGGTTTCCCGTTTGCCCGCGGCGGCAGCCTCTCCGGTGTCTATAGCGCTGCCTACCGGCCGTCACTACTCAGTTGAGCGCCGGCTCCGGTGCGGCATGCGAGTGCGCATGTCGGTCGGATCGGACGCTTCCCGCTAGCCGCTCTCGTGCCGAGTCCCTACTCTGGCACTCATGTCCCGCCGACTCCGCCCCCTGGCCCTTCTCGAGGCCGAGCAGCTCTCCGCCTCCGCGCCCGGCGATCACGCCGCGCTGTCCGCCTCGGCGGGGACGGGAAAGACCCATGTCCTCACCGCCCGGGTGCTCCGGCTGCTGCTCGCCGGGGTCGAGCCTTCCTCGATCCTGTGCCTCACCTTCACC
>DASVPM010000314.1:0-53941 GCA_036382815.1 Allosphingosinicella sp.
GGTCCTGCTGGGCCAGGGCATCCGTCCCCGCCGCTACGACCCTCTTGCCGACACCGTGGACGAGGGCGAGATCCGCCAGACCCTGGCGCGCATGGCCCCTTTCATTCGCCAGGCGGCCGAGACGATGCCGACCCACTCCGACTTTCTGGCTGGGCTCGGCCGTTCGAGCGCCGCTGCCCGGACCGCGACACCCAAGGGAGCTTTTGCGTGACCGACCAACGAATCCGCAGCATAGTCATCGTCGGCGGCGGTACGGCCGGCTGGATGGCCGCGGCGACCCTCGCGAAAATCCTGACGACGCAATATTGCACCGTCACCCTCATCGAATCCGACGAGATCGGAATCATCGGAGTCGGCGAGGCCACCATCCCGCAGATGGCGACCTTCAACCGGATGCTCGAGCTCGACGAGGACGACTTCGTCCGCGAGACCAAGGGCACGTTCAAGCTCGGCATCGAGTTCCACAATTGGGGCCGGCAGGGCCACCGCTACTTCCACCCGTTCGGCTCCTACGGGCTCAACATGGAGGGCGTTTCGTTCCACGCCCACTGGCTGCGCCTCCACCAGCTCGGCGAGGCGCCGCGGCTCGACGAATGGTCGCTTCCCGCGCTCGCCGGCGAGCGCGGCAAGTTCATGCGTCCGTTCGACGCCGGCAACTCGCCGCTCTCGCAGATCGCCTATGCCTATCATTTCGACGCGGGCCTCTACGCACGCTATCTTCGCCGCTACGCCGAAGGACGCGGAATCGTCCGCCGCGAGGGGAAGATCGTCGACGTCAGCCTGCGGGGCGAAGACGGCTTCGTGGACTCGGTGACGCTGGAGAGCGGCGACAAGGTCGAAGCGGATTTCTTCATCGACTGCTCGGGCTTCCGCGGCCTGATCATCGAGCAGGCGCTGAAGGCGGGCTATGAGGACTGGTCGCACTATCTCCCGTGCAACCGGGCCATCGCCGTCCCCTGCGAAAGCGTCCCCGAGATCACGCCCTACACGCGATCCACCGCGCACACCGCCGGCTGGCAGTGGCGGATCCCGCTTCAGCACCGGACCGGCAACGGCCACGTCTTCTCGAGCGACTTCATGTCGGACGACGAGGCGGCCGACATCCTCCTGCGCAATCTGGACGGAAAGCCCCTCGCCGACCCCAGGGTCGTTCCTTTCAAGACGGGACGGCGCAAGCAGTTCTGGATCAAGAATTGCGTCGCTTTGGGCCTTGCCGCGGGCTTCATGGAGCCGCTCGAATCGACCAGCATCTGGCTCGTCCAGAGCGGCCTTTCGCGGCTGATGACCATGTTCCCCGATCGCACCTTCCAGCAGGCGGACATCGACCGGTTCAACCGGATCGTTCTCAACGAATATGAGATCGTCCGCGAATTCCTCGTGCTCCACTACAAGGCGACCGAGCGGGACGATTCCCCGTTCTGGGACTATTGCCGAAACATGCCGATCCCGGAGCGGCTGGCCGAGAAGATCCGGGTGTTCGAGGCCTATGGCCGCACCTTCCGCGAGAATGACGAGCTGTTCAACGACACCAGCTGGTTCGCGGTGATGATCGGCCAGCTGATGAAGGCACGGACCTACGATCCCGTCGCCGACATCATGCCGATCGAGGAGACCCGCCGGCGCCTCAGGCATATCGCCGAGGCGACCCACAATTCCGCCGAATATATGCCGACGCACCGGCAGTTCATCCTCGACAATTGCGCCGCTCCGGAGCTCGCGGCGGCATGATCGGCAGGCTGCTTCCATTTGCGCTTCTGGTCCTCGCCGGCTGCGCGGGCGTCGATGCCCGGCCACGGAGCGGAGCGGCGCGCTTCGACTGGTTCGAATATCGCGTCTCGGACGCGAGCGACTCGGTGCCAATCGGCCCGGGCGACTATCGCAATCCGATCCTGAAGGGCTTCTATCCGGATCCGAGCCTCACCCGCGCCGGCGACGATTTCTATCTCGTCACGTCCACCTTCGCCTATTTCCCCGGACTTCCGGTCTTCCGCAGCCGCGATCTCGTCCACTGGACCCAGATCGGCAACGCGATCGACCGTCCGGGCCAGCTCGATTTCGGCAAGCTCGGCCTGTCGCGCGGGGTCTTCGCGCCCGACATCTCCGAGCATGGCGGCACCTTCTACATCCTCAACACCTGCGTCGATTGCGGCGGCAATTTCGTGATCACTGCCAGGGATCCCGCGGGCCCCTGGTCGGACCCGGTCTGGCTGCCCGAGCTCGAAGGCGGCATCGATCCTTCCCTGTTCTTCGACGACGACGGCAAGGTCTGGGTCCTCAACAACGGCCCCCCGGAGGGGCAGCCGCTCTACGAGGGGCACCGCGCGATCTGGATCCAGCGTTTCGACCCGGCGGCGAAGAAGACGTTCGGGCCGCGCAGGCTGCTCGTGAACGGCGGCGTCGATATTTCGAAGAAGCCGATCTGGATCGAGGGGCCGCACATCCTGCGCAAGGACGGCTGGTATTTCCTGATCGCCGCCGAGGGCGGCACCGCCGAAGGCCATTCGCAGGTCGTTCTGCGCAGCCGCAACGTCACCGGCCCCTACATCGCCTATTCCGGCAATCCGATCCTCACCCAGCGCGACCTGCCGCGCGACCGCGCGGATCCGATCGCTTCGGCCGGACACGCGGATTTCGTCGAAACCGCGGCGGGCGAATGGTGGGCCACCTTCCTCGCCGTGCGTCCCTATTCCGGGGATTTCTACAACACCGGCCGCGAAACTTTCCTCCTGCCGGTCTCCTGGCCGGACGGATGGCCGCGGATCACGGGACCGGGCCAGGCCATTCCCTGGACCCACTCCCGCCCCAAGCTGCCGCCGCAGCCGGATCCGGCTGTGCCGACGAGCGGCGCCTTTGCCGTCCGCGACGAATTCAAGGGGCCGGGCTTGCCGCCTTATTGGATGATGATGCGCAATCCGCGCAGCGACTGGTACGCGCTTCGCGATGGACACCTCGAGATGGAGGCGAGGCCCGCCGGCCTCGGCGATTTCGCCAATCCCTCCTTTCTCGCCCGCCGCCAGCAGCATCTCACCGCCTCGGCCTCGGCCCTCGTCCGTTTCTCGCCGGCGTCGGACTCCGGCGAAGCGGGCCTGGTGGCGCTGCAGAATGACGAATATTGGTATTTCCTCGCGGTCGGCCGCGAAGCCGGGCGGCCCGTCATCCGCCTGAAGCGCCGCTCGGGCGCGGAGCCCACCACGCTTGCGACCGTACCGCTCGACGTCCGCCCGGGCGCGCCCGTCCGCCTGAAGATCGAGGCCCGGGGCGGCGTTTACGACTTCTCTTATGCGACCGGCCGGGGCGGTTGGACGAGCCTGCGCCGGGGAGAGGACGGCACGATGCTCAGCACCCGCAGCGCCGGCGGTTTCGTCGGCGCCGTGTTCGGTCTCCACGCTCACTCCGGAACGGCGAACCCATGATCCCTCCAAGCCGAGCGCTTCTCGCCGCGTCGGCGGCTTTCCTGGCCGCCGCCGAATCGCCTCCCGCGCAGATCCGGCTCAACCAGGTAGGATTGCTTCCCGACGGTCCGAAGCGCGCGATGCTCCCGAGCGCGGAGAAACGCCCCCTGCCCTGGCGGCTCACCGATCGCGACGGCAAGGTCGTGGCGTCGGGGAATACCGAGGTCTTCGGCGTCGACCGCTGGTCGGGCGAGCATGTCCACCGCATCGACTTCACGTCGGTGCGGCGCGCGGGCTCGGGCTATCGGCTGCAAGCCGGCGGAGCGCAGAGCCGGCCGTTCGCCATCTCCGCCGACGCCTTCCAGCGCCTTCCCGGCGCCGCGCTGAGCTATTTCTACCAGAATCGCGCGGGCATTCCGATCGAGGCGCGGTTCGCCGGCGGCCCGCAATGGGCGCGGCCGGCCGGTCACCCCGACGAAAGGGCGACATGCGTCTCGGGCAAGGATTCGAAAGGCAATGCCTGGCCGGGCTGTTCCTACACGCTCGACGTCGCCGGCGGGTGGTACGACGCCGGCGACCACGGGAAATATGTCGTCAACGCCGGCATCAGCGTCTGGACCTTGATGAACCTCTACGAACGCGGGCGGCTTCGCGGCGCGCCCGGCCCCTTCCCGGACGGGGCGGCCGCGATCCCCGAAGCCGGCAACGGCGTCAGCGACATTCTCGACGAAGCGCGCTGGGAAATCGAATTCCTCCTCAAGATGCAGGTGCCCGAGGGCACGCGCCTGCGCCTGCCCGTGGGCGCGAAGGAGAGCGCGCCGGGCCTCGCCTTCAGCGAGATCGACGCCTCGGGAATGGCGCACCACAAGGTCGCGGACGAAAAGTGGACGCCGCTGCCGACGGCGCCTCACAAAGACCCGGAGAGGCGGCAGCTCTTCCCGCCCAGCACCGGGGCCACCCTCAACCTCGCCGCCGCCGCCGCTCAATGCGCCCGCCTCTGGCGCGAGATCGACGCCACCTTCTCAGCCCGCTGCCTCGCCGCCGCCGAGCGGGCCTGGACCGCGGCGCGGCGCAACCCGAACATCTATCCGATCGCCGACTTCACCGGCAGCGGAGCCTATGGCGACACCGATTTCACCGATGAATTCTATTGGGCCGCGGCCGAGCTTTTCCTGACGACCCGAGATCCCCGTTACCAGGACGCCGTGAAGGCGTCGTCCTTCTACCGCGTCGGCCGAGTCCCGGAGCCGGGCTGGAACAGCGTGGCGGCGCTGGGGACGATTTCCCTCGCTCTCGCTCCGGACCTTCCCGGCGACGAACGGAGCCGCCAGCGCGCCGCCATCCTCGCCGCCGCCGACGCCTATCTCGCCGATTCGGCGAAGACGGGCTACGCCGTCCCCTACGCGCCGGCCCGGGGCTATCCGTGGGGATCGAGCGGCGCGATCCTCAACCGAGCCATCCTGCTCGCTTTGGCCCACGACTTCACCGGCGACGCGCAGTACCGTGACGGAGTCGTCGACGCGCTCGACTTCATTCTCGGCCGCAACCCGCTCGACCGCTCGTTCGTCAGCGGATTCGGGGCGAGGCCGATGGCAAACCCCCATCACCGCTTCTGGGCACGTCAGTTCGATCCCGCGTTCCCGCCGCCGCCGCCCGGCGGCCTGTCCGGCGGCCCCAACGACACGGCCATGGCCGAGGAGGTGGCCCGCGCCCTGAAGGGCAGGTGCGCGCCGCAGACCTGCTGGGCCGACGACGCCCGCGCCTTCAGCCTGAACGAAGTCGCGATCAACTGGAACGCGCCGCTCGTCTGGGTTTCCGCCTGGGCGGCCGAGCCGTCGAAATCGGGGCCGGCGCCCCGGCTCGCGATCACCATCGACGATTTGCCCGTTCACCGCGAGCTGCCGCCCGGAGAAACGCCGCTCGGGATCGCGCGGCAGGTCATCGCCGCGTTCAAGGCCGCGAAGGTCCCGGCGGTTCACGGCTTCGTCAACGGCGGCTGGACCGAGCGTCAACCCGAAACCGAAAAGGTGCTTCGCGCCTGGACCGAGGCCGGCTTTCCGCTCGGCAACCACACCTGGAGCCACAGCGACGCCAACTCGGCCACGGTCGCCGAATATGAGCGGGAGATCGCCCGCAATGAGCCGCTTCTGAAGCGCCTCGGCGGCCGCGACTGGCGCTGGTTCCGTTACCCCTTCCTGGCGGAGGGCGAGATGCCGGAAAAGCGGGCGGCGGTCCGCGCCATTCTCGCCCGGCGCGGGTACCGGGTGGCCGACGTCACGATGGACTTTTCGGACTGGCGGTGGACCGCGCCTTATGCCCGTTGCAAGGCTGACGGCAACGAGGCGGCCATCGCGTCGATGGAGCGCGCCTATCTGGATTCGGCGCAAGAGAATATTGTTTTCTATCGCAGCCTCTCCCAGAGTCTCTACGGACGCGACATCCCGTACGTGCTGCTGATGCACATCGGCGCGTTCGACGCCCGAATGCTGCCCCGGCTGCTCGACCTGTACCGGAGGGAGGGATTCCGCTTCGTCACCCTCGCCGAGGCGGAACGCGATCCTTTCTATCGCGAGGCCATCGAGCCGTCGCTGCCGGCCGCGCCGCAGGGCCTGGAGGGTCGTGCCGCCGCCCGCGGCCTCCAACTGCCGCCGCGGAAGAGCCATGCGGCCATGCTCGACCTGCTTTGCCGGAAATAGCCCGGCGCTGGGCGTCAGCGCGCGCCCACCGTCAGCTTCGCGCTCTTCAGGTCGACCGAATTCGGCCCCGAGGAAATGGTGAAGGTGCCGGGCTCCACCACCTTCTTCATCTCCATGCTCCACATAGCGAGGTCGTCGGGGCGAAGCTCGAAGATGATTGTCCGGCGCTCGCCGGGTTTCAGAGTGACTCTCTGGAAACGCTTCAGCTCGAGCACGGGACGCGTCACCGATGCCTCGTCGTCGCGCACGTAGAGCTGGACCACCTCGTCGCCCGCGCGGCGGCCGGTGTTGACCACGTCGACGCTTACCCGCGCATTTTCACCTGCCCTGATCCGGGCGTCGGCGAGCCGCGGCGCGGAGACTTCGAAGCGCGTGTAGCTGAGGCCGTAGCCGAACGGGTAGAGCGGCGCCGTAGAATCGAAGAGATAGCCGCGCCGGGCCGTGGGCTTGCGGTTGTAGAAGACCGGCAACTGGCCGACCGACCGGGCGATCGTCACCGGCAGCTTCCCGCCCGGATTTGCTTTCCCGAACAGGATGTCGGCGACCGCGTTTCCCGTCTCCTGGCCGAGATACCAGCCCTCGAGGAGGGCGGGCGCGTTCTCGGCGAGATAATTGACCGACAAGGGCCGCCCGTTGAGCAGAACCACCACGGTCGGCTTGCCCAGGGCGAGTACCGCCCGGGCCAGATCCTCCTGCTGGCCGACGAGATCGAGCGAGGAACGGTCGCCGAGATGCTGGTCCGCCCAGGCCTCGCGGCTGAGCTGCTCGTTGTCGCCCAGCACCATTACGACGACGTCCGCCTTTCGCGCCGTTTCCACGGCTTGGGCGATAAGGCGGCGATTTTCCTCGGCCGGCACCAGATCAACGGGATCGGCGGACCAGGACCGGCTCCGGGTGAGCCGAACCGCTTCCGCATAGTCGATCTCGAATTTCCCGTTCGAGGCGTTCCGGATGCCTTCCAGGACGCTGACCACATGGCGCGGCTCGTCGCTATAGCCCCCGATCGGCGTGTCGCGGGCATGGGTGCCGAGCACCGCCAGGCGCCTGATCCTGCCGGGGTCGAGGGGCAGCAGATCCTTCTCGTTCCTGAGCAGGACGATGGCCTTGCGCGCGGCTTCGCGGGCCAGGGCGACGGCGTCCGGAGTCGCCGTTTTCGCTTCCGCCGTCGCGGCATCGGCATAGGGATTCTCGAACAGTCCGGCCTGGAACTTCATCATCAGCACCCGGCGAACGGCCTGGTCCACCAGCGCCTGCGGCACCCGGCCGGAACGGACCAGCCCGGGAAGATGCGCATAGGCCTCGTCGTCAGGAGTCTCGGCGTCGACCCCGGACTTGATCGCCCGCTCGGCCGCGTCCTCGATGTTCCCGAACATCTTGTGGCGGGTCATCATCTCCCGGATCGCGAAATAATCGCTGACGACCGCGCCCTTGAAGCCCCACTCGCGGCGAAGCACCTCGTTTAGAAGCCAGGGATTGCCGTGGGAGGGAATGCCGTCGATCTCGTTGTACGAGGCCATGACCGAGCGGACGGGAAGCTCCTTCACCGCCCGTTCGAACGGCGGGAAGAAATTCTCGCGCAAGGTGCGCTCGGAAATGTTCGCCGGGCCGATGTTGGTTCCGTTCTCCGGCTGACCGTGGCCGGTCAGATGCTTGAGCGTGACGAACACCTTGTCGCGCTCGAGCGGCAGGGTTCGCCCCTGGAAGCCGCGGATCGCGGCGAGCCCCATCTCGCCGACGAGATAGGGATCCTCGCCATAGGTCTCCTCGATCCGGCCCCAGCGGGGATCGCGGGCGACGTCGACGACGGGCGCCAGAGCGAGGTTGGCCCCCCGCGCGCGCATCTCGCGCGCGGCGACCGTGAAGACCCGCTCGACGAGCGCCGGATCCCAGGTGCTGGCGAGGCCGATCGATTGCGGAAAGCTGGTGGCGCCGCGGGCGACATAGCCGTGCAGCGCCTCCTCGTGGAGCAGGAGGGGGATTCCGAGACGGGTCCGCTCCACGGCCCAGCGCTGGGCGGCATTGACATATTCGGCCGTGTCGCGAGCTTCGCGATTGGCGCCGGCGGTGGCGCCCGCGGCGGCGTTGGAGACGGTCACTCCGCGCTTGTCGGAAGGGCGGGCGATCTGGCCGAGGCCGTTGGGAAAGGCCTTCGAAGCCTTCTCCGGCGAAAAAGCGCCCTCCGGCGTCTGGACCTTGTCCTTATGCTCCCACACGGTGACCAGCTGCGCCGCCTTCTCCTCGAGCGTCATCCTCGCGAGCAGATCCTCGATCCGTCGCTCGACCGGCTGCGCAGGATCCTTGTAAAGCGGGCGCTGCGGCGAAACTTGGGCGATCGCCGGCCGGGCGGCCGGAACGGCTGCGAGCCCGGCAAGGGAGACGGCGGCCAGGGCGAACGCGCCCCGCAAGGCCGGGCGCCGGGTGCATGACGTCATGATCCTCTCCTGATCGCCCTTAACGGGTCTCTTTGATAGCGCTACCATAAGGCCGTGCATCTGCGCATTGCAATGGGGTAGCGGCCCTCCTAGGCTGGCTGCGGAGGGTCCCGAATGGCGAGGACGAGCCGCCGCAGCCGCGGCAGCGTTACGATCGAAGACGTCGCTCGCGCCGCCGGTGTTTCGGCGATGACGGTGTCGCGGGTTATGAACGGCGAAAAGAACGTCCGCGACAGCACGCGCGCCGCGGTGCGCGAGGCGATCGACCGGCTGAAATATTCCCCGAACACAGCGGCGCGCAGCCTCGCGGCCGGCCAGGCGACCCATATCGGCCTGCTCTATGCCAATCCCAGCGACGCCTATCTGAGCCAGTTCCTCGTCGGGGCCCTGGAAGGAGCGCGGCGCGCCGGCTGCCACCTCGTCATCGAGGCTTGCGAATATGAGCATGAAGCCGAGCAGGCGGAGGCCGCACGCCGCTTCGCGACGACCCAGGTCGAGGGGGTGATCCTTCCGCCGCCGCTGTCGGAATCGGTTCCAATCCTGACCGAGCTCGCCGCCGCGGAGATACCCGTGGTCACGGTCGCCATGGGCCACCTCTACGAGAATCCGCTCAACGTCCGCATCGACGATTTCGGCGCGGCGCGCGAGATGACCGAATATCTGCTCGCCCTCGGCCACCGGCGGATCGGGCTGATCAGGGGCTCGCCGACCCAGATCGCCAGCGGCGAACGCGATCGCGGCTTCAGGGCGGCTCTCGAGACCGCCGGCCTCGATCCGGACGAGGCCGCGATCGAGCAGGGCGACTTCACCTTCCGCTCCGGCCTTTCGGCCGCCGAACGCCTGCTCGACCGGGCCGATCGGCCGACCGCGATCTTCGCCAGCAACGACGACATGGCGGCGGCGGCGGTGAGCGTCGCCCCTCGGCGCGGCCTCGCGGTTCCCGAAGACATCAGCATCGTCGGTTTCGACGACACCGCGCCCGCGACCACCGTCTGGCCCGAGCTGACCACGGTGCGTCAGCCCGTATCGGCCATGTCGGAGGCGGCGCTGGACCTCCTGCTCGCCGATCTCCGCGGCCGCCGCTCCGGCGCCGGGTCCGGCCAGGCCGAGCGCGTGCTCGACCATGAGCTCGTCATCCGCGAATCCTCGGGTCCGGCCGCGAGCCTTCAGCCCGCGAAGGCCCGGAAATCAGCGTGATGTCCCGGATCGGCGGGGAGGTTCAAATGAGGGCGTGATCATCAGGTAGGTTAACGCTAACATCGAAGGCGAGAGCCGCCGTGCGAGTCGGCCCGCATCTTGGGAGGAGGATCGCAATGACCGAGGCAAGCCCGCAACGGGCCAACATGGGCTTTATCTTCGCGATCGTCGCGGTGGCGACGATCGGCGGCTTCCTGTTCGGCTACGACAGCGGCGCGGTCAACGGCACCCAGGCGGGCCTGAAGAGCGCCTTCTCCCTCAGCGAGGGGGGCCTCGGCTTCACCGTCGGCTCGCTTCTGATCGGCTGCTTCGTCGGCGCCTTCCTCGCCGGCCGCCTCGCCGACCTGCTCGGCCGCCGCAACGTCATGATCCTCGCGGCGTTGCTGTTCCTGATCGGCGCGCTCCTGCAGGGCCTGTCGGAATCCCACATTGTCTTCGTGATCGCCCGGATCCTCGGCGGAATGGCGGTCGGCGCGGCCAGCGTCCTCTCGCCCGCCTATATTTCCGAGGTGGCGCCGGCGAGCATCCGCGGGCGGATGACGACGATCCAGCAGATCATGATCATCACCGGCCTGACCGCCGCGTTCCTGGTCAACTATTTCCTCGCCGCTTCGGCGGGCGAGTCGACCCGGGGCTTCTGGGGCGGGCTCGAGGCCTGGCGCTGGATGTATCTGATGCAGGCGCTGCCCGCCGCGATCTTCCTCATCGCCCTGTTCTTCATTCCCGAAAGCCCGCGCTACCTCGTCTCGAAGGGGCGCAACGAGAAGGCCCACGGCGTTCTGGCCAGTCTTTTCGGTGAAGAGGTCGCCCGCGCCAAGCTGGACGAGATTCGCGCCAGCTTCAGCGAAGACCACCGCCCTCGCCTGAGCGATCTGAAACGCCCCGGCGGCGGCATCCGCCCGATCGTCTGGGCCGGCATCCTGCTCGCCGTTTTCCAGCAGCTCGTCGGGATCAACGTCATCTTCTATTACGGCGCGACGCTCTGGCAGCTCGCCGGCTTCACCGAAGACCAGTCGCTGCAGATCAACATCGTCTCGGGCGCCGTCTCGATCGCGGCGTGCTTCCTCACCATCGCCCTGATCGATCGGATCGGCCGCAAGCCGCTCCTCCTGATCGGCTCGGCCGGAATGGCGGCGACGCTGTTCGCGATGGTCTACGCCTTCGCCAACGGCACGCTCGATGCCGCCGGCAATCTGCAATTGTCGAGCGGGCTCGGGACCCTCGCCCTGATCGCCGCCAACCTCTACGTGATCTTCTTCAACGTCAGCTGGGGCCCGGTCATGTGGGTGATGCTCGGCGAGATGTTCCCCAACCAGATCCGCGGCTCGGCGCTGGCGGTGGCCGGTTTCGCCCAGTGGTTCTCCAACTATCTGATCGCGCAGAGCTTCCCGATCATGGCGGCGGGCCTGGGCCTGGCCGTCAGCTACAGCTTCTACGCGGTCTGCGCGGTGATCAGCTTCTTCCTCGTGCAGAAGTTCATCCATGAGACGAAGGGCAAGGAACTCGAGGAGATGCAGGGCTGAACCGGACCCCCGCCCGCCCCTTTCGATCCCGGGAGTGGTTCGCCGCTCCGGGGCGGAGCGATATGGCGGCGCTGTATCTCGAACGGTTCATGAATTACGGCATTACTCCGGACGAGCTGCGCTGCGGCAAGCCGATCATCGGGATCGCCCAGTCCGGATCGGACCTGACGCCGTGCAACCGCATCCATCTCGAGCTCGCGCACCGGATCCGCGCCGGGATCCGCGACGCGGGCGGGATCCCGATGGAGTTCCCCACCCACCCGATCTTCGAGAATTGCCGGCGGCCGACCGCGGCGCTCGACCGCAACCTCTCCTATCTCGGCCTGGTCGAGATATTGAACGGCTACCCGATCGACGCCGTCGTCATCACCACGGGCTGCGACAAGACCACCCCCGCCGGCATCATGGCCGCCTCGAGCGTCGACATCCCCGCCCTCACCCTGTCGGGCGGGCCGATGCTCGACGGCTGGCACGACGGCGAGCTGGTCGGCTCGGGCACGGTGATCTGGCGCTCCCGCCGGCTGCTCGGCGCCGGCGAGATCGACGAGGAGGAGTTCCTCCGCCGCGCCGCCGACTCGGCGCCCTCGGCCGGCCATTGCAACACGATGGGCACGGCCTCGACCATGAACGCCGTCTCGGAGGCGCTCGGAATGTCGCTGCCCGGCAACGCGGCCATTCCCGCGCCCTATCGCGAGCGAGGCCAGATGGCCTACGAGAGCGGCCGCCGCGCCGTCGAGCTTGCCTATGAGGACCTGCGGCCGTCCCGCATCCTGACCCGCGATTCCTTCCTCAACGCGATCCGGGTCAACGCCGCGATCGGGGGGTCCAGCAACGCCCAGCCGCACATCGTCGCGATGGCGCGCCACGCCGGGGTGGAGATCGGCCCGGAGGACTGGATGGCGCACGGCTATGACGTGCCCCTGCTCGTCAACATGCAGCCGGCCGGAAAATATCTCAGCGAGCGCTTCCACCGCGCCGGCGGCGTGCCCGCGGTGATGTGGGAGCTGCTTCAGGCGGGCCGGCTGGCCGGAGAGGCGATCACCGTGACCGGCAGGACCGTGGCCGAGAATCTCGAAGGCCGGCGGACGACCGACCGCGAGGTGATCTACCCCTACGACCGACCCCTCAAGGATCGGGCCGGCTTCCTGGTCCTCAAGGGCAACCTCTTCGACTTCGCGATCATGAAGACCAGCGTCATCTCGGACGAGTTCCGCAAACGCTATCTGGCTCGTCCCGACGCCGAGGGAATCTTCGAGGCGCGCGCGGTGGTCTTCGACGGATCCGACGACTACCACCACCGGATCAACGAGCCGGACCTCGACGTCGACGAGAATTCGATCCTGGTCATTCGCGGCGCCGGCCCGCTCGGCTGGCCCGGTTCGGCCGAGGTCGTCAACATGCAGCCCCCGGACCGGCTTCTGCAGCGGGGAATCACCAGCCTCCCCACCCTTGGCGACGGGCGCCAGTCGGGGACGTCCGACAGCCCCTCGATCCTCAACGTCTCCCCGGAAAGCGCCGCCGGGGGCGGACTTTCATGGCTTCGCACCGGGGATGTCATCCGCATCGACCTCAATGCCGGCACCTGCGACGCGCTGGTGGACGAGGCCGAGATCGCGAGACGGAAGGGCCAGGAGCCTCCTGCCATCCCAGCGAGCCAGACGCCGTGGGAGGAGCTTTACCGGGAGAAAACAGGGCAGCTTTCCGAAGGCGGGGTGCTCGAGTTCGCGGTCAGGTATCGCGGTACTTCGGCTAAGACGCCGCGGCATAACCATTAACCGTCGTCCCAGCGGAGGCTGGGACCCGGGGGGTGAAATGCACCCGAGCCCTTCACCCCTTGGGGCCCCAGCCTTCGCTGGGGCGACGCACCTAATCGATCGGCAGCTCGAACGGGCCCGGCGGCAGCGGCGCTTCGTCGTAGAGATTGACCACCGGGCTGTCGGCCCACGCGTAGCGAACGCGGGTCGCGGGCTTGCCGTCGTCGGCGATCCGCACGGTGGCGCCTTCGGCGGCCCCTTGCGCATAGCGGCAGCTTTCCTGGGTCGCGCCGCACAGCTCCAGCCCCAGGACTCCGGACCCGCTCCAGCTGCGCAATGCGCCGGTGACTCCGGCGAATTCCACCACCACCGCGCTCCCGTTCCCGCGCGCCCGCACCGCCTGCGGCCCCGCCGGCTCCGGCGCTCCGTGGGCCACGGCCCGGGCGGCGCGCGCGAGGCGGCGGCCCACCTCCTGCTTGTTGGCGGGATGGATGTCGAGGCGATCGCCCAGATCCATCGTGACGACCAGCGCGGCCTGACGGTCGCCCGCCGCGACCCGGCGCTGCGCGTCCCGGACCTCGGCCCAACCGCTGGCGCCGGGAGCCACAGCCGGCGCTCCGAAATTCGCCAGGCTGACGATGAGGAACGGAAGCCGTGGCGATTCGAACTGCCGCCTCCAGCCCGCCATCATCGCCCGAAGCTTCTCCGCATAGCCCGCCGCCATTCCGCCGTCGGTCTCGCCCTGATACCAGGCGACGCCCTTCAAGCCGAACGGGCCGAGCGGTGCGATCATGCCGTTGTGGATGAGGGACAGCCCGGCGGCGACGTCCCAGGGAGGCCGCGGCGGCTCGCCCAGCCCGGCCGGAGCGAGGGCATATTGCCACCCTTCGCCGAGCGGCTTCGCACCGCCGCCCGCGAAGCCGAGCTTGAGCACCTCGGCGGGTCCCTGGAATCCGCCTGCGCCGTAGCCGTCGTACAGGTTGACGAGGATGACGTTCTCGCCCTCCCGCAACAGCCCCTCGGGCAGCGGGTAATCCCGAGCCACGTCCCAGCCGAACGTGTTGCCGACGGGCACCCCGTTCACCCAGGTCTGATCGATCTCGTCGACGACTCCGAGCGAAAGCCTTGCGGGTTTCGCCGCTTCCGCCCGGGTCAGGGTGAAGGTCTTGCGCGCCCACATCATGCCGTTGAAGGCGACGAAGGCCGGATCCCCCCACCCCTCCCAATAACCGATCTTCGGCATCGGCCGCCACGCCAGTCCGGCGGCGTCGCGCCACGGCTCGAGCGACGAGCGGGCACTCCACCATGCCTGCCAGCGCTCACCGAAGCGGCGGTTGGCCGCGGCGGGATCGCCGCGGTAGAGGGCGAGCAGGGCCGAATCCTCGCCGCCGACGGCGCGGCTCGACGCCTCGTCCATCCAGGAGCGGATGGCGGTGCCGCCCCAGGTGGCCGCGATCGCTCCGACCGGTACCTTCCGGGAAGCCCTGAGCTCGCGGACCATGAAATAGCAGGCGGCGGAGAAGTCGCGGACCGTCCGGGGCGAGGCCGCGGCCCAGGCGACGGGCCCGCCGAAGCCGGCGGCCGGGGCGGCCTCGGTCTTTTTCGGGACCGCGAGGATCCGCAGCTGCGGATCCGCCGACGCCGCCGCCTCGTCCTCCCCGTTCAAAGCACGCGCCACCGGAAATTCCATGTTGGACTGGCCGGCGCAGAGCCAGACGTCGCCGATCAGGATGTCCTCCGCGCTCGCCCGGGCGCCGGCTTCACCGGCCGCTTCCAGCCGGTAGGGACCGCCCGGCTCCATCGCCGGCAGGGTCGCGCGCCACTGCCCGTCGCGGCCGGCGGTCACTCGGCGCGAGGTGGCGCCGAGGCTGATCTTGAGTCGTTCGCCGGGCGTGGCGGTCCCCCAGACCGCGATCGGGCGGCCGCGCTGGAGCACGGCGTGGTCGGAGAAGAGCGGGTGGAGCGCGGGGGCGGCCTGGGCGCTCGCGGCGGTCGACAGCATGGCGAGGGCCACGGCGTATCGTCCAGATTCAAGCCGCGACGGCCGCCCCGCCCGGCCGGCGACATCCCCGGGGCGGAGCGGTCCGCGCATCCTACCGCCAGCCGGCGTCGACGAAATATTCGTGGCCCGTGACCAGCCGGGCATCGTCCGACGCGAGGAAGAGGACCATCGCGGCGACATCCTCGGGCGCCAGCCGGCCGCCGAGGCATTGGGCGGAGACGATCTCGGCTTCCCCTTCGGGCGTATACCACTGAAGCTGGCGGGGCGTGCGCACGTTGCCGGGGACGACGCAGGTGACCCGGATGCCGTCCTTGCCGAGGTCGCGGGCGAGCGCGCGGGTGAGGCCCTCGATCGCGGCCTTGGCGGTCTGGTAGAGGGCGAGATCCGGAAGCGCCAGGTGCCAGGAGATGGAGCCGAGATTGACGATCGCCCCGCCCCCCTTCTCCCGCATCCCGGGAACGACCGCCTGGGCGCAGAAGAAGAAATGCCTCAGATTGACGTTGAAGCGCTCGTCCCAATAGGCCTGGGTGACTTCGCCTACGCTGTGCCTATCGTCGTTGGCGGCGTTGTTGACCAGGACGTCGAACGCGCCCCCCGACCCTACGAGGCTCGAGATGGCGGCCTGCAAGCCCGCTACGTCGCAAAGGTCGATCCGCTGGAACCGCGCGCCAACGCGGTCGGCGAGCGCCTCCGAATCGCTCTCCGCGATGTCGAAGAAGGTGACGTCCGCACCCTGGCGGACGAACCCCTCGACGATCCCGGCGCCGATCCCCGAGCCGCCGCCGGTGATGAGGACGCGCTTGCCCCGAAGGCTCGGATAGACCGCGCGGTTGTCGCTTGCTTCACTCACCTCGGTCTCAGCCCCCGATGTAGACCGTCTTGGTCTGGGTATAGAATTCGACCGCGGCGAAGCCCTGCTCGCGCGCGCCGTAGCTCGATTTGCGGGTGCCGCCGAACGGCACATGGTAGTCGACGCCCGCGGTCGGCAGGTTGATCATCACCATGCCGGCCCGAATCGCCCGGCGGAAATGCCGCGCATGCTTGAGCGAGTTGGTGACGATGCCCGCCGACAGGCCGAACCGGCCGCGATTGGCGACGTCGAGCGCCTCCTCGTAATCCCGTACCCGGACGGTGCTTGCGACCGGGCCGAACACCTCCTCGCAATTGATGCGCATCCCGGGATCGGTGTCGGCAATGACGGTCGGCGCCATGTAATAGCCGCGGGTCGCAAGCGTCAGCATCTCTCCGCCGGTCAGGATCCGGCCGCCCTCGCCGCGGGCGATCCCGACGTAGCGCATGTTCTGCTCGAGCTGGCTCTCGCTTACGGCCGGGCCGATCTGGCTCGAAGGGTCGAGCGCGTCGCCGACCCTGAGGCTCCTCGCCCGCTCCGCCAGAGCCTCGACGAACCGGTCGTGAATGCCCTCGGTGACGATGATCCGGGACGAGGCGGTGCAGCGCTGGCCGGTGCCGAAGAAGGCGCCGTCGATGGCGCAGGTGACCGCGCGCTCAAGATCGGCGTCGTCGAGCACCACGAGCGGATTCTTCCCCCCCATTTCCAGCTGAAGCCGAGCCTGCCGCCGGATCGCACCTTCCGCGACCTTGCCGCCGACATATTGGGAGCCGGTGAAGGAAATGCCGTCCACCCCTTCATGGTCGACCATGGCGGATCCGGCGTCGCCTTCGCCGATCACCATGTTGAAAACGCCCGCCGGCGCTCCCGATTCCTCGATGATCGACCCCAAGGCATGGGCGATGGCGGGGGTGGGAGTCGCGGGCTTCAGAACCACGGTGTTGCCGAAGGCGAGCGCCGGCGCCGTCTTCCAGGCGGGGATCGCGATCGGGAAGTTCCAGGGCGTGATCAGGCCGAACACGCCGACCGCCTCGCGGTGCGTGGCCACGTCGATGCCCGGCCGGGTCGAATCGAGCGCCTGGCCATGGCGGCGAAGTGCCTCGCCGGCGAAATATTTGAAGATGCGCGCGGCGCGCATCACTTCGCCCGTCCCCTCGGGAAGAGTCTTTCCCTCCTCGCGAGAGAGCAGCCTCCCGAGCTCCTGGGCGCGGCTCATGATCAGCGAGCCGGCTTTGTCGAGGACGTCGGAGCGGACCTCGGGCGACGCCTCGGACCAGGCCGGAAAGGCGTCGCGCGCGGCCTTCACGGCGCCGTCGACGTCCCGCGCCGTCGCCTTCGGATAGCGGGCGACGACGTCGTCGAGATTCGACGGATTGAGGCTTTCGCCGGCGGCCTCGCCGGCCACCTTTTCGCCGCCGATAAGATGGGTCAGTGTGTCAGCCACGGGGGTCAGCTCCTCAAAATCGTTCATCGGTCAACAGCCCGCGTTCAGCGAGGTTGCGCATCAGATCGCGCACTCCGAACGACCAGGGCGCCGCCGATTTGGAAGTGGTGACCCGGTTGACCAGCGTCCCGAGCCGCGGAGTCGAGATGCGCACCACATCCCCCGTCTTGTGGGTGAAGCCGCGGCCCGGCTCGTCGCGATCCTGGACGGGGGCGAACAGCGTTCCCAGGAAGAGGGCGAAGCCGTCGGGATAATGGTGCTCGCTGAGCGCCTGCCGGACCAGATCCTCGGGATCGCGGCTGATCTCGGCCATCGAGCTTTCCCCCTCCAGGCGGAAGCCGTCCGCGCCTTCGACCACCAGCTCGACTCGCGCCCGCCGAACGTCGTCCATGGTGAAACGATCGTCGAAGAGGCGGATGAAGGGGCCGATCGCGCAGGACGCGTTATTGTCCTTCGCCTTGCCGAGAAGGAGCGCGCTGCGCCCTTCGAAATCGCGAAGGTTTACGTCGTTGCCCAGAGTCGCCCCGACGGCCCGGCCGCCGCTGTCGACGACCAGCACGATCTCGGGCTCGGGATTGTTCCAGCTCGAATCGGAGCGCACTCCGATCTCCGCGCCATGGCCGACCGTGGAGAGGACCGGCGCCTTGGTGAAGATCTCGGCGTCGGGTCCGATCGCGACCTCGAGATATTGCGACCAGAGGCCGTCGTCGATCAGCGCCTGCTTGAGCGACGCCGCTTCCGGGGTGCCCGGCACCACTGAGCGGATGGCGCCGCCGATATGGCTTTCCAGCCGCTCGCGGATCGAGGCGGCGACCTGCGAATCGCCCCGCGCCCGCTCCTCGATCACGCGCTCGATGGCCGAGACGGCGAAGGTCACGCCCGCGGCTTTCACCACCTGCAGGTCGAGCGGGGAGAGGAGCCGGTCGGCTCGAAGCTCGTCAACAGCGCAAATCCTGGTGCCGCCCTCGGCCGCTTCCGGGCCCCGGTCGAGCAGGTCGGCCACGGTAGGCGCCCGCGCCGATATGTCGAACACGGCGCCGTCGCGGATCAGGACGGGGGTCGGACCCGCGACCAGCCGGAGGCGCCCGACGAGAAGGGCGTGCGCCGCGTCGGCCGGCAACTGGGCTGCCGAAAAGCTGGTGTTCACGCGCGAAGGTTCCGTTGATTGATCGAGCAATTGGTAGCGCTACCATTCGACGCAGCGGCGGCGGCTGTCAAGGTTTCGACTCGGGTCGACGATCGCGCCGGCCGCCCACCCTACATGCCGGTGGCGGCGAAGGTGTTCCCGTCCGGATCCAGATCCCGCAAATCCCGGCCGCGCGTTTCCTTGCCGAACAGGGCCACCAGCGCCAGCGCCGCCACGGTCGGCACCAGGATGACGATCGCGACGATGTCGAGCGGCGGCACCAGCGCCAGGATGGCGAGGAGCTGGGCGAGCATGCCGCCGGCCTTGGTGCAGGCGGCGACGGTCCCCGTCGTCCGGCCGCGGATGCGGAGCGGGAAGCTCTCCGCGGCGTAGGGGAGGAGCATCGCGATCAGAGCGTTGGTCCCGACGATCAGGAGCGCGACCGGAAGCAGCGGGCTCGCGATCAGCTCCAGCTCGAGCGCGAAAATTCCGGAAAGACCGGCGAGAGTCACCGCGATCGAGGCGGCGACCGACCATTTGGTGCTCCAGCGGCTGTAAAGCCAGGCGGTGACGAAGACGGTGGGGAAGGCGATCAGCGCGGACTGGGCCAGCAACGTGCTGGACAATTCCATGCTGTAGCCCTTCGCGACCATGTCGGCGGGAAGCCACAGCAACAGGCCGAAATTGATGAGGCCGTAGCAGATCGCCGCCAGGCTCAGCGCGAACAGCTTGCCGAAGAAGGCTCCCCCGGTCAGCGCCACCGAAGGCCCCCTCGCGAGGGCTTCGGCTTCGTCGGGCCGCGCCGCCCGCGCCTCCGAGCCGAAGCGCTGCATGACCCGCCGGGCCTCTTCGCGCCGGCCCCGGGCGAGCAGGAACTTGGCCGATTCGGGGATGAGCGCTCCGAGGAGCACCAGGGACAGGCCGGTGGGAAGGTTGAGAAGCCACAGGATCCGCCAGCCGAAATAGGGCTGGAGGACCGCGGACGAGCCGCTTGCCGCGAAATAGCCGCCGACCGCGCCGAGGCCGCCGACCAGGACGAGCGCCCAGCCGCGATGCCGGCTCGGCATCATCTCGGCGAGAAGGGCGTAGGTGACGGGAAGCATTCCGCCCGCCGCCGCGCCCATCATGAAGCACATGCCCACGTTCCAGGCGAAGCTCGGCATCGCACCGCAGATCGAGGTTCCGACGAACAGCACGGCGGAGAGAAGGATGGAGGCCTTGCGGCCGTAGATGTCGGCGATGATCCCCCAGACGATCGAGCCGACGACGGTTCCGACCAGAGCGGCGAAGGGGAAGAGCGAGACGGTCGCCTTGTCGACCCCATATTCGTTCATCATGCCGGGCAAGGCGAAGCCGAGGCTGGCCGGCTTCATGATGTCGATGACGAGCGCGATCACCAGCACCGCCATCAGGGTCCAATGCGCTCCGGACAGCGGAGCGTCCTCGGGTGGCGACACGACGATGTCATGGCTCGCCGACAGCAGACGGGAGACGTTCCGCGGCAGCAGGCCATAAGCGGCGACGGCGACTCCGCCGACGATGGCGACCATGCCGGCGATCATCTCGGCGCCCATCGTCATGCCCGAGAGGACGAAATGGTTGTGCCGGCCCATCCAGAACATCGGCGCGTGCATCAGCACGCCGGCGGTGACGGCGGCCACCCCGAGGATGAAGGCCCACAAGCCGCGGCGGTCCGCGAGTGTGCTCGCGCTAAGCATTCGAATGGCAATCCTCGTGGTCCGAATTCCGTAGACCCTACGGCTACGGAGCCCCGCACTTATTCTGGTCCACGACGGCGCTGGCAATACGTACGCCGGAAACGGCGAGGGTCAGGCGGCCGCCGGTCGTGATCGCGAACGGGGTCCGGATCGCTTTCGGGTCGAGGCCGGCGCGGGCGAAGCAGCGCAGAGGCACGACGAGCGTCCGCCATTCGCCCGCCGCCGCCGCCCGCAGCGGGCCGGCGAGCGGCACCGTCCCCCCGCAATGGTCGCCGCAGGCCATCCACAGCGACACGTCTCCGGTCGGGGGCGCCTCGACCCGATAGTCGAAGATCAGGCTGAGCTCGCCCGTCGCCTCGCGCGAGAGATCGAGCGGGGCGGCGGGCACGATCGACACGGTGCCCTCCCCGCCCCCGGGCCAGGCGAAGCGCCGGGCATCCTCCTGCGCGATCCGGTCGATGGCGGCGACGGCCGGTGCGGGGAGCCCGTCGGGCGCCGCCGCCTCCCACCGCCAGCCCTGCGGAAGAGCGCCGCGGGCGAAGAGCACGCCCTCCGGCAAATCCTCGCCCGCGGGCCGGTCCTCGGACAGCGGCGCAAGGTCGCCGGGCCGGCCGTAGGAGAGCCCGTAGCCGTAGGCGAAAAGCGGGTCGTAATCGGAATCGCCGCGGTTCAGAGGCGTCTGATCGGGCCGTTTCGGCCAGGAATAAGACAGCTTCCCCTGGAAATCGTGGCGGACTCGGCCGGCCGCGTCCCTGAACAGGACGTCGGCGATCCCGCCGCCTTCGCCGCCCGGGAGCCACGCCGCGACGAAGGCGTCCGACGCGTTGATCTCCGGGTTCACCCAGAGGGGTCGCCCGGAGAGGAAGACCGAGACGACCGGGATGCCGGCCTGCTTCAGGCGCCGGAGCAGCTCCAGGTCCTTCTTGTCCGCGGGACTGTATTCGACGCTTCGCCGGTCGCCGACAAACTCGGCATAGGGCTCCTCGCCGAAGACGACGATCGCCACGTCGGGCTTCGCCGTGTAGCGCCCTTCAACGCTCAGGGTCGCCCGTCCCCCCGCCGCTCCTACCGCTTCCCGGATCCCCGCATAGACCGACTGAGCGTTCGGGAAATCGGCGTTGGTGAGGCCGCTCCCCTGCCAGGTGATCGTCCAGCCGCCGGCCTGCTTCGATATATTGTCGGCGCCGTCGCCGGCGACCAAAACGCTGGCGCTCGGCGAGAGCGGCAAAAGACCTCCCCCGTTCTTGAGCAGCACCAAAGACTTGCGGACGGCCTCCCGCGCCACGGCCCGGTGCTCGCGGGAGCCGAGCAGGCCGAACCGACCGGCGAGCGGACGCGCGGACGGCTTCGGCTTGTCGAACAGGCCGGCGCGAAGCTTGACCCGAAGGATCCGCCGGACCGCGTCGTCCAGCCGCCCGATCGGGATCTCGCCGGATCGCGCCTGGGCGAGCGTGTTCTCATAGAGCCCCTTCCAGCTGTCCGGGGCCATGAACATGTCGAGCCCGGCGTTGATCGAGGCGGGGCAGGAGACATTGGTGCAGCCCGGCACCTGGCCGTGCGCGTTCCAGTCGCCGACGAGGAGCCCGTCGAAGCCCATTTCGGACTTGAGCGCGCCGGTGAGCAGGTCGCGGTCGCCGTGCACCTTCTCGCCGCGGACCGACGAGAAGCTCGCCATCACCGCCTGAACCCCCGCCTCGATGGCGGGCGCATAGCCGGCGCCGTGGATGTCGCGAAGCTGCTTGGGCGAGGAGGGATTGTCGCCCTGGTCCTTGCCGCCCGCGGTGCCGCCGTCGCCGGCGAAATGCTTGGCGGTGGCGATCACCCTGCCCGCTCCCATGAACGCGTCCGTGCCCGGCGTCCCCTGCAGGCCCTCGATCATCTTGCCGGCATAGGCGCGGACGATCTCGGGGTCCTCCGAGAAGCCCTCGTAGGTCCGGCCCCAGCGGTCGTCGCGGACGACGGCGAGGGTCGGCGAGAAGTCCCAGTCGAGTCCGGTCGCGACCATCTCGCGGGCCGTGACCTCGCCGATCCGGCGGACGAGCTCCGGGTCGCGCATCGCGCCGAGCCCGATATTCTGCGGGAAGATGGTCGCGCCGACCACATTGGCATGCCCATGGACTGCATCGATCCCCCACATCAGCGGGATGTTCCCGCCGTTCCAGTCGGCGGAGCGCGACGCTTCCCAGAACCGGTCGGCGAGCTTCAGCCACTCGGCTGCCGGAGCGGTCTCCTTGCCGCCCGGCGAGCTGTTGCCGCCGGCGAGGATGGACCCGAACTTGTAGCGGCGCACGTCTTCGGGCGTGATGCTGGAGATGTCAGGCTGGATGATCTGCGCGACCTTCTCCTCGAGGCTCATGTCACGAAGCACGGCATCTATCCGCGCCTCGGCCGCCGGGTCGCGCGCGACCCGGCTCTTGACCGCGGGCCAGCGGGCGTCGTCGACCATTGCGCTCCTGGTCGTGCCGCACGCGCCGAGGGTGAGCAGCGTCGCGACGGATGCCGCCGCGAGCATTGGCGCTGATCTTGATGCAAAGGCCATTCGAACCGCCTCCCCGGGCCTTTCATCGGGCCTTGGGGCGGCAGCTAAATGATAACGCTATCATCAGGCAAGAGCGACGCGTGCGAAAGGTGCCGGAAGGACCGGTGGACGAGCCGGTCAGCGGCTTGCCGCGAGCCGGTCCCCGCCGGGCTGCGGCGCACCCCATCCCCCGCCGAGGGCTCGGATCAGGCCGATGGTGGCGACGTAGCGGGCGATATTGACCTGCACCGCGGTCCGGCGGTGCTCGAGAATGACCCGAAGCCCGTCGACATAATCGAGCTGGCTGATCAGTCCGTTGGCGTAGCGGGCCTGGAGCATCGTTGCCAGCACCTCGTCGTCGTCGGCGATTCCGCGCAGCGTCTCGGCCCGGTCGCGCAGGATCCGGACGGCGCTGAGCTGACTGTCGACGTCGCGAAGCGCCGTCAGCAGCTGGGTGCAGTACTCGGCGGAAGCGAGCGACAGGTCGGCACGCGCGGAACGCACCCTGGCCTTGTGACGGCCGCCGTCGAGCCCGGGGATGGAGAATAGGAAGCCGAGCCCGAAATTCTGGGTAGCCGAGCTCAGCAGGCTGCCGAGAGAGGGTGAGGCAAATCCCTGGGCCCCGGTGAGGCTGAGGCTGGGCAGCCATGACACCTTGGCGGCTCCGACCCGGGCCCGGGCGGCTTCGACGCTGCGCAGCCCGGCCGAAATGTCGGGGCGCCGGGCGATGACGGCGCTCGGGATATCCGGCGGGATGATCGGGGGCGTTCCGAGCTTTCCGGGAATGACGATATCCGACGGCGCCTCGCCCATCAGCAAGGCGAGACCGGCGACCAGCTCGGCCCGCCTGCGGTCCAGATCCTCGACGTCGGAACGGATCGTGGCGACCTCGGCGCGGGCCCGGTTGACCGCCAGCGTCGCTGCCAAGCCATTGCGTTCGCGACCCTCGAGCATCTTCAAGGTCGCGGCTTGATCCTTCGCGGCCTTGCCCAGCACTGCGCGCTCCTCGTCGAGCGCGCAGATTTCAAAATAGGTCTGGACCGTGTCGGCCTCGACGAGCAACCGCGCATGGCGAAGCAAGTCGGCGCTTGCCGCGGCGTCGAGGCGAGCCGCTCTCTTCGCCTTCGACAGCCTGCCGAGCAGATCGATCTCGTAGCTCAGGCTGGCCGACGGATAGAAGAGTCGGCCGCCCTGCCCGGCCTCGTTTATCAGCGGACCGGTGCGCTGCGATGCGCCGCCGCCGCCGCCGACCTGAGGCATTCGGGCGGCCGCGGCGCCGCGAAGCAAGGCGCGAGACTTTTCGAGCCGCGCGGCGGCTTCATAGATGCTGCCATTGCTCTTGCGGGCCTTCTCGACGAATCCGTCGAGCACGGGATCGTTGAAGATTTTCCACCAGGCCTCGTCGGCGAGGCTCGCGGCCGGCACGGTCGCGGCGGGATAGCGCTCGGCTGCATTGAAACGCTCGGGGACGACGGGCTTGGCGAGGTCGGTCGAACGGGGCTTTGCCGCTTGCAGCGGACTCAGTCCCGCCAGGAGCAGGAGCAGCCCGAACCCTCGATATACTGTCCTCGAACTCCGAACCATTATGCCACGTTATTCTTCACGAACTGACGGAAGTCTGAATAGTATAGCCACCCAGCCGAAGCCGGATGGCTATGCTCTACCGATGGCGTTTGATTGCGCGAGCAACCTGACGCCATCCGACCTACGGCTTAAAGGGCGTAGGTGGTCGTGCCGCTGCAACGCGGCGTCGGCGCGCAACGGGTCGTCGGCGCGCAGCGATCGGTCCTCAACAGACCGGCGCGAAGGTTGGTTTTGATTTTCATGTTGGCTTCCTCCCATGATTTTGCGCACGAGTGCGCAGTATTCGGCCGACCCCAGGCGGGGCCGGCCGAAACTTTTTCTACGACTTAGTAGGCGTAGACGGTGCTGCCGCTGCAACGGGGCGCCGGGGCGCAACGATCGGTCGGCGGGGGCGCACAACGGTCCGTCGGAGCGCAACGGTCATAGATGGCGCGGCCGGCGCGGATGTTGGTCCTGATTTTCATGTTAGCTTCCTCTTCATGGTTTGCGCTTGAGTGCGCGGTATCCGGCCGACCCCGAAGGATCAGCCGAAACTTTATCTACGGCTTAAAGGGCGTAGACCGTGCCGCCGCTGCAACGGGGCTGCGGGGCGCAACGGTCCGTCGGCGGGGGAGCGCAACGGTCCGTCGGAGCGCAGCGATCGTAATAGGCACGACCGGCGCGAATGTTGGTCCTGATTTTCATGTTACTTCCTTCCACGTTTTGCGCATGACACGCGTTATCCCAAGGACGGTACGTCCAACGGAATCTCTCTCGGGGCCGCCGCAATCTCCCTCACCCCATCGGTAATGATGACGTCGTCCACCGTGATGTCGATCGTGATGCCCATGACCCGCGCAACGTCGTCGGCCAGGAACGGCACCTCTTGTCTTTCGTGTTTGGAGTCGACGGTCTTGTCGAGGCCGGAATATTTGGCCAGATCGCGACAACTGAACGCCTGCTTGGGCTGTTCCCGCCCGAGATGGGCGTTGATCTGGAACTGGGTCTCGAGCGTCGTCCGGGTGGCAACCTGGACGAAGCTGATGAACCGGCCCAGCCACTCCGCCAATTCGGCAAAGAGCGGCTCCCCGTCGGGAAGGTCGTGGAACGTGCGGGCGAAGGCCGCCCTCAGCTGCTCCATCGTCTCTTCCGGAAGCCGCGGCAGGTTTTCATATTTTTCTTCCAGCGTCGGGGACGGGAAGCTGCCCGTCAGCCCGAAGCTGCATTTCTGGTACATTTCGTTGTAGGCGATCAGCCGGCTCTTCCGAAGCGCGTCGGATTTGAGCCAGCCTGCATCCTTGATGCGTTCGTGGAGCCGCTCGCAGCGCTCCCGCATCTTAGCCAGGCTCGGCGAGTCTGACTTGTCCCACGCCAGCAAGATTTCCCTAAACTGGGCATGACCGGCCGTCTGGGTCGGAAACAGCGAGAAGACCGAGCCGAAGATCTTCAGGCCCATCAAACCGTAGTCGACCGCCGCGGGGATGTCGTCGAGGGCGGCCTGAACCTCGGGATCGATCTTGTCGGGCCAGCCGCCCTTGGGGTCGGCCCGGTCGAGGATGACGGCGGTGAAATCGTCGACCATGGCCGGCGGCCCGGCGCAGACGCCCTGCGCCGTGTGGAACGAATAATTGCGCTCGGCATATTGGTGCGCTTCGAAGCCGGTCATCGGAGTCGTGCCTGACCGGGTCGGCTCTCCGAACGGGACGAACAGCATGTGATGCATCAGCATGCGGAGGCCGTCGGTAAGGCGGAAGGCGGACGAAAGCGCCGGGTGAAGCTTGCCGTTCTCGACGCGCCCTTCCACTTTCATCACCTGATAGGTCGGAAGCGCCAGGACGCAGACCGTCATCCGCTCGATGTGGCCGACCGTCCAGCCGCTCTCGTCGACCTCGGGGAAACGCGACCGATATTCGTCGCTGACCCGCCGGATGATCAACATCATGTTGCGCCACTGATTGCGCATGATCCGGAGCGCGGTGACGTTCATCGGAAGATCGGGCTGATAGCGCGTCCCCGAATAGGTACAGGTCCGCCACAAGGTCGGGCGATCGAGTCGCATCGCCGGCGGGAACACGTTGGCCTCGCCGACCTGGCGGTCGTCCTGATCGAGATACATGTGCGCAACCCGGAAGACCGGGACGACGATCTCCAGATAGCCGAGCTCGAGCGGCCTGCCGGAGATCTGGGTCATGATCTCTTCGCAATCGTCCCACGTCCTGGCGACGCCGGTCTTCGCGGGCATCAGGAGCGTCTCGCGCTCCTCGTGGCGCAGGGCGGCCGGAACGTCGCCCACCTCGTCGGCATATTTGAGAACTTCGGCCTCGATGAGATCCTCGAGCATCTGCCGAACCTTGGGCCAGTCGTAGTCGCCCCATTGCAGAGCGTCGCCGGCCCGGAAACGCGATTGCTTGATCAGCGTCTCGCCGAAAGAATAGAAAGCGGGATCGTCGAAGGCGATTTCCTTGTCGCGGTAGTATACCCGCAGCTCCCGCGGAGTCTGCTCGTCTTCCCAATATTGGGAGAACGCGCCTTTCGACATCGGAAAGAGTAGTTCGTCGTCTTGGTGCAACGCGCGAACGTTACTAATGCCATCCTCATCGGAAGAGTCGTCAACAAACGTTGTATCTGCGGAACTCGGTGCCGAAGCTTCATTGGAAAGCGTAGACATACGTCGACAATACTCCGTCGAGGCTACGAGCGGGAAAAATCGCTCTCCCGTCGATCCCTGGGCCGGAGAGACTCAGGCGGGCTGAATCCGCTCCGACACTTGAGACGATAGGCCCCGACCGGACCAACTCAAGCTGAATTAATTCGCACTTCGGATGTATCCGTGGAAACGCTAAGTTGCCTGTAGGAGAAACCGGTTTCTTGATGAAAAAGTACCAGTTTTGGACCAATAATGACGGTAGTTCTACGCGCCCTCTGGCAACTCAACCAATCCGGTTCACTAACATCGAAAGCGGCGACGCGGCGACGGGCTTGCCGACGTGCTTCGATTGTGAAAGGTCTTCCAATTCGCTGCTCCGGGAGCGGGCCGCGGCGTTGCGCCGAACGGAATCAGGTGCTTAAGGGGGCTCGGGGAGAGCGAGTTGACGATTCAGTTTTCCAAGACGACCCAATCCCTGGCGCTCGACTCCCCGCGAATCGTCATGATCTCCCTGGCGCTCGCCGGGCTGGCCCTCGTCGTCTGGCTTGCGTGGTTCGGGTTCGGTAACGTCACCGTCTACGAGGTGTCCCGTCAAGCCCGGCTCCAGGTGGGCAGCGCGCCGCGCGAAATCTCCTCCCTGCTTTCCGGGCGCCTCACCCGGGCGCCGATCGTCATCGGACAGAGGGTCCAGGCCGGCGACGTCCTGATCGAGCTGGATTCGACCCGCCAGCAGCTTCGCCTCGCCGAAGCCCAGGCGCGTCTCCCCCTCTATCCCGCGAAGCTCGCGTCGCTCAGAAAGGAGATCGCTTATCTCGGCCGGGTGATGGCGAACGAGCAGCGGTCCACGCAGGCCGCCGTCCGCGCGGCCAGCGCCCGTCTGCAGGGCGCCAATGCGGCGTCTAGGTTCGCGAACGACAGCGCGGCCCGGATCCGGAGCGATGCGGCGACCGGCGGGTCGGCTACCGTCGACGCGGTCCGCGCCGCCGCCGACGCCCGCAAGGCCGATTCCGAGCGGGATATTTCGGCCGCCGATCTGGCCAGGCTCGGAGTCGATGCGAGCGTCGCCGCCGACCAGACCCGGGTCCAGATGGAGAGGCTGACCCGCGACCTTCTGGCGACCCAGGCCGAGGCGGCGTCGACTCGCGAGTTGATCGAGCAGCTTCGCCTCGAGGTGGCCAATCACCAGATCCGCGCGCCCGTCTCCGGCGTCGTCGGTGAGATGCGGGCGCTCAGCGCCGGCGCCTACGTCGCGCCGGGACAGAAATTGGCGACGATCATTCCCCAAGGCGACCTGCTGATCGTCGCCGACTTCGACCCGACCACCGCGCTCGGCCGTATCCGGCCGGGGCAGACCGCGCGGTTCCGGCTCGAAGGATTTCCCTGGGTCCAGTTCGGGACCATCGAGGCCACGGCGGTCCGGGTCGCCGGCGAGATCAGGGACCAGTCGCTACGCGCCGAGTTCCGGATCAGGAGGGACGCGACCCGCGGGCTGGTTCTGCGCCACGGCCTTGCCGGCCGCGTCGAAGTCAGGGTCGAGACGGTATCGCCCGCCAAGCTGCTGCTGAGATCGGCGGGAGGAATGACGGAGGGGCCGAAGCCCCGGGCCGGCGCCGCCCGATGAGCGAGGTCGAGGCCAAGCCCAGGGAGCGCCGCTGGTTCGCGGTAGAGGTCGTCCAAACGTCGAGCATGGATTGCGGGCCCGCCGCACTGAAATGCCTGCTCGAAGGCCATCATGTCCCGATCAGCTTCGGGCGCCTGCGCGAGGCCTGCCAGACCGACGTGGACGGGACCTCGATCGACACGATCGAGGAGATCGCCAAGGATCTCGGGCTTTTGGCGGAGCAGGCCCTGGTGCCGATCGATCACGTCACGCTCGCCAGCGCCAGGACGCTTCCGGCGATCGTCGTCGTCAATCGCGGCTCGGCGCTCCATTTCGTGGTCGTGTGGCGCCGCCACGGCCGCTGGCTTCAAGTGATGGATCCGGCCGTGGGCCGGCGCTGGGTCACGGCTCGCCAGTTCCAGAGGGAGCTCCACCTCCACACGCAGGCGGCCGAGACCGGCGTCTGGCGCGCCTGGGCCGCCAGCAGCGACTTCCAGGATCCGCTTCGGGAGCGCCTCCGCGACATCGGCGCCGATGTCGCGGCGATCGACGCCCTCGTCGCCGAGGCGGTCGCCGATCCCGGCTGGCGTCCGCTGGCCACGCTCGACGCCGCCACGCGCCTCGTCCAGTCGCTGATCAGCAGCAAGGGCATCAGGCGCGGCAGCGAAGCTCGGGACGTCCTTCGTGCATTGATCCGGGAGGCGGGTGAATGTCACGCCCAGGGGCGCACCGACACACTCATCTCCAAGCCTTTCTGGTCGGTGGCCGAAGGCCGACCCCCGTCCGCGGACTCGGACGGGACGCTCATGGTCGGCGGCGCGATCGCGCTCAGCATTTCCGGCCTCAGGTCGAGCGACGTCCAGACCGACGAAGAGCGAAGGCCGCTCTCGCGCGAGCTGTCGGCCGCGCTCACTGAAAAGGCGGTCCCGCCGCTCACGGCCTTGTGGAAGATGCTGGGCGAGGACGGCCTGCTCGCGCCGCTCGCGCTGATCCTCGCCGGCGCCTTGGCAGTGAGCGCGACGACGATCGAGGCGCTGCTGTTTCGCGGCCTCTTCGACATATCGGCACAGCTCGCTTTGCCGAGCCAGCGGCTGTTCGCGGCGATCGGGCTGCTGGTCTTCGCCGCGATCCTGCTGGCAATCGACTATGCGGGCGCGCTCGGGACCCTGCGGTGGGGCCGAAAGCTCGAGGCGCGGCTCCGAATGGCTCTGCTGGCCAAGCTGCCACGACTCAACGACCGCTATTTCCACAGCCGTCCGATCTCGGACATGGCCGACCGCAACCACAACATCCAGTCGGTGCGCGGGGTACCCGGGCTCGGGCTTCGGCTGATCCAGTCGGTGATCCAGCTGGCAATCACCTTCGCCGGCGTTCTGATCCTGGCCCCGAGCAGCTGGCTGCTCGCGGGGTTGCTCGCTCTGATGGCCCTCGTCTTCCCCTTCACCACCCAGCAGCTGCTCAACGAACGCGACCTGCGGGTGCGCAACCACGCCGGAGCGCTTAGCGGCTTCTATCTCGACGCCATGCTCGGCCTCGCACCGGTGCGCGCGCACCGCGCCGAGCGCAACGTCCAGGGCCAGCACGAAAGCCTGCTGGTCGAATGGTACAAGTCGCTTCGGAGCCTGATCAGCCTCGGCCTGGCGACTTCGACAGTGCAGACGCTGATCACGACCGCACTGGTCGGGTGGTTGCTTCTGACTCATTTCTTCAGCGCGGGGCGAGTTACCGGTTCCGACCTGCTGCTCGTTTTTTGGGCGCTCAAGCTGCCGGCGCTCGGCGGTCAGATCGCCGGGCTGATCAATCAATATCCGGCCCAGCGTAATATCCTGTCGCGACTGCTCGAACCTCTGTCGGCGCCGGACGACCTCGAGCTCAGCGCGGCGGAGCTGGCCGAGATCGGGACCCGGGACACGAAAGCGGCGGCCAAAGGCATCGCCCTGGAGTTTCAGGGCGGCAGCGTGCTGGCGGCGGGGCATACGATCCTGCAGTCGGTCGATCTGTCGATCGCTCCAGGCGAGCATATCGCCATCGTCGGAATGTCGGGCGCCGGCAAATCGTCGCTGCTCGGAGTGCTTCTGGGCTGGCACCGGTTGGCGACCGGCCATCTCCTGATCGACGGCCAGCGCGCGCAGGCACGGGACATCGAGGCGCTGCGTCATGAAACCGCCTGGGTGGACCCTGCGATCCAGATCTGGAACCGGTCGCTGCTGGATAATCTGACTTACGCCTCTGACGACGATGCGACCCTCTCCGTCGGCGACGTCATCGCCGCGGCCCGGCTTCGGGGAGTGACCCAGAAGCTGCCGCAAGGGCTTCAAACGCTGCTCGGCGAGGGCGGAGGCCTGTTGTCGGGCGGCGAAGGACAGCGCGTGCGTCTGGCGCGGGCGCTGCTCAGTCCGACGACCCGGCTTGCGCTGCTCGACGAGCCCTTTCGCGGGACGGACCGCACCCAGCGCCGCGCCTTGCTCGCCGAAGCGCGTCAGTGGTGGAAATCCGTCACCCTGCTGTGCGTAACCCACGACGTCGCAGAGACGATGGCCTTCGACCGGGTCCTGGTCGTCGAGGACGGCCGCATCATCGAGGACGGCGAGCCTCAGAGCCTGATGGCGCGCCAGTCCCGCTATCGCGATCTGATCGCCGCCGAGAAAGCGGTCGGCGAGTCGATGTGGGAGGGCGACTTCTGGCGGCGTCTCACCCTGTCCGGCGGGCGCCTGCAGGCCAGCGAGAGCGTCTAATGGCGGATGCCGGACTCGAACTCGGCGCGGCCAAGCCGGATCCGCGGATGCTGGACGCGATGCGCCCGTTCCTGTGGCCCTTTGCCCGGCTCGGCGAAGGGATAGAGGAGCTTTCGCGCCGGGCCGGCCTGCGCCCGAAGCTCGCATCCGATTCGGTGAAGGTGCCGGCCACGATCGCGGCCGGCAACATCCGCAACCTCTCCGACTGGTTCGACTGGGCCGCCGAGCATCTCGGGATCGAGGCCAATATGGTCCAGACGCCGGTGCCCGAATTGCCCGATCTGCTGCGCTCCGGCGTTCCTGCGGTCTTCCCGACCCCGTTGTACGGGGCTCCCGGGGTCTTCCTGCTGGCCGGCTGGCGGCGCAGCCGGCCGCTGCTGCTGGCCCCGGACCTGCGGATCCGCTCCTGCGACCCGGAACATCTCCGCGGGATGATATGCTGGCCGCGCGAAGGCCCGCTGATTCCGGAGATCACCCGGCTCATCCGCGCGACCGGAATCAATCCGGCCCGCGAAACCCAGGTCCGGGCCGCAATGCTTCGCGACCAGCTCGCCCAGTGGCAGATCGAGCCCATCTGGGTGCTCCGGCTGGCGCCGTCGGCGAGCTTCTGGAAGCAACTCTCGCGGATCGGCGCGTTCCGGAAGATCGCCGCCATGACCGGTCTTTTCGCGGTGAGCTACGTTGCCGAGATCGCCAGCTGGGTACTGATAGGCTCGGCCGCGCTGGGCGGAAATTTCGACCTCGGCTGGTTCTTGGCCTGGGTCCTCCTGATGGCGACGATGATTCCCCTGCAAACCGTGGGCGCCTGGTGGTCGGCGACCTTGGCGCTGGACGCCGGCCGGCTTCTCAAGGCACGGCTTCTGGCCGGCGCTCTGCGCATGTCGTCGGACAGCATCAAGCGGCAGGGCGTGGGCCAGTTGCTGAGCCGGGTCGTCGAATCCCAGGCGCTCGAATCCCTGTCGCTCAATGGCGGCATGTCGCTTCTTCGCTCGATCCTGAGCCTGGGGTTTGCGGCCTGGATCCTTGGTCAGGGCGTCGCTCCGACCACTCATCTCACCCTCCTTTGCGTGTGGACTTTTCTTGCCGTCGCCCTGGCTTTGAATTTCTTCCGCAAGCTTCGCCTGTGGACGATGACCCGCCTCGATATGACTCATGACCTGATCGAGGTGATGGTCGGCCACCGAACGCGCCTTGCCCAGGAGCCCGCCCAGCGAAGCAATGCCGGCGAGGACAGCGCGCTCCAGAACTACCTCCATATTTCAGGCGTGATGGACTGGACCGCCGTCTCGACGACGATGGGCGTGTCGGCGGGTTGGGTGATCGTCGGGCTGATCGGGCTGGTGCCCGCTTTCGTCGGCGATCTGAGCGTTTCGTCGACGGCCATCGCCATCAGCCTGGGCGGGATCCTGTTCGCCCAGCGCGCCTTTGCCGGGATTTCCGACGGCCTGTCCGCAGCGGGCCGGGCCTGGGTAGCCTGGGTGCAGGTCGCGCCGATGTTCCACGCCGCCCGCAACAAGACCTCGTCCAAGACCTATGTCACGCTCGAGCAGCTCGAGAATGAAGCAATTAAGATGCCGCTGATCGACGCCCAGGCCCTGACCTTCGCCTACCCCTCGAGCAACGAGACCGTCATCGAATCCTCCGACCTGCTCATCGCCCATGGCGACCGGATCCTGCTCGAAGGCGCTTCCGGCGGAGGCAAGTCGACCCTGGCCGGGCTCCTGACCGGGCTGAGCACGCCCAAGTCGGGACTGCTGCTTCTCAACGGGCTCGACCGCCACACCCTGGGCGACGACTGGCACCGCATCGCCACCTCCGCTCCGCAGTTCCACGAGAATCACATCCTTTCCGGCTCGATGGCGTTCAACCTGCTGATGGGACGGCAATGGCCGGCCCCCGCCCCGGATCTCCTGGAGGCCTGGGAGCTTTGCCAGGAGCTTGGGCTCGGTCCGCTGGTCGAGCGAATGCCGGGCGGATTGAACCAATATGTCGGCGAAACCGGATGGCAGCTTTCGCACGGGGAGCGGAGCCGGATCTATCTGGCCCGGGCGCTCCTGCAGCGCGCCCATTTGACGGTGCTCGACGAAAGCTTCGCGGCGCTCGATCCCGAGACGCTGGCCTTATGCCTCGAGTGCAGCCTCAAGCGGGCGCGCACGCTGATGGTCATCGCCCATCCTTGAGCCTCATTCGGCCTGTTCCGCCGCCGCCCTCATCGGCGCCGAGTCCTCCAGGATCATGTCGGCGGCCTTTTCGGCGGCCATGTAGACGGCGCTGACGATGAAATAGCCGGGGATGCGCGGGAAGATCGAGGCGTCCACGACCCTCAGCCGCGGGACCCCGTAAACCCGCAACCGGCTGTCGAGCACTCCGCCGCCCTCGCGCGGTCCCATCGGGCAGGTGCAGGACGCATGGTGGCCCCAGGCATTGTCGCGCACCCATTGCTCGAGCGCCTCGCCCCGGACGTCTCCGCCCGGGCAAATCTCTTCCGTCACCAGGTGAGACTCGCGAAGCGGCGCCGCCGCTTCCCTGACCATCGAGACCGCGGCGGCGACCGCCTTCAGGTCCCTGCCCTCCGGATCGCACTCGCGGTCGAAGAAGTTGAACGCGATGCGGGGCGGATCGCGCGGATCCGCGGACCTCAAGGTCACGGCGCCCGCATGGTTGGCGGTCCGCGCCTTGAGGATCGCCCAGCTGAGCACATCCTTTTGCTCGCGAAGCGCTTTCGAATAGCCGGGATAATAGCCCTGGAAACTGCCGAGCAGGGCCATGATGAAGAGATCGGCGTCGCCGTCGCAGCCCGGGGAGTTGCGCTTCATCGCCAGCGCGGCCCCATTGGAGATGTACATCCCCCGCCGCTTCGTCTCCCACATCTTCCCGACCGGATCGTCGGCGGAAAAATCGGCATGCTCCAGCGATTTCCAGGGCTCGGCGAGCCGATGGAGGACGCAGACCTCGTACCGGTCCTGGAGGTTGCGACCGACCGGAAGCGCCTGCCGTACGGGGATGTCATGCCCGCTCAGCTCCTCCTTTGGACCGATCCCGGAGAGCATCAGGAGCTGCGGCGTATTGAACACTCCAGCGGAGAGAATCACCTCCCGGCGGGCCCGGATCGAGACGATCTCGCCGCCTTCCTCCGCGTCGGCGCTGAGCGGGCTCGCGCGGTAGAGGTGGCGCCCCTTGCGATACTCGACCCCGGCCGCGCCGCCGTCTTCCGCGAAAAGCAGCCGCGTGACGAGGGCGTGGAGCTCGACCTTCAGCCGGCCGCCGGTCCTGTCCTCGACGGCGCGGACGCGCTCGCGGGTCCCGAAGCGGCAATGATCGTCGGTCGCGAGCGGTGCATAGCAAAGGCCCGCCTTGCCGTTCATCGAGCGATCGTTCGGGTCGAGCTTGCCGCGCCAGAGCCGCTTGAGCGCCTGCCACGGGCCTGAAATGGCCTCGCTCGCCGCCAGTGCCCCCTTCTCGATCGTCTCGCGCAGAGCGTCGTCCTCGAAAGCCTGGGCGGGCGCCGCCTTTTCGACCGGGAGCCATCCGCTCCAGCCATGCCCGCTGCCGTCCCAGCCCATCCCGGCGAGCAGACGGCGAAGCGGGCGGTGGCGGCAGTCCTCGACCTTGCGCTGGTAGGCGGCCATCGCCTCCGGACCCCAGCCCTCGTCGCCGGTGAGCTCGGCGATGCCGCGCCAGTCCGAATTCTGCGGAGTGATGAAGATCATCGCGTTGTGCGCGGTGCAGCCGCCGAGAGTCCCGGCGCGCGGATAGAAGATTCCGCGGTCCTTGCAGCGCTTCCAGTCGCGATCCGCCTCGGCCCGATCCGCATAATGCTCGACGAAATAATCCCAGGCCATCGCCGGGTTCTCGGACGCGATTGGATGGAAAGCGGGTATCTGGTAATCGCAGGGGAAGCGTTCGGCGCCCTCCGCGACCGGATCCCCGCCCGCCTCGATCAGGATGACGTCCATCCCGGCCTCGGCTAGGCGGGCCGCGACGGTGCCGCCCCCTGCCCCCGATCCGACGACGATATAGTCGCAGTCGAATCCGTCCTCCATCAGAAGGTCTTGAGGAATGCGATCAGCGCTTCCTTGTCCGGATTGCCGAGCGGAGTTTCGTTGCCGATCCACCATTGCTCGTCCTCGGTGAGACCGGCGCGGTTCACGAACTGGTCGGTTCCGAAATAATGGCCGCGGTTGACGACGAAGTCGCGGCACTTGCTGAGCGACCGAAGCCACGGCCGGGCGCCTTCGAAGCGCGCCAGCATCGCCTTCTCGTCGGCGGGCGGGTCCTTCTTGATGCCGATGAATATCCTGCCCATCGCCTTCATCAGGCCGATGACCCGCTCGAGCTGGTGGACGTCGCCCTCGAGCTGAGCCTTGCGGTCGTCATTTTCCGGGCCGCGCGGATTGAGGTTGGTCAAAGCGCTGATCGGAGTGCCCTTGGGGATCGGGCCGAAGCTAAGCCCGTGATTCTCTTTGTCTATCCATTGGCCGAGGTGCTTCTGGATCAAATCCTTGCCGATCCGGGTCTTCGGCCTGATCGGGAAATAGGTTTCGGGGATGAAGACATGGCTCTCGCCGCTGGTGCGGTCGATCACGCCCTCGACCCGGTTCCCGAACACCGCGTCCATGTCCCGGGTCTGCGGCCAGAGCATCTGGCGGATGGCGAGATCGAACGACGCGACGCGCGCCGACACCGAAGGATCCGAGTTGAACTTGCCGACCCGGTTGTTGAGCAGGAAGGGCGAGGTCGACCAGAGCGAGATGAGCGAGGGCGGCCGCGTATAGCCGCGCCCGCCGGCGGGCATCCGGTAGCGCCGGCGCTCGCCATTATAAGGATCGTTGTAGCTCGACCAGCCGACGCTCGGCAGGGTCTTATAGGATTCGGACGAGAAATTGTCCCAGATGTTGTTCCGGATCGCATTGGTGGCGAGCGGGCTGCACAAGTTGGTGCGCAGCAGAGTGACCGGAATGCGCGCCTCGGTGGAGAGATAGTTGTTCTGCAGGAAGTCGGGCTTCTCGACCTCCTGCCGCATCGCCGCCTTGAAGCCGGGGGTCTGGGTCCAGCGCCACCAGGCCTTGAAACGGCCGAGATACCCCGGCCCGGACGCGCCCGCCAGGCTTGCCTCCTTGGGCGGCATCGGGCCCTTGCTGGAATGGCAGCGCGCGCAATTGTCGGCGAAGACCTGCCGGCCGCGCGCCAGGGTGGCCGGCGGTGCGCTCAGATAGGCAGCGCCGCCCGGTGCCGCGGCCAGCCGGTCGGGGCGGCCCGCCTTGAGGAAGAAGAGCGCCGTCGCCGGAGTGCCCTTCTCGGTGGCCTGCCAGTAAGGCGACCTGGCGCGGGCGTCGGCGATCCGGATCGGCGACACGGTCTTGCCGCCGATCACCGGATTGAAATGCCGCAACCACTCTTCGCTATAGAGGCCGATATTGAGATAGACGCGGTTGAGCGCCCCGAGCGCCCCGACCGAATCCGATCCGTCCTTCAGCACCCGCGGAGTGCGGACGGCGCCTTTGCCCTCGTAGAGGCGCGTCAGCATGGGGTCCTTGCTGACCGCGTTGAACTGCATGTTGTCGAGGGCGCCGCCGGTCAGCGTCTCCTGGCCGATCCGATAGCCCATATCGAGCCGCGCCGGCAGGTCGTAGATCGCGTTCATCGTGCGCGGATTGTTGATGTTGTCGGTCGAGACGAGCGACGTGTCCATCGTCCCGGGCTGGAAGGTGTGCAGCCATTCGTACAGGAAGCTTCGCGGATTCTTCTCCCAGTCCCAGTAGAAGATCCGGTCCATCCAGAGATATTGCGCGCCGACCGTCGAGCTGAGGTTTGACCAGGCCGGAGCCTCCGGATCGGCCGGCGGGTTCACCGGGCTCGGTCCGACGTGGCAGAAAGCGCAGGACATTCCGACCCGGAACGGCCGCACCAGATCCTTGTCGTTGTAGAATTTGGGATCGCTGTAATAACGCGAGCCGTCGCCCCAATGCTTCGCCGCTTTCTCGTCGAAGGCGGGGTTGGGAAAGAGCCGAAGCCCGACGATCCCGGTCGGATAGCCGTAATAGGAGCCGACCGGGACGGTCTTGCCCCGGGCGTTGAACTTGACTCCCGGGAAGCGTTTCTCGTCCGCGAACGGATCGGGCGGGCAGGACGGGTCGCGGACGTCGAGCCACAATCCGTAGCGTCTGGGATCCGGCGCCCCGGCGGCGCGGAAGCAGGGCTCGTTGACGACTCCGAGATTCTTCCAGCGATTGGGCCGTCCGTTGCCGGTTCCCGGCGGGGCCGCGACGATCTTGAGGAGATCGAAGGTCCCGAAGGTCGGCTTGACCATTCCATCCCAGAAATGATCGTTGCCGCCCGACCAGACCAGCCACATGATCCGTCCGGCCCGTTCGGCGGGGGTCAGCTCGATTCCGCCGTCCATTTCCCGGAAATAATCGTCGGCGGCGCCGGTGACGCTGGCATGGACCAGCTTGGCCTCGTCGATTCCGGCCTCGGCCGCCTCATCCTTCACGGCATCGTCGTCGTCGCAGCTCGCCACAGCGAGCGCGATCGCCGCCAGCGCGGCCCCACGAAACGCGGTTTTCCTGACGCTCACGGCCCCCTCCCCCATTGTGCAAGTGAGTTACCGGAACTCCGCTGCCCGCGTGAGCGCCCCTCAACTCACAAGCGCCGAACATCCGCCAACAACATGAGCCCGTCAAGCGAAGATCGTTGCCGTTTTGGACAGGACAAGCCGCGGAATCGGCATCGCCGGACTTCTGGTTTTTCTTGGAATCCCGGGGACCGATTCTATCTTTTCGAAAGGCCTACCAGCGGGCACCGCAGGCCGGGCACCGCGACCCGGAACTCGAACAGGTCGCCGGCCTGCGGCTGGCGCTCGATTTCCGTGGGGACGAGAAGCTGGCGCGCGGTGGTCGCGTAGACAGTCCGCAGGTCGTCGCCTCCAAAGGCTATCTTGGTGATGTTGGCGACGGGGAAGCGGACTCGATCGAGCAGCTCGCCGGCCGGCGAATAGCGGCGCGCCTCCCAGCCGGCGTAGAGGCTGATCCAGACGCAGCCCTCGCTGTCGACGGTCGGACCGTCGGGGTGGCCCTCACCCGGATCGATCCGCGCGAACGGGCGGGGCGGACCCAACTCGCCGTCCTCACCGACATCGGCGCAGTCGATCGTGCCCGCGAGCGTGTCGACGAAGTAGAGGATCCGGCCGTCCGGCGACAAGGCCGGGCCGTTGGTGATCGCGATCCCCTCGAGGCCGGTCGGAGCGACGAGCCCTCGCTCGAAGCGGTAGAAGGCGCCCGTCTTCGCGCTTTCGCCATTGTCCATCGTCCCGAACCAGAGCCGTCCGGCGGGATCCACGACCCCGTCGTTGAGCCGGTTGCCCGGCCGCTCGGGCTCGATCTCGGCGATCAGGGTGAAGCGGCCGGTCAATTCGTCGAAACGGTGGAGGCCGCTCATCAGCCCGGCGACGAAGCCGCCCCCCTCGGCCGGGAGAACGAATCCGACCTGCTCGGGCGCGCTCCAGGTCCGCCGCTCGGCCGTCGCGGGATCGAACCGGTGGATCTCGCGCTTCTTGATGTCGGTGAACCACAGCGCTCGGTCGCGCTCGACCCAGACCGGCCCCTCGCCGAGCTCGGCGGCGACATTCCAGACGCTTCTCGGTTCGGTAGGTCCCATATCCTCAGCCCATGATGCCGGAGCAGCCTCTACCCCCGCGCCCGGGCGGGCTCAAGCCGGACCGGGGACCGCACAGGCTTCCCCGCCGGCTCTATGTTCGCTATTTGTTCTGCATGGCCGACCTTCCCACTGTCTATCCGCTACGCGATCTGTTCGACGCCGCGGTGCGGAACCGTTCGGTCCGGCTGACCTGCGGCCAATGCGGCCACGGCAGCGTGTTCAGCAGCCACGCTTTGTGGTGGCTGTTCCACCGGAAAGGGTGGGTGGATTCGCTTCGCGAGGTTCGCCGGCGCTGCCTGTGCATCATGTGCCTCCACCGGCGCGGCCTCAAGGTGCGCGACCCGGAGCTCGAGCTGGTCGACGACGAGGCCACCGACACCAGCCTGCCGATGCCCTCCGAGCTCGACTGGAAGCGGGAAGTCAGGCGCCGGCGCTAAAGCCGGATTGGGGATGGCGGCCACAAGCCGATTCGGCGATAACCGGGCCGCCCTGATTGTGGAGCGCGCCCATGTCGCTGGACGACGATCTGATCGATACGCCTGACGGCCCGATGACCTGGGCGCAGTGGAAGAAGCGCAACCCGATCCAGATTCCGTCGCGCCGGACGAAGGGCAAGAAGCTGCCGGTCAAGGTCAAGCGGTTCACCGACGAGGCGTGAGGTCGCGGCTGCGTGGCCATCCGTCACCCCGACCTGTTCAGGGTCCGGTCTTCTACTCCCGAGGCGCGTCCGCCCTGGATGCCCAAGCAAGTTCCGCATGACGGATCAGCCTGGGATCACGTGCCGAATTGCCCGGGCCGTCTTTCCGGCTCCGGAACAAAGCGCGGAAGCGCGGCATTGAGGCTCCCGGAAAACGGAAGGAGCCCTATGGCCAAGCTGTTCAAAAACAACGGCCTGACGATCGCGCTCATGCTGCTCTTCCTGGCCAGCATAGTCGGCCAGTGGATCTCCGGCTGGATGGTCCAGAAGGAGGAGCTGAGCCGCCATGGCCAGGCGACCCTGTCGCTGGCGGCCTATGCGGTGGATTCCGAATTCATCTCGTCCGTGTTCGAGAATTGGGAGAGCGAGTTCCTGCAGATGTCAGCCTATGTCGTGCTGACGGCGATGCTCATCCAGAAGGGCTCGGCCGAGTCGCGCGATCCCGACGATCCCCCCCGCGACCGGGACCTCGAGGCGCAGGCGCATAAGCCCGGCGCTCCGCGAATCCTTCTCGCCGGCCCTGCGGCGCGCTGGATCTACGCCCATTCTCTGGGGCTCGTGCTGTTCACCCTCTTCCTGCTCTCCTTCGCGCTGCACTGGTGGAACAGCGCGGCCTCGGCCGCGGCGGAGGCCATTCAGCACGGCGACAAGCCCCTCGGCCATCTCGCTTATCTCGCCGATCCGCAGCTCTGGTTCGAAAGCTTCCAGAACTGGCAGAGCGAGTTCCTGTCGACCGCCGTCCTGGTCGTCCTGTCGATCTGGCTCAGGCAGCGCGAATCCCCGGAGTCGAAACCGGTGGCGGCGACTCACCGCTCGACGGGCGCCGCCTGAACCTGTCGCCGCGCCCGCCGCGGGAATGCTTTTCCGAATCGCTTAAATAGGTTATGGAAGACTCGGGGACGGGAGATAGTCGCCTTCAAAGGCAGCTGTCGGCGAAGCGCCTCGGCACGCATCCGGGGCGCTTCGTTTTTTCAGGCCCTTTTTCCCGCAACGCAAAATTTTTCGGAACCCGAAGGCGGGGAGGACGTTCTGCCTGTACCCCCCCCCGCGGTGATCGGCATCCCCCCCTCCCCGCCGACACCGCAGAGCCCCGGCCCGCAAGGGCTGGGGCTTTTTCTTTTAGGATGCGCGGCGGCAGCTTCGATAAGTCGCGGCGATGGCCGGGCCCAGCCCTCCCGCTCCCTCCTGCTTGGGTCTCCGCTTTTGCCGGGATGCCGGTCGAACGCGACTGCCTGCCCTCGGAGACCGCGAAGCCGGGGCCCGGACCTAAGCCCTCAGTTCACATTTGTTCTATCCGCTTGACAATCGAACACACAGTGAACATGACGTTATTTCAGCGCCGTAAGGAACTGAGATGGATCAAAGTTCCGCATCGCGCGTTGGGCGGTTGTGGATAAGTAAGGGGATAAGGCTGTGATTTACCTGGCTGCCGCGCTCTTCTTCACCCTCGCCTTGCTCGCCGCCCTGGTGGCGATCCACGTGACGGTGCGGCTCCATTGGCCCGAAATCCTGCTCGCGCTGCGTGGCGAGCTGGGGGCGGCTACGCCTTCGGCGAGAGTGGCTCCGGCCGGACCGGCTCGGCAACCCGCTGCCTTTTAACCTTCGCGTAGCTCGCGATACTGAGCGGGATCATCACCGCATAGAGCATGGCCGCGACGCTCAGCGTCGGGAAGGGCGCCGAGATCAGCGCCGCGAACACCAGGGCGATGACGACGAGAGCGCCAAGCCTGACATGGCTGCGCAGCCGGAGCGAACCCCACGAGAAAGTGGCGAGGTTCGAGATCATCAGGAAGCCGACCAGGGCCGCCCACGGCGCCGCCAGCCAGGCTTCGCGGAACGTCGGCTCGCCCGTCCACGACCACAGATAGACCGGGAGCAGCACCAGGCCCGCCCCCGCGGGCGCCGGCACTCCGGTCAGGAAACCCGCCGATTTGTGCGGCTGGTCGACGGAGTCGATGTTCGCGTTAAAGCGGGCGAGTCGAAGGGCGGCGCAAACCGCATAGGCCAGCAGGAAAAGCCAGCCGTAGCGGTTCCACCGCTCGAGGTCGGACCCGAGCTCCCCCAAGGGCTCCAGCACCCACAGGTAGAGAATGATCGCCGGGGCGACTCCGAACGCGGTGACGTCCGACAGCGAGTCGAGTTCGGCTCCGAAGCGGCTCTGTCCGTTGAGCAGCCTCGCGATCCGGCCGTCGAGCCCGTCGAGGATGGCGGCGATGACGACCGCCGCCACCGCCTTGTCCCATTCACCGCCGATCCCGAAGCGGATCCCGAACAGGCCTGAGCACAAGGCCAGGGCCGTCACCGCATTGGGGACGATCGTTCGAAGCGGAATGCCGCGGCGCGGCCGGTTCGCGCGCGCCGGCCCGTTCACTGGGCGACGCCCTCCAGCGCTTCGGAAACGCCGGCCCGGGCGATGATCGTCTCGCCGGCGATGGTGCGCTGGCCGAGCAGCACCTGCGAGGAGGTGCCGGCGGGGAGATAGACGTCGACCCGGCTCCCGAAGCGGATCAGGCCCACGCGCTGGCCCGCCGCGACATAGTCGCCCGCCTTGACCCAGGGCACGATCCGCCTCGCGACGAGCCCGGCGATCTGAGTGAAGCCGATCCTGAGGCCGTCGCGGCCCTCGACCAGGAAGTGGTTGCGCTCATTCTCGTCGCTGGCCTTGTCGAGGTCGGCGTTGAGGAACTTGCCGGCGATGTAGACGACCCGCTTGATCTCGCCGGCGATCGGCGAGCGGTTGATGTGGACGTCGAACACCGACATGAAGATCGAGACCCGCATGCACGGGCCGGGCGGAAGGCCGTCGTCGCCGACGAGCTCGGCCGGGGCCGGGACCGTCGCGATCATCGTCACCATTCCGTCCGCCGGAGCCACGATCAGCCCCTCGCCCTTGGGCGTGGTGCGGATCGGATCGCGGAAGAAGGCGGCGACCCACAGGCTGATCCCCGCCGAGAGCCAGCCGGCGATCTCCCATTCCACGACCACCCAGAAGAACAGGGTGATGGCAGCGGCGATGACGACGAACTTGCGGCCTTCCGGATGCACGCTCGGCATCCGGTAGCGCACATTGGTCGTGACCAGGTCCGGCTTTTCGAGGGAGGTCATGGCCCTGCCTTTAGGCGGGGGCGGGCGGGGATACAACCGCGGGCGACGAGTGTTCCCCGGCGAAGGCCGGGGCCCAGCGGCACCGATCGCGAAACTGGGCCCCGGCCTTCGCCGGGGAGCAAAGCGCTCTGGTTGATCCCCGCCCCGTCCCCGCCTACAGCGCCCGGCAACCTTTACATCCAAAAGAGAGCGCGAGCCGAATGGCGAAGATCAAGGTGAAGAACCCCGTCGTCGAGCTGGACGGGGACGAGATGACCCGCATCATCTGGCAGTGGATCCGCGAGCGGCTGATCCTCCCCTATCTCGACGTCGAATTGCTCTATTTCGACCTCGGAATGGAGAATCGCGACGCGACCGACGACCGCGTGACGGTCGAATCGGCCGAGGCGATCAGGAAGCACGGCGTCGGAGTCAAATGCGCGACGATCACTCCGGACGAGGCGCGGGTCGAGGAGTTCGGCCTCAAGAAGATGTGGAAATCGCCCAACGGCACCATCCGCAACATCCTCGGCGGGGTCGTCTTCCGCGAGCCGATCGTCATCGAGAACGTCCCCCGGCTGATCCCGGGCTGGACCGACCCGATCGTCGTCGGCCGCCACGCTTTCGGCGACCAGTACAAGGCGACCGACTTCAAGGTCCCCGGCCCCGGCAAGCTCACCATCAAGTGGACGGGCGAGGACGGCCAGGAGATCGAGCACGAGGTGTTCGACTTCCCCTCTTCGGGCGTCGCCATGGGCATGTACAATCTCGACGATTCGATCCGCGATTTCGCCCGCGCCTGCTTCAATTACGGCCTGGGCCGCAAATGGCCGGTCTACCTGTCGACCAAGAACACCATCCTCAAGGCCTATGACGGCCGCTTCAAGGATATCTTCCAGGAGATTTTCGAGAGCGAATTCAAGGCGAAGTTCGACGAAGCCGGCACCGAATATCAGCATCGACTGATCGACGACCTGGTCGCCTCGGCGCTGAAGTGGAGCGGCAAGTTCGTCTGGGCCTGCAAGAATTACGACGGCGACGTCCAGTCCGACATGGTCGCCCAGGGCTTCGGCTCGCTGGGCCTGATGACCTCGATCCTGATGACTCCCGACGGCAAGATCGTCGAGGCCGAGGCGGCGCACGGCACCGTCACCCGCCACTATCGTATGCACCAGCAGGGCAAGGCGACCTCGACCAACCCGCTCGCCTCGATCTTCGCCTGGACCGGGGGCCTCAAGTTCCGCGGCAAGTTCGACGACACGCCCGAGGTGACCCGGTTCGCCGAGACTCTCGAGCGGGTCTGCATCGAGACGGTCGAATCCGGCCAGATGACCAAGGACCTCGCCATCCTGATCGGCCCGGAGCAGAGCTGGATGACCACGGAGCAGTTCTTCGAGGCGATCCGGGCCAATCTCGAGAAGGCGATGGCGGCCGCGTAAGCACGGGGTGGCGGAGAATATTCGTCATCCCGGCGAAAGCCGGGACCTCAGGACGCAAAGTCTCGGCGGGTCTCCCCGAGGTCCCGGCTTTCGCCGGGATGACGTGCGACGGGCGAGCGCACATGCTCGGCTTTCCAGCCGAATCCGATGAAGGCGGCCGGGAATCGACGGAGCCATTTGAAGCGGTTCAACAGTCGCAAAGCGAAGGCAGGCTTCAAAGGCCCTTCCTGCTTCTCCAGCAGGCGCGACACCACCCGCCGCTGCGCGACGTCCTGGAAACCCTGGATCAGCCGCACCGCCGGCAGGCGCCGCTCCTGCACCTTCGAAAGCAGCGGATCGAGGTCGGCGCCGGCCGCCATCGGCCCGGCGATCGCGTTGGCCGCCGCCACCGCGTCCTGGACCGCGACGTTGATCCCGACTCCGCCGATCGGCGACATGGCGTGGGCGGCGTCGCCGATGACGAGCAGCCCCGGGGCGTGCCATAGCTCGAGGCGGTCCAGCGCCACGGTGAGCAATTTGACGTCGTCCCAGCTCGATATGGCGGCGACGTCGAGGGGGATGTGCCGGGCGGTGGCCGCCACGTCCGCCCGGAAGCGGTCGAGACCGCGGCCCCGCACCTCGTCGGCGGTGCCCTTGGCGAAGACGTAGGCGCATTGCCAGTAATCGCCGCGGTCGATCAGGGCCATGATCCGGCCGGCGACGATTACCCCGGTCGATTCGTTCTCGGCCGCCCACGCCTTGGGGATGCGGAACCAGAACACGTCCATCGGCGCCCCGAACGACCGGAGGGGCAGCTGCGCGTCCTCGCGAAGCACCGAGCGGCGGCCGTCGGAGGCGATGACGAGCGAGGCGGCGAGCTCGAGCTCCTCGCCGGCCGAGCGGTAGCGGACTCCGCACACCCTGCCCTCCCGTCGGACCAGCCCGACCGCCTCCGCGTCCATCACGAGGGTGAAATGCGGGTAGCGGCGGGCTTCGTCGGCGACGAAATCGAGGAAATGCCATTGCGGCATCATCGCGATGAAGTTCCAGCGCGGGTCGAAGCCCGACATGTCGGCGATCTCGAGCTCGCGATCGCCGACCCAGGCGCCGAGGCTGTGCACCTTGTCGTGAGGCCGCTCGAGCAGCCGGTCGAGAAGGCCCAGCTCCGAGAAGATCCTCAGGGTCGAGGGGTGGACGGTGTCGCCCCGGAAGTCGCGGAGGAAGTCGCCATGCTTCTCGAGCACGGTCACCGGCACGCCGGCCCGGGCGAAGAGCAGGCCCGCGACCATCCCCGCGGGGCCGCCGCCGACGATGACGAGATGTTGCTGCCCCCCGGCCATGGCTGACAATGGGCCGCAATGCTGCATAAAGGCAAGATGCACGCCAACTTCCAGACTTCCGGCTTCAGCGACGCGCTCGTCATCCTCGGCGCCGCCGGCGTGGTCATTCCCGCCTTCGCCCGGTTCCGGATCAGCCCGGTCATCGGCTTCATCCTCGTCGGCCTGCTCGTCGGCCCCGCGGGGCTCGGTGCGATGGCGGGCGGGACGCCCTGGCTGAACTACGTCACGATTTCGAACCCGGAGGCGGTCGAGCCGTTCGCCGAATTCGGGATCGTCCTCCTCCTCTTCGCCATCGGCCTCGAACTCTCCTTCCGCCGCCTGTGGACGATGCGGCGGCTGGTCTTCGGAGTCGGCGCGGCCGAGCTCCTGGTCTGCGCCCTTCTCCTCGGCCTCGCGGTGAACATGCTCGGCCAGAGCCTGAGCGGCTCGGTCGCCCTCGGCCTCGCCCTCGCGCTCTCCTCGACTGCGCTCGTCCTGCCCCTCGTCGGAACGACGAGCCCGGTCGGCCGGTCGGCGCTGGCAATGCTCCTGTTCGAGGATCTGGCGATCGTCCCGATCATCTTCCTCCTGGGAGCGATGGCGCCCTTCGCCGCGGCGAGCGGATTCGACGGGCTGGTCAACACATTGCTGCTCGGAGTCCTGGTCGTCGTCGCCATGCTGGTGCTCGGCCGGCTGCTCCTGCCGCGGCTGTTCGCGCAGGCCGCCCGGACCAAGAGCCCCGAGCTGTTCCTCGCCGCAAGCCTGCTGGTCGTTATCGTCGCGAGCCTCGCCACCACCGCGGCCGGCCTCTCCCCGCTGATGGGCGCGCTGCTCGCCGGGATCCTGATCGCCGAGACCGACTATCGAAGCGAGGTCGAGGTCATCACCGCCCCCTTCCGCGGGCTGGCGCTCGGGATCTTCCTGATCACGGTGGGGATGAGCGTCGATGTCCGGCTGGTCGCCGCCAATTGGGAGGCGATCGTCGGCGCCGTGGTCGGAGTTGTGCTGCTCAAGGCGCTCGTCACCGGCCTCCTGCTTCGGCTCAACGGCGCTCGGCGGGCAGTCGCCGCCGAGGCCGGGCTGATCATGGCGTCGCCCTCCGAGACGACGCTGATCGTCCTCGCCACCGCGGCGGCGGCGCAATTGATCAGCGCGGAGACCGCGGCCTTCTGGCAGATCGTCACCGCCATCGGGCTGACGCTCACGCCGTTGCTCGCCAAGCTCGGCCAGCTGGCGGCGCGGCGGGTCGACTTCCAGCCGGAGGACGAAGGCGCCGCGATCGGCGAGGGCGACAAGAGCCGGGTGGTCGTCATCGGCTTCGGCCGGGTCGGCCGTCTCGTCGCCGAGATGCTCACCGCCCACGGCCGGCGCTATGTGGCGGTCGATTCGAGCATCGACACGGTCGCCGCCTGCCGCAAGGACGGGATACCGATCGTCTACGGCGACGTCGCCCGCGCCGAGTTCATGGACCGGCTCAACCTCGGCCACGCCACCGCGCTCGTCCTCACCATGGACGATCCGGTGCTGAGCGTCAGGGTGACCAAGAAGGTGCGCGCCTGGTGCCCCGGCCTCACCATCGTCGCCCGGGCCCGCGACGCGGCCCACGCCGCCGAGCTCTACCGGGCCGGCGCCACCGACGCGGTGCCCGAGACGCTCGAATCCTCGCTTCAGCTGTCCGAGGCGGTCCTCGTCGACCTCGGAATGGCGATGGGCCCGGTCATCGCCTCGATCCACGAGAAAAGGGCCGAGCTGAGGAAGGAGATCATGGAGCTGGGCGAGATGGACCAGGAGCCGAAGCTCGAGCGGCGCCGGCTCAGGGATGCGCTGAAGGCAAGGTGATCGAATTCCCAAGAGCGGCGGCGTTACACGTGGAACATATCACGAACTGATATTCCAGGCAAAACAGGGAGGCGTGCGTCTCGAATTTGCAAAAACGTCTTCCCCTGCGCGACCCTTTTTCGGCTAAGATATTGTTTTCAGGCCGGATAACCGATGGGAGAGACTCGGCTTAAAACCGATCGGGATCGCCACGAATCGTTAGAAATCGCCACGAATCGCGTCATTTCGCGTCGATCAGCCACTTTTCCGGGCCCGTACCCTGAAGCAAGTTCCGGGTGACGGGGGGCCGAAACCCCGCTAGCGTTCATTCTCCGTTCCGTGGAGCAAATGATGGCCAGACGATCCGGCTCCGCCGACCTGCCCCTCCACGGCGGCCGGGTCCCGGCCTGGCTGGGCGAGCGGATGACCCGGCTCGGCACGGTCATGGCCGAGGCGATCATCCTTCACGAGGGCCGCGACGCCTTTCTTTCCCGGCTCGCCCATCCTTTCTGGTTCCAGTCGTTCGGGGCGGTGATGGGGATGGACTGGCATTCGTCGGGGATCACCACCAGCGTCGTCGGCGCCCTGAAGCGCGGCCTCAACCCCCGCGCCGGCGAGCTCGGGATAAGGGTCTGCGGCGGGCGGGGACGGCATTCGCGGGCGACTCCGGGCGAGCTGGCGGCGGCGGGCGACGCGGCCGGTTTCGACGGCGTGGAGCTGGCCCGGTCGAGCCGCCTGGTCGCCAAGGTCGACAGCGCGGCGCTGCAGGACGGGTTCGACCTCTATCTGCACGGCTTCTTCGTCACCGACGAAGGCAAATGGGCCGTGGTCCAGCAGGGCATGAACGGCGAGCGCCGGACGGCGCGGCGCTACCATTGGCTGTCCGAAGGGCTGACCAGCTTCGTCGATTCCCCGCACGCCGCGATCGAGGGCCGGCGGCAGGGGGAAGTGCTCAACCTCGCCGACCGCCGCGCCGACGCCTCTCGCAAGGCACAGCTCGAGCTTCTCGCCGAACTGGGGCCGGACCGGCTGGCCCGGGAAGCGGCGGCGTTGGAACTGGGGACAGGTACCGGTACCTGTCCCCAACCGTTGCTTCCGCACCTCTCGCTTCCCGACCATCACGACGTCCGCTCCGGCGACGTCGTCCTCCGCCGGCTTCACGGTACCCTCGCCGCCGCGGCCGAGGCCGGGCCGAAGGATTTCGCCGACCTCCTGCTCGTTCCGGGAGTGGGCGCCCGGACCGTCCGGTCGCTGGCGATGGTGGCGGAGGTGATCCACGGCGCCCCGTCCCGCTTTGCCGATCCCGCCCGCTTCTCGCTCGCCCACGGCGGCAAGGACGGGCACCCCTTCCCGGTGCCGATCAAGATCTACGACCGGACGATCTCGGTGCTGAAGTCCGCGGTCGAGCAGGCGAAGCTGGGGCAGGACGAGAAGCTGGGCGCCATCCGCCGCCTCGACGAGCAGGCGCGCCGGCTGGAGGCGCATGTCGGCGGGCCGAGCTTCGAGGCGGTGATGGCGGAAGAGCGGCGGCTTTCGCACAGCTACGGCGGGCGCAGCGTGTTCGGATTGGAGCCGCGGGAAGCGGAAGGGGCGGCCGGCTGAGCCAGGCTGTATCGACATTCGGACTCGCCGGAAGCCTTCAAATCCTCCCCTGCATTTCGCAGGGGAGGGGGACCATGCGAAGCATGGTGGAGGGGCCTTTTCCGAGTCTGAAGTACCCCTCCACCGCGCTTCGCGCGGTCCCCCTCCCCGCGAAATCGCGGGGAGGATTTTTCCGGGAAAGGGCCTCGGCGTCGCTCAGGCGGCGACCGTCTCTTCGCTGAGCGCGGCCCTGACCGCATCGAGCGCGGCGGCGGCCTTCGATCCGTCGGGTCCACCGCCCTGAGCCATGTCGGGGCGCCCTCCCCCGCCCTGCCCCCCGACCGCTTGGACCGCCTTGCGGACCAGCTCGACGGCGCTTCGGGCGGCGGTGAGGTCGTCGGTGACTCCGACCGCGACGGTGGCGCGGCCGTCATTGACCGCGACCAACGCCACGACACCCGAGCCGACCCGCTGCTTGGCCTCGTCGACCAGACCGCGCAGGCCCTTAGGATCCATTCCCTCCAGCACCTGGCCGATGAAGGCATAGGCCCCGACCTGCTCCGGTCCCTGGGCCTCGGCTTTCGAGCCGCCGCCCAGGGCCAGAGCCTTCTTCGCGTCGGCGAGCTCGCGCTCGAGGCGGCGGCGCTCGTCGAGCAGGGCGGCGATCCGCGCCGGAACCTCCTCGGGCGAGGCCTTGAGGGACGCCGCGGCCTCCTTGAGCCGGGTCTCGCGGTCGGTCAGCCACCGGCGCGCCGCTTCCCCGGTCAGCGCCTCGATCCGCCGGACGCCGGCGGCGACGGCGCTCTCCGAGACGATCTTGAACAGCTGGATGTCGCCCAGGGCGTTGACGTGGGTGCCGCCGCAAAGCTCGACCGAATAGCTGGCGTCGGAGCCCCGGCCCATCGAGAGGACCCGGACCTCGTCGCCATATTTCTCGCCGAACAGCGCCATGGCCCCGGCCTCGATGGCCTCGTCCGGACTCATCAGGCGGGTGGTGACGGCGTCGTTCTCGCGGATGTGGCGGTTCACTTCTTCCTCGACCGCGGCGATGTCCTCGGCGGTCAGCGCCCTGGGATGCGAGAAATCGAAGCGGAAGCGGTCGGGCGCCACCAGGCTGCCCTTCTGGGTGACGTGGCCGCCGAGCCGGTGGCGGAGGGCGGCGTGGAGCAGATGCGTGGCGCTGTGGTTGGCGCGCACCCGGCCGCGCCGCTCGGCATCGACGACAAGGTGGACGGCGTCGCCGACGGCGACCTCGCCGGCCTTGACGACGGCATGGTGGGCGTGAAGCCGTCCCAGGGGCTTCGACGTGTCCTCGACCTCGGCCTCGAGGCCCTTGTCGCCGGCGACCCTTCCGGTGTCGCCCATCTGCCCGCCGCTCTCGCCGTAAAAGGGCGTCTGGTTGGTCAGGATGGCGACCTTGTCGCCCGACTGCGCGCGCTCGACCCGGACCCCGTCCTTCACGAGAGCGACGACCACGCCTTCGCCCTCGTGCCCGGCATAGCCGGTGAACTCGGTCGAGCCGTGCTCCTCGGCAATGTCGAACCAGACGTCCTCCGACGCCTTCTGCCCGGATCCCTTCCAGGCGGCGCGCGCCTGCGCCTTCTGCTCGCCCATTGCGGCGTCGAAGCCGGCCCGGTCGACTCCGAAGCCCTGGGCGCGAAGCGCATCCTCGGTGAGGTCGTAGGGGAAACCGAACGTATCGTAGAGCTTGAAGGCGACCGCGCCGGGCAGCGTGCCGCCGGGGCTCATCGTTCCCGTCGCCTCGTCGAGCAGCCTGAGGCCGTTGGCGAGCGTCTGGCGGAACCGGGTCTCCTCGAGCTTCAACGTCTCCTCGATCAGCGGCTGCGCGCGGACCAGCTCGGGATAAGCGGCGCCCATCTCGGAAACGAGGGACGGCACCAGGCGGTGCATCAGCGGTTCGCTGCTTCCGAGCAGATGGGCGTGGCGCATCGCCCGGCGCATGATGCGGCGAAGCACATAGCCCCTGCCCTCATTGGCCGGAAGCACTCCATCCGCGATCAGGAAGCCGGACGCCCGGAGATGGTCGGCGATGATCCGGTGGCTCGCCTGGGCGTCGGCGCTCCCGGCGTCACGCGTGAGCGCGCTGGAGGCCGCGATCAGCGTCCTGAACGTGTCGGTCTCGTAATTCGAGTGCACGCCCTGCAGCAGTGCGGCGACCCGCTCGAGCCCGGCGCCGGTGTCGACCGAGGGCTTGGGAAGCTCGATCGTGGTGCCGTCGGGGAAGCGCTCGAACTGCATGAACACGAGGTTCCAGAATTCCAGGAAGCGATCGCCGTCCTCGTCGGCGGAGCCGGGAGGACCGCCGGCCAGGGCGTCACCCTGGTCGTAGAAGATCTCGCTGTTGGGGCCGAACGGCCCGGTGTCGCCCATCGACCACATATTGTCCGGGTGGCGGACGATCCGGTCGGGAGAGATGCCGGCGATCTTGCGCCAGAGCCCGGCCGCCTCGTCGTCGCTGGGGTGGACGGTGACCCAGAGCCGCTCCTTCGCGAAGCCGAGGTCGCGGGTGATGAACGACCAGGCGAGCTCGATCGCGCCTTCCTTGAAATAGTCGCCGAAGGAGAAATTCCCCAGCATCTCGAAGAAGGTATGGTGGCGGGCCGTGTAGCCGACATTGTCCAGGTCGTTATGCTTGCCGCCGGCGCGGACGCATTTCTGGGTAGACGTGGCTTTCGAATAAGGCCGGGTCTCGAGGCCGGTGAAGACGTTCTTGAACGGCACCATCCCGGCGTTGACGAACATCAGCGTCGGATCGTTCTGCGGCACCAGCGGCGCGGACGGCACGACCTGGTGTCCGTTGGAAGCGAAATAGTCGAGGAACGACCGGCGGATGTCGTTGGTGGAGGTCATGGCGCCAAGGTAAGCCACATGCTGCGCTGCGGCAAGCATCCGTCGGCCCGGCCAAGGCCGGGGGCCGGAGCGGGTGAAGGGCGCGGTGCTTTTCGCTCCCCGGGGTCCCGGCCTTCGCCGGATGACGGATTAGAGCCCGGTCGGCTCGGCGGGCGGCTCGGCCGGCGCGTCGGCGACCTGGACCGGTTTTTCGTCGCTGCTCACCGGGTAGCTGGCGTAAAGCTGGATCCGCTCGCGATCCGGGTCGGCCGGCGCTGCCGCCGCGACCGTCACCACGGTCGGCTCGGGCGCCCTGAGCAACTCACCGTCGGAATAGAGATCGACCGCCGGATCGTGCCTCGGCACGTATGCGACCGGATAATCGACGCAGCGCACGCAGCCCGGGCCGAGCTCACCGACGATCACCGGCTGCTGGGCGGCGCGATATTCGGCCTGCTGGACCTGCGCCCAGTCCGAGCTCCGATAGGGGACGAGGTCGGCGTGGAACTCGTCCTCAGGCTCGTTGAAATAAGCGGGATTGATCTCGGCGATGGCCGAATTGCCGAGGGTGATTCCGAGCGCCGCGCCGAGGATCGAGAGACCGGCCATGACCGGCAGGGTGGTCGAGACGGGCATGGCATCGCTCCTCGGTACAAGCGGATACATTCGCAATGCAGGTTAAACTTACGATCGAGCGAGGGTGTTCCGTCCGTTTACCCTCTTTGTCGCAGCCCTCTCTTCCACCTCCCTGGAAGGGAGGGGCCTGGGGTGGGTCCGCCGAAGGCGGGCGAAACTCGAAAGTCGGCAGGAAGTCTCGCTTCGCTCGCCTACCCACCCCCCGCCCCTCCCTTGCAGGGAGGGGAGTTCAACCCCTCTTGCGATTCGGCGCCAAAGGGTGGAACGCTCACCGGATTGAGCGCGGTCGCGCTTGAACGCGGGTCGCGCCTTGGCGAAGCAAGGAGACGCGCATGCCCGACAGATCGACAGGCACCAGGACGATCGCCCTCGTTGGACCGGGCGGGGCGGGAAAGACCAGCCTCGCCGAGGCCCTGCTCTTCGCCGCCGGGGCGGTCGACCGCCAGGGCAGCGTCGACGCCGGCACCAGCGTCGGCGATTCGAGCCCGGAGGCGCGGCAGCGGGCGGGCTCGACCGAAATCAATCTGATGAATTTCGAATTCCTCGGCGACCGCTTCGCCATCGTCGATTCGCCCGGCTCGGTCGGCTTCTCGGCCGACGGGGCGCTCGCCGTCGCTGCCGCCGATCTCGCGATCGTCGTCGTCGACCCCGACACCGATCGCGCCATCCTCGCCGAGCCGGCCTTGAGGCAGCTCGAGGCGCTCGGCGTCCCCCACCTCATCTTCGTCAACAAGATCGACCAGGCCCGGGGCGGCATCCGCGACCTGCTCGAGGCGCTGCAGCCGATGAGCTCGTCGCCTCTCGTCGCCCGCCAGATCCCCATTCGAGAGGGCGAAAAGGTCACCGGCTTCGTCGACCTCGCCCTCGAGCGCGCCTTCAAATACCGGCCGGGCAAGCCCTCCGAGCAGATCGACATCCCCGCCGACCTCGCCGACCGCGAGAAAGGCGACCGGTTCCACATGCTCGAGCAGCTCGCCGACCATGACGACGCGCTGCTCGAGCAGCTGCTGATGGACGAGGCTCCCGACCAGGCGACGATCTTCGCCGACATCGCCCGCGAGACGAAGGAGAATCTCGTCGTTCCGGTGCTGTTCGGATCGGCCCTGAACGGCTTCGGGGTCCGCCGGCTGATGAAGGCGCTGCGCCACGATGCTCCGGCCCCCGAGGCCGCGGCCGGGCGGCTCGGCGCCAAGGGCGGCTGCGCCTTCGTCTTCAAGGTCTCGCACGGCGGCAACATGGGTCGCCTCGCGCTCGCCCGGGTCTATGGCGGGCCGCTCAGCGAAGGCACGGAGCTGAAGAGCAGCGGCGGCGAGACGGTGCGGGTCGGCACCCTGTTCGCGATGCAGGGCGAGAAGCCCTCGAAGCTCGGCAAGGCCGCCGTCGGCGACGTCGTCGCAATCGCCAAGGCCGAGGGCGTCAACGCCGGCGAGTGGCTCGGCGCCGGCGGAAAGGCGCCCGAGCTGGCCCTTCCCGCCTCCAATTACGCGCTGGCAATCGCCACCAGCGACCGCAAGGACGACGTCCGGCTCTCGACCGCGCTCCACAAGCTCGTCGAGGAGGACCCTTCGCTCGATTGGGAGCAGGACGAGGCGCTTCACGAGACACGCCTCAAGGGCATCAGCGACGAGCATCTGAAGGTCGCCCTCGCCCGTCTCCAGCGCCGCTACGGGGTCGCCGTCGACGCC
>DASVPM010000315.1:0-7662 GCA_036382815.1 Allosphingosinicella sp.
CGTCTTTTCGTCCGCGCCCGCGAGGGGTGGAGCGAGGGGCTCCTCTACCCGTGATCGGAGGCCATCCCGCGCACGAGACGCATGGGTCGCTGACGACCCGGGCGGCGCTGGCCAGCGTGGGCGTTGCCCTCTTTCTGCTTCTGCTCAAGGGCTATGCGGCCTGGGCGACCGGCTCCGTGGCGATGCTCGGCTCGCTCGCCGATACCGGCCTCGACCTGCTCGCCTCGCTGATCACGCATTACGGGGTCCGGATCGCCGCGGCGCCCGCCGACTTCGATCACCGCTTCGGGCACGGCAAGGCGGAGGCGCTTGCGGCGCTGGCCCAGGTCGGGATCATCGCCTTCTCGGCGCTCGGCATCGGCTGGCGCGCCATCGACCGGCTGATCGGGGGCGAAGCGGCCTCCCACGCGGAATATGGAATCGGGGTTTCGGTCCTCGCCATCCTGGCCACCCTGGCCCTGCTCGCCTACCAGCGCCGGATCATCGCCCGAACCCGGTCGGTCGCGATCGAAACCGACCACGTCCATTACCAGAGCGACCTGCTGCTCAACCTGGCGGTGATCGCGGCCCTCGTGCTCGACCAGTATCTGGGCCTGACCGGCGCCGACCCCCTGTTCGGGACCCTCATAGCCTTGTGGCTGCTGTGGGGCGCCTGGCGCGCTTCGAGCCGGGCGGTCGACCAGCTGATGGACCGCGAATGGCCCGAGGAGAAACGCCGCCGCTTCGTCGAGGTCGCCGCCCGCCACCCGGCCCTGAAGGGCCTCCACGACCTCCGGACGCGAACCAGCGGGGCCCGCGACTTCGTCCAGTTCCACGTCTGGGTCGATCCGGAGATGAGCGTCGCCGGGGCGCACCGGGTGATGGACGAGGTCGAGCACAAGCTCGAGGCGGAGTTTCCCGGAGTCGAGATCCTCATCCACATCGATCCCGAAGGCCAGGTCGACCAGCCCGGCAACAAGCTCGCCGAAACCGATCTTACAGCCGATTCCAAGGACAGCCCCGATGCCTGAACTGCGTCTCTTCCAGGTCGACGCCTTCGCCGACCGGCCCTTCACCGGAAATCCGGCCGCCGTCGTGCCGCTGGAGGAGTGGCTTCCGGACGAGACGCTGCAGGCGATCGCCGAGGAGAACAACCTGTCCGAGACCGCATTCACGGTGCCGGCGGCGGACGGCGAGGCCGATTACGAGCTGCGCTGGTTCACTCCGACGGTCGAAGTCGCCTTGTGCGGCCATGCCACCCTCGCCAGCGGCCACGTCCTGCTGGGGGACCGCGACCGGCTGCGCTTCCGAACCCGCCAGGCGGGAATCCTCGCCGTCGGCCGCGACGGCTCCGGCTACCGGCTCGATCTGCCGCAGACCCGCTGCCGGCTCGCCACCGAGGAGCAGAAAAGCGCCGTCGCCGCCCGCAACGGCGCGAGTCTTATCGACATCATCACTCATGACGGCGCGAGCGAGTCCGCCGCCCCGGAGCTGTACCTGAGCTACGAAGGGTCGGAGGGAGTCGCCATCCTGCTCCTGGCAGACGAATCGGCCGTCCGGGCTCTCAGGCCGGACATGAAGCGGCTCGCCGAGATCGATTATATGGTCATCGCCACCGCCCCGGCCGGCGGCGACCCCGACGTCGTCAGCCGGGTCTTCGTCCCCGCCTGGGGAGTCGACGAGGACCCGGTCACCGGGTCGGCCCATGCCGCCCTTACGCCTTTCTGGGCCGAGCGCTTCGGCCGGGAGAGCTTCACGGCCTTCCAGGCCAGCCGCCGCGGCGGGCGGGTCGAATGCCGGCGCGAGGGGGACCGGGCGATCCTCGGCGGCCGGTGCGTGACCGTGATCGAGGGCGTGCTGAGCATCTCGTCGTGATCCCGGCGAAGGCCGGACTCCAGGAACACGGACGTGCGAAGCCTCGCTCCCCTATGGTCATGGATCCCGGATCACGTCCGGGATGAGGAGTTTCTCCAGTGCGTCGATTATCGGCGCCTGGCTCTTCAATATCCTCTCCCGCGCCTCCGCCGTCGTGAACCAGCGCGCTTCGTCCACTTCCGGAAAGGCCCGGAAGCTGCCGCTCTTCGGCGGATATTCAATGGTGAATTCATTGCTCCTGAGGCCGGCCGGGTCGAAATCGCCCTCCAGCGCGAAGGCCTCAACCCATTTGCCGCCCGACTGCCGGACCTCGCACAGCGGCCGCGGCTCCCCCTCGGGCTTCGCGCCCAGTTCCTCCTCATACTCGCGAAGCGCAGCCGCCACCGGCGCCTCGCCGGGCTCGATCAGTCCCTTCGGGATCATCCAGGCCCCCTCGTCCTTCCCGCGCCAGTAGGGACCGCCGGGATGGACGAGAAGCAGCCGAACGCCGTCCGGGTCGCGCCGATAGAGCAGGATGCCGGCGCTCCGTACCGGCACTAGGCGAGCGGGACCCGGACCCGGTGGACGGTGCCTTCGGGCGATGACTGGACGTCGCTCCTCGCCTTCAACCGCTGGAGGAAGGCCGTCACCAGGCGGCTTCCCAGTCCCGGCTTTGCCGCTCCGGCGACGAAACCCTTGCCGTCATCCGCCACCTCTATGACGGCAGCCTTGCCGTCGCGCCACGCCCTGACCCGGATCGCGCCGCCATCGTCGCCGAAGGCATGCTTGCAGGCGTTGGTGACGAGCTCGTTGACGATGATCCCGATCGCCACCGCGCTTTCGTGCGGCACCAGGATCGGCTCGAGCTCGGTCGAGAGGGTGATTCCCTCGGGCATGATGCCTCGCCTGATCTGGTCGCATATTTCCTGGAGCTGGTCCTGAAGCCGCACCGAGGCGAGTCCCTGACTGCTCGGCGCCAGAGCATCGTAGACGGCGGCAACGGCCTTCAGACGCTCCGCCGCCTCGCCCAATGCCGTCTTCACCTCCTCATTGGCCGAGCGGCTCCCCTGGAGGGTCAACAGGCTGGTGACGATCTGGAAGTTGTTCTTCGTGCGATGATCCATTTCCCGGAGGGCATGGCCGAGAAAGTTGATACGCCGGACCCGTTCCAGCTCCCCGGCCCGGACCTCGCGCTCGTAGAGGCCCAAAGCGAGAAGGATCACGCCCTCGGTGAAGGTGCCGGCGGCGAGGGAGAGGGCGATCGCCGTGTCCTGCAGCGCGAAGCTGCCCTGGGGCGGCAGGATGAGGAACCAGATAAGCCCGGTTCCGAGCACCATCGACACGAGCCCGCTGCGCCAGCCGCCGATCAGGGCCGCGATCACGACGGCGATGGTTCCCAGGGAAAAGGGCGCCACGGCCCCCAAAACGGGTGTGATGGCCAGCCTGATGCCGACGAAGAAGGCGGTGACTCCCACGCCGACGGCGAGCTCCGTCACCGGGCGCGGCAGACGACGCGACAGCCGCCGCGGCAGATCTATGGTGACGAGCCTACGCAACTTTCCCCCTGTCCCCAGGCGCTTCCTACCACAGGGGAGCGGACGGCGGACAGCAGAACCGCGCTGATTAATGTTAGCGGACCGGACCGATCCGGGTAATAGCGCCCATTCCGAACAGGGCCTGCCACCGAATACTAAGTCCTTGCCGGGCAGGGGCGGTGCGGCCAGAACCGGGCCTTATCCATCGGAAGGGAGAAGCGTGACCGCCACCAGGGACGAACCCCTCCGCCGCGACATCGGCTTCCTCGGCTCGGCCTTCCTGTCGTTCAACGGAGTCGTCGGCGCCGGCATCTTCGCACTGCCGGGCACGTTGTACGAGAAGTTCGGCGCCTTCAGCCCATTCCTCTTCCCGCTTTTCGGACTGCTGGTCCTGGTCGTCGCTCTGCCCTTCGCCCGAGTTGCCGCCCATCACCGAGTTTCCGGCGGCCCTGTCGTCTATGCCGCCGTCTTCGGCCCGGCCGCGTCGTTCCAGGCCGGCTGGCTCTATTACGTTGCACGGGCCGCTGCGTTGGCCGCCAACCTGACTGTCCTTGTCGGCTACCTTGCTAAGTTCTGGCCACCGCTGGCGGATCCACTCCCCCGCGGCGCCGCGATCCTCGCCGTGGTCGCCGGGGTCGTCGCGGTTAATGCGGTCGGCGTGAAACGCGCGGTGCGCCTGCTCGACGCGCTCACCTTGCTGAAAGCGGCGCCTCTTCTCCTTGTGGCACTGGCCGGACTGGTCGTCGCCGGAGGCTCAATCGATCCCGTCGGGGGACCGCCGCCGTTCACCCAGCTCGAGCAGGCGGCGCTTCTCATTCTTTATGCCTTCGTCGGCTTCGAGAACAGCGTAGTCCCCGCCGGCGAAACGGCCAACCCGCAACGGACCATCCCGCGTGCCCTGGTCGCCACGATAGTGTCGACCGCAGCCCTGTACTTCGTCATCCAGCTCGCCTTCGTCGCGGTGATGGAGCCGGGGGAGGGGAAGGAGGCGCCGCTGCTTGCCTTCGGAACGGCTTTGTTCGGCCCCGCCGGCGGCGTGGCGCTGACGATCGTCGCCGTCTGCTCGATCCTCGGAAACGTGAGCGGCGGAGTCACCGGCACGACCCGCACGACCTACGCGATGGGCAGGGACGGGCTGCTCCCGGGCTGGTTCGGCCGAGTCAGCTTGCGCTATGCGACGCCGGTCAACTCGATCATGTTCATGGGCGCGCTGATCGCTCTCCTTGCCGTAAGCGGCAGCTTCGCGGTCCTGGCCGCGGCGAGCACGCTTGCTCGCCTGATCGTCTACTCGATCTGCATCGCGTCGCTGCCCAAGCACGAGCGGCCGACAATTTTGGTGTGGGCGATGATGGCCGCAGGCCTCGCCGTCTGCCTCTGGGCCGCGATCCGCAACACCAATCCCAATTATCCACCTGCGGTGCTGTGGGGTGTGCTCGCCGCCCTGGTCGTCGTCGGAACCGTTCTTTATGCGGCGGCGAGGATCTCCGCCCGGAAAGGCACAGTCTCCTCAATCCAGCCGCCGCCGAGCACGCGCGACCCTTCGTAGATCACCGCCGCCTGGCCGGGAGCGACTCCATATTCCGGCGCCTCGAAATGGATCGACTCGCCGTCGAACGACGCGGCCGCGGGCCGGGCCATCGAGCGCACCTTGGCGGCAAGCCCCTCGTCCTGGTCCTCGCCGAGCCAGTTGAGGCCCGAGAGCCGTGCAGCGCGCACCGCCAGCGCCGTCTTCGGCCCGACGACCACCCGCCGCGCATCGGGCTCGAGGCGGACGACGTAGAGCGGCTCGGCCTGGCCCCCTATCTCGAGGCCGCGGCGCTGGCCGACCGTGAAATGGATGAGGCCCCGATGCTCGCCGAGCCGCCGCCCTTCGAGATCGACGATCTCGCCCGGCTGCCCCGCCTCCGGCCGCACCTTCTTCACGACCGAGGCATAATCGCCGTCAGGCACGAAGCAAATGTCCTGGCTGTCGGGCTTGTCGGCAACAATCAGCCCTAGCTCGCGGGCGATTTCGCGCACCGCCGGCTTGGGCAGGCCGCCGAGCGGGAAGCGCAGATAGTCGAGCTGCTCGCGGGTGGTCGCGAACAGGAAGTAGCTCTGGTCGCGCGCGGGATCGGCGGCGCGGTGAAGCTCGGCGCCCCGGGGTCCCGTGAGGCGGCGGACGTAATGGCCGGTGGCGAGGCAATCGGCGCCGAGGTCGCGGGCAAGGGCGAGAAGGTCGGTGAACTTGACGCTCTGGTTGCACGACACGCAGGGGATCGGGGTCCGCCCCCGGGCATATTCGTCGGCGAAGCGCTCGATGACGCTGTCCCTGAAGCGGGTCTCGTAGTCGAAGACGTAATGGGCGATACCGAGCCGCTCGGCGACCGTGCGCGCGTCGTAGATGTCGCGGCCCGCGCAGCACGTCTTCGAGCGGCCGATCGCCTCGCCATGGTCGTAGAGCTGGAGGGTGATGCCGATCACCTCGGCCCCGGTGCGAGCGGCGAGGGCTGCGACGACGGAGCTGTCGACCCCGCCCGACATGGCGACGACGATCCGGGCCTCCGAGGCGGGGCGGTCGAGCTGGAAATCGGCGTTCATGGCGGGCGCTACATAGGCGCGGCGAGGCGCAAAGCCCAGCCTCGCACTTTCCGCGCGAGGGCCGGGACCCCTTCGCACGGCCGTGCCGCTGGCCCGTGGCAACGGGAGAATTAACCCCGGTAAAGCCCGTCCTAAGGCCGCTTTAACTGCGTCTTAGACCCTCGCCGCTAGAAGGTCGGCCATGGATTTGAGCTTCTTCCGTCGTGCCGAGCAGAGGTTTGCGAGCCGAGCGCCCGCCCGCCTGGATTTCGGGATGCTCGTCGCGACCTTGCGCGCTCAGCGCGACTCGGGGCCGGCGGCGGGCGCCCGGGCGGTTTCGACTCCGGCGGCGAGCCTCGCCGATCCGATCGCCGAGATCCTCCTCGCCGGCCCCGCCTGGCGGGAGGCGGTGACGACGCAGCGCGGCTGCTTCAACCCGGCTTATGCCCGGCAAGAAGCCGTCAACTGAAATGACCGCCGCGTTTACCTTGGGGTTTCAGCCTTCCTTCAAAGCCGGCCGCTAAGGCCGGGTGACGGGAGGCAGGAGATAAAATGTCCGTGAACGTCCTTGAATATGATACGATCGAGCGGGCGCCTCAGCGTCCGGCCCAGGTCATCGGCCCGTTGGGGGAGCCGCTGACTCTCGATTCGCTGCCGCCGCCCTCGACGACCCGCTGGGTGGTGCGCCGCAAGGCCGAGGTGGTCGCCGCGGTCAATGGCGGCCTGCTCAGCGTCGACGAGGCCTGCGCTCGCTATACGCTCAGCCTCGAGGAGTTCGCCTCGTGGCAGCGCGCGGTCGACCGCTCCGGAATGCCGGGCCTCAGGGTGACCCGGATCCAGCATTACAAGAGTCTCTACGAGCGCCAGCAGAAGTTCTGACGCGACCAAGTCCTCGCCCGGGTTCCCGGGGAGGGGGACCATGCGAAGCATGGTGGAGGAGCCCTTCGGAGTCCGAAAGAACCCCTCCACCGCGCTTCGCGCGGTCCCCCTCCCCCGCAAATGCCGAGGAGGATTTATCAATGGAAATCCCTCGACTTGACCTTGATCACGCCGGCGGCCTTCGCCTTGCGCGGGTCGGGCGGGACGCCCTTGCCGCCGTCCGCCGGCGCGTAGCGGTGGGGAAAATCCATCGCTCCGACCTGGTGAAGTAAAGGCGTCAGGTCCTCGAGGCGGTCGGCGACGACGTGGATGACCTCGCCTTCCTTCTGCATCTGTCCCTTCACCGCGATCATCGCCGCCGACATCACGACCCGGCGCTGTTCCTCGAACTTGCGCTGCCAGAGGATTATATTGGCTATTCCCGTCTCGTCCTCCAGCGTGATGAAGGTGACGTTGCCCTTGCCGGGCCGCTGGCGGATGAGGACGAGGCCGGCCACCTCGACCCGGGTGCCGTCCTTGAGGCGGCCGAGGCCGGCGCAGGTCGTCACCTTCGGACCCAGCGACTCGCGGAGGAAGGCGAGCGGATGGGCCCGAAGCGACAGCTGGACGGTGCGGTAATCCTCGACCACCTCGCGGCCGCCGGTGAGCGGGGCCAGAGCCACTTCGGGCTCGGCGCCGAGGGCGTCGGCGGCGGCGAACAGGGGCAAGGGCGCCTCGCCGAGCCCGCGCACCCGCCACAAAGCCTGGCGACGGTCGAGGCCGAGTGAGGCGAAGGCGTCGGCGTCGGCGAGCTTCTCGAGCGCCGCCACGGGCACGCCTGAGCGGCGCCAGACGTCCTCGATCGAGTCGAACGGCG
>DASVPM010000316.1:0-3840 GCA_036382815.1 Allosphingosinicella sp.
GCTTACAGTCAAGCGGCTCTCCTGAACTCTTCCAGCTACGCGCTGATCAATGCGGCTTCGCTTCAGCTGCTCGCCGGCGATCCTGCCCAGTCGGCGCTGCAAGGTGCCGCCGTCCTCAAGTTCCTGGAGGGTCATTCCGACGAGCCTGAGACTCCCTATTGGCGCGCCGCCACCCGCGCCGAGGCCCTGCTCCTCCTCGACCGCCATGAGGAAGCCCGCGCCGCCTTCGCCGAGGCCATCGCCCTCGCTCCCCGCGCCTGGGAGGACCACGCCTCCACACTGCGCCAGTTCGCGCTCATTCTCGCCGCCCAGAACCGCGACTCTGCCTGGCTCGACGCCCACCGCCCGCCGCGCTCCCTCCACTTCGGCGGCCATATGTCGTTCGACCCCGAGGTCTTCCGCCGCGAGCATCTCGACGAGAAGATCGCTCAGGTGCTGGAGGCGGAGAATATCGGCTTCGGCTACGGGGCTCTCGCCGCCGGGGCCGACATCATCATCGCCGAGGCTCTTCTGGAACGTGGGGCCGAGCTTCACGCCATCCTGCCGGGCGGCGCCGAGCCCTTCGCCGCCGTCTCGGTCGATCCGTTCGGAAAGGCCTGGCGCAAGCGCTTCGACTCGGTGCTGGAGCGGGCCGAAACCGTTCGCCCGGTTCGGCCGCTCGGAGCCCGGCCCGACGGCGCCATGATCGGCCTTGCCGACGAAGTGGCCATGGGCGCGGCCCTGATGAACGGGCGGAGGCTGGAGAGCTCGGCGGTGCAGCTGCTCGTCCTCGATTGCCGGGAGGGGGCGAACGGCACCTCGGGACGCTCGCGCGAGATTTGGGCGGCCGGCGGCTGGTGTCAGCGGATCCTGACGGCGCCGCGCGAGACTAGGGACGGACCGTCCGCCACCGAGGCCGGGCCGGAGCCGCTCGCCGTGATAGCCGTCGGAGTCGCCGCCGGTTCTGCCTTCGGGCCGGTGCTGACGGGACTTCACGGCTGGATCTCCGGCCTGTCTGCGCCCGCCCTTCCGCCTTATGTCACCGAGGACCGGCTAATGCTGGCCTGGCCAGGGCCCGGCGAGGCGGCTGAGGCCGCGATACGCCTTCTTAGAGCGGCGCCTGAAGCCCTTCGGATCGGCGGGCAATACGGCCCCGCTCCGACCTTCCGCGACCCCTTCGCGAACACCCTCCGCCTCGCCCCCTCCGCCACCGCCGCCGCCGCCGCGGCGCTCGCCTCCGCCCCGCCGGGCACCGCCGTCGTAACCGACGACTTCGCCGCCGCGCTCGCCGCCGCGGGGCCCCGCCGCCCGGCCAGCGAATATATCGGGGAGCTCGATCCGCCCGACGAGGGGCCGCCGGTCGGGCTCTACGCGCTCAAATCATATGATCAGCTCTTCCAGCCGCTGGGGGGCGACGACGGTCAGTGAGCCCGCGTCGCGGCGGATGAAGCCGCGGCGCTCGAGCGCGCTGACCGCCCGCGACGCGGTCTCGCGGGTGGTCGAGACCCGCACCGCAAGCTCCGAGAGCACCGGCGCCGGCCGGATCACGAGCCCCGGCGAGGCCCGCGCCAGGCGAAGGATCTCGGCATGGACCCGCCCCACCGCCGACACCGCCGCGCGCTCGTAGATGCGCGAAGTCGCCCGCCTCAGCTGGCGCAGCAGCAGCCTCGACAAAGCGAGGCCGATCGCTCCATAGGCCTCCGCCAGGGCGACCAGGTCGCGGCTCTTGAGGATGAAGCTTCGGGCCGCCTCGACCGCCACGATCTCAGCCTCTTCGGGCGCCGGATCGAGCTCGCCGAGCGCTCCGAACAGGTCGCCCGGACGATATTCGCAGAGCAGGACGACCTGCCCCTCGACGCTGTACAGCAAGGCGTGCGCCCGGCCCTGGGTGAGCAGATAGGCGGCGGCGGCCGGCTCGCCCTGGCGGATGATGGTCGCGTGGGGCGGGTGGGCGCGTACCGCGCCCCGGACGAAGATATAGCCGGCGATCTCGTCGGTGCAGCCGAAAGTCTCGCGAATGAATTCGCGGACGTCCTGCTCCGGCAGAACTCTGTTTTTGTCGTCGGCGGCCACAGCGCCGCAGAACAGCACGAGGCACAAGCGCTTGGCAAGCGGCCGGGCCATGCTATCGAAGGAGACGTGACCCCAACCGGCCTCCTCGGCGGCTCGTTCAACCCCGCCCATCGCGGCCACCGCCGGGTGAGCGCCGCGGCGATCCGCGCGCTCGGGCTCGACGAGCTGTGGTGGATGGTCTCCCCCGGCAACCCGCTGAAGCCGGCCGAAGGCATGGCGCCCCTGCCGGCGCGGCTCGCCTCGGCGCGCCGGCTCGCCCGCGGACTGCCGATCCGCGCCACCGCGGTCGAGGCCGAGCTCGGCACCCGTTACACCGTCGACACCCTCGCCGCTTTGGCTCCGCTTTATCCCGACCGCCGGTTCATCTGGCTGATGGGAGAAGACAATCTCGCCCAGTTCCACCTCTGGCGCCACTGGCGCAAGATCGCCCGCACGGTTCCGATTGCGGTCGTTTCGCGTCCGGGATATGATGGCGCCGCCCACGCGGCTCGCGCGATGGGCTGGCTGCGGCGCTTCGTCCAACCCGCGGACCAGGCTCGGCACTGGACGGAGTGGAGAACGCCGGCGCTCGTGTTCCTGAGATTGCCGCTCGATCCGACCTCCGCCACAGGCATTCGTGCCGCCGATCCCAACTGGCACCAATCGGAAGCTTATTCGTTCAACCCCCGGGCCCTGCGCGACGGCGTAACGCGGCGGCTCGTGACTTGAGGAGGCCGTTTGCCCGCTAACGCACCGGCTCCGCCCACGGGCGGAGAACATGAGAAGATCGAAGCCCTGCACAGCCTCGTGCTCCGGTCGCTTGATGACGATCAGGCCCAGGACGTCGTCTCCATCCCCCTGGCGGGCAAGTCCGCCATCGCCGATCACATGGTGATCGCCTCGGGCCGTTCGACCCGTCAGGTCGCCTCGATGGCCCAGAAGCTCGGCGAGCGGATCAAACGGGAGCTCGGCCGCAACATCCGCGTCGAGGGACTTCCGGTCGCGGACTGGGTCCTGATCGACGCCGACGACGTCATCGTCCATATCTTCCGGCCCGAGGTCCGAAGCTTCTACAATCTGGAGCGCATGTGGGCGTTCGAAGGGGATTCGGGAGTGGCCCCGGCACCGGCGACAGCGGCAGGTTAGACCCGTCATTGCGAGCGAAGCGAAGCAATCCAGCGATGCGCCTGCGCCCACTGGATTGCTTCGTCGCTTCGCTCCTCGCAATGACGGGTAGATGAAGCTCCACATCGTCGCCCGCGGCAAGATCGGCCGAAGCCCCGAGGCGGAGCTGGTCGAACGCTATCTGAAGCGCGTCTCGTGGCCGGCCAGGATCACCGAACTCCCCGAAAGCGGCGGCCAGCTCCCCGCGCCCGCCGATAATTCCGTCACCATCCTGCTCGACGAGAAAGGCGAGACGCTGGGTTCAATGGAGCTCGCGAAACGCCTCGAACGCTGGCGCGACGAGGGCCGTCGGGAGGCCCGCTTCCTGATCGGCGGCGCGGACGGCTTCTCGGACGGGGAGCGCGCCTCCGCCGATCTTCTCCTCTCCTTCGGCCGGGCGACCTGGCCGCACCTTCTTGCCCGCGCGATGCTGGCCGAGCAGCTCTGGCGCGCCATCTCCATCCTTGCCAACCACCCCTATCACAGGGAAGGATGAGGGGATGGAGTGGCTCGCGGGCAGGCTCCCCTCCCTGCAAGGGAGGGGTCGGGGGTGGGTATGAGCCTGGCGACACGGCAACCGTTTGCCCGAACCCACCCGTATCGCGAGCACCCTACCCACCCCCTACCCCCTCCCTTGCAGGGAGG
>DASVPM010000317.1:0-1535 GCA_036382815.1 Allosphingosinicella sp.
CGCGAGCTCGGCAAGCAGAGCCGGATAGGTCTCGACCCCCTCCAGCCCCTTCGGCGCGGTGCCGCTGATGCCGTCGAAATCGCTGCCGATGCCGACATGATTCACCCCGGCGATGCGCCTGACATGCTCGATATGGTCGGCGACCACCGTCAGCGGGACCTCGACCTCGGGATGCCCCGAATCCCAGGCGTCCAGAGCCGCCTTGCGCCGCTCCGGCTGCCCCGAATAGAGGTTCTTCAGCCGCGCATCCTCGGCGTCGCGGGCCGCGGCGCGCTCGCGATAGGCGGTCGAGAGGAAGCCGGGAAAGAAGTTCACCATCACCACTCCGCCATTGGGCGGGAGCCGCTTCAGGACGTCGTCGGGGACATTGCGGGCATGGTCCATCAGCGCGCGGGCGCTGGAATGGGAGAAGATGACCGGCGCCCGCGTGACGGTGAGGGCGTCGTGCATCGTCTTGGGCGAAACGTGGCTCAGATCGACGATCATGCCGAGCCGGTTCATCTCGCGGACGATCGCTTTTCCGAATGGCGTCAGTCCGTCATGGGCCGGATCGTCGGTCGCCGAATCCGCCCAGTCGTTATTCTTCGAGTGGGTGAGGGTCATGTAGCGTGCGCCCAGCGCGTGGAACTGGCGAAGCGCAGCCGGCGAGTTGCCGATCTGGTGGCCGCCCTCGACCCCGATCAGCGAAGCGATCTTCCCTGCTTTCTCGATCCGTCGGATATCGGCGGCCGTCGACGCCATCTCGAGCCGCCCGGGATAGCGCTCGACCATCCGGTGGACGATGTCGATCTGCTCGAGCGTGACCCTGATCGCCTCGTCCCCCTTGAGCTCGGCCGGGATCCAGACCGACCAGAATTGCGCGCCCATCCCGCCTTTCCTCATCCGCGGAAGATCGGTCTGCAGCCGGGGCTCGATCCGCGAAGTATCGCCCTCGAGGTCGAGCGGCTTGCGCCAGAAGTCGTACGCGTCGCGAATCTCCCACGGGAGATCGTTATGGCCGTCGATGACGGGCGTGGCGGCGAGGACGCGCTCCACTCTCTGCTCCGCCGTGTCGCCTCGGGGCTTTGCTGCGGCGGGGGCGGCAATCAGGGCCGCGGCAAGCAGGATCGGCAGGCGTCGCATATCGCTTCTTCCCTTTTTCTCGCAGCCTAGAGCCTTGGCCCGCCAAGCCAAGATGTTTCGGCGCCGGCGCTTGACATAGCGCCTAAGCGACTGACACAGCGCCCCTTTCCTGGGAAGGACGTTCATGAACGTGATCAAGACCACGATCCTCGCCGCCGGGCTCGCCGGAGCCGCCCTCGCCGCCGCCGCGCACGGCCAGACGAGCGCCGACGATCCCTATCTCTGGCTCGAGGAGGTTTCCAGCCCGCGGGCGATGGAATGGGTCAATGCCCAGAACGCCAGGACCCAGGCGGTGCTCGAGGCGGATCCGCGCTACCAGGCCTATTATGAGGAGGCGCTCGCGATCGCCCAGGCGAAGGACCGCATCCCCTTCGGCCGGTTCCTCGGCGGCCGGATCTACAATTTCTGGCAGG
>DASVPM010000318.1:0-2825 GCA_036382815.1 Allosphingosinicella sp.
CGAACCCAGCTCCAACCGCTCAGCCTCGTCCAACTCCAATGCCGGTAGCTCTCGACCCATGACCCAGCCCTCCTCGAAGCAGGGCTGTCTGTCAAAACTGAGTCGAACTTGAGGCCGTCAACTTCAGAATCGGGACACTAGAGTCGGTCCTGATGAGGCTGAATCGCTTCCCGGCGAAGGCCGGGATCCAGTCCTTCCGGTGGTGCTGCTGGACCCCGGCCTTCGCCGGGGAACATGGGCTTCAATGTCATCAGGACAGACTCTAGCTCTCCGGCGAAGGCCGGGGCCCAGAATCGAAGACGGGAACAACTGGGCCCCGGCCTTCGCCGGGGAACAGGCTAAAGCGCCGCGGGCTCCCGAGCAGCCTCGCGCCCCAGCCTGTGCTCCCGATAGAGCGTGTAGAGCCCGCTTGCGATGATGATCGCGGCGCCGAGCCAGGTGGTGGAGGCGGGCCTGTCGGCGAAGACCAGCCAGCCGAGCAGCACCGCCCAAAGCAACTGGCTATAGTCGAACGGCACCACGGCGGGCACGGGCGCGTAGCGAAGCGACGCGGTGAGACAGATCTGACTGAAGCCGCCGACCGTGCCAAGGGCGAACAGGAGCAGCCAGGTGCCGCCTTCGTGCGCCCGCCCGACGAAGGGCATGAGCGCCCCCGTGGCCGCCATGGACAGGAGGCTGAACCACAGGACCGTCGTCTGAGTACCTTCCGTCTTTCCGACCTGGCGGATGGTGATGGTCACGATCCCCGCGCCGAAGGCGGCGAGGCCCGCCAGCACGAGCCCGACCGGAGGCAGGTGCCGGCCCTCCGGCCGCATCACCACGAGCACTCCCACGAAGCCCAGGATGACTGCGGTCCAGCGGTGGCGTCCGACCGGCTCGCCCAGCAGCAGCGCCGACAAGGCGACCGAGAAGAGCGGCGCCGCGAAGCCGATCGTCGTCGTTTCGGCCAGCGGCAGCAGCGTGAGGGCGCTGAAGCTGAGCACCAAGGTCGTCAGTCCGGCCGCTGCGCGCCACGCATGCGCCAGGGGCCGCCGGGTCCGCCAAGCTGCGAAGTTGCCGCTGGCCGCGATCCACAAGAGCAGGGGAGGCAGCCCGAAGGCGAAGCGATAGAATGCCAGCTCGACGACCTCGACCCCGGCTTCGTGACCGAGCTTCACCAGCATGGCCATGAATGCGAAGCAGGTCGCCGCCGCGACGCGCAGGCCGATTCCGGCCAGCCGGTTCTGCTGGGGGCGCTCGGTGGACATTCGCTGCGAATAGAGGAGGACCTCGTCATGCTGAACTTGTTTCAGCATCCAGTTCTCCGCCTCCCCGTGTGTGGAAAGCCGGATCGTGAAACAAGTTCAGGATGACGGGAGGGGTGACGGCTCGCGCCGCGCTCGGCTACATACGCCCCGGGCAAATGCATATTTTCGCGAATCCGGCACGTTTCCTGCGCTTGGCGCGGCCTCTTACCGGCTGGTTCGGCTGGGGAGGGGCGTTGCTGATCGCCGCGGGGCTGATCTGGGGCCTGTTCGTCGCGCCTCCCGATTATCTCCAGGGCGACACTGTGCGCATAATCTACATCCATGTCCCGGCGGCCTGGCTCGGAATGGCCGGCTGGGCGGGAATCGCCGTTGCCAGCCTGATGCAGATGGTCTGGCGACACCCGCTCGCGGCCGTCGCCGCGCGTTCGCTGGCGCTTCCCGGGGCGGTCTTCACCTTCATCTGCCTTGCCACCGGCTCGCTTTGGGGACGGCCCGCCTGGGGCACCTGGTGGGAGTGGGACGGGCGGATGACGTCGATGCTCGTCCTGCTGTTCCTCTACATCGGCTTCATCGGTCTCGCCGATGCCGAACGCGAGCGGGGAGGGGAGGGGCGCCTCTCCGCCATCTTCGGCCTGGTCGGCGCGATCAACCTGCCGGTCATCCATTATTCGGTCTTGTGGTGGCGAACCCTTCACCAGGGGCAGAGCATCGGCCTGACGCGCTCCAGCATCGACGGCTCGATGCTCTGGCCCCTGTTCGTCTCCGCCGCCGGCTTCACGTTCCTGTTCGGAGCGATCGTTCTCATGCGGATGAGGACCGCTCTGGCTCGGCAGAAGGTCGAGGCTCGGCTGCGCCGGATGGCGGCATGACCCACTGGCCGTTCATCCTCGGCGCTTACGGCGTCGCCCTCGTCGGAACGCTCGGACTCACCGGGTGGACCTTCGCCGCCATGCGCCAGGCCGAGCGCGCGGTGGACGCCTTGAAGGACGAGCGGTGAAGGCGAAGAACCAGCGTCTGGTCCTGCTTGCGGTCGCGGTGGCCGCAATGCTCGGCGCGGTGCTTCTCGCAATGTCCGCGCTGAAGGAGCAGGCTGCCTATTTCTACACTCCGGGGGACGTCGCCCGCGAAGGCCCTCCCGTCGGACGCGCGGTGAGGATCGGCGGCATGGTGCAGCCGGGCTCGCTGCGGCGCGCGGCGGACGGGGTCACGATCAATTTCATCGTCACGGACGAGACGCCGCATGTCATCCCGGTCCGGTTCAAGGGGATCGTCCCGGATCTCTTCAAGGAGAATAGCGGAGTGGTCGCCGAAGGCCGGTTTCAGGCCGGCGGCCTCTTCGTGGCGGACGACATCCTGGCCAAGCATGACGAAAATTACATGCCGCCCCGGCTCGATCCCAAAAAAGGCGAGCATAAGAGCGAGAGCCTGAAATGATCGCCGAACTGGGGCTTGCGGCTTTGTGGCTGGCGGCGGCGCTTTCGCTGCTGCAGCTGGGAATGGGGATTGCCGCCCTTCTTGATTCCTCCCCTGCATTTGCGGGGGTGGGGGGCCATGCGGAGCATGGTGGAGGGGCTCTCG
>DASVPM010000319.1:0-1817 GCA_036382815.1 Allosphingosinicella sp.
AAAATCACCTGTATCTTTCACCCGCTCGGGCCCGAGCCTCCGCTGGGGCGACGCTATAAGGTCGCCTCGATGGCCCGGGCGGCGGCGTCGGGATCCTCGGCCTGGGTGATCGGCCGGCCGATCACGAGGATCGAAGCGCCCGCATCGAGCGCCTTCCGCGGAGTCATCACCCTCTTCTGGTCGCCGGCCGGGCCGTCCTGGAGCCGGACCCCCGGAACGACGAAGAAACCTTCGGGCCACAATTTCTTCGCGGCAGCGACCTCGTTGCCGGAGCAGACGACCCCGTCCAGCCCCGCATCCCGCGCCAGGCCGGTCAGGCGCTCGACCTGGGCGTGAGGATCGGACGCGAGGCCGATCGAGCCGAGGTCGCTTCCGTCGAGGCTCGTCAGGACGGTCACCGCGACGACCTTCGTCCCGCTCGGCGCCGCCGCCTTGGCGTCCTCCATCATCGCCCGTCCGCCCGCAGCGTGGACGGTGAGCACCGCCGGCTCGAGCGGGCGAAGCGCCTGGATTGCCTTGCCGACGGTGTTGGGGATGTCGTGAAGCTTGAGGTCGAGGAAGATCGGAAGTTGGAGCTCCGCCATCTCGCGCACTCCGTGGCGGCCGTTGGCGCAGAAGAATTCGAGCCCCAGCTTGATCCCGCCGACATGGTTCCTGACCCGGGTCGCGATCGACTTGGCCCGTTCGAGGTCCGGCGTGTCGATCGCGACGAAGATCGGGCTTCTCATGCGGTCGGCCAGACCTTGCTGTCCGTGGCGACCCGCTCCCCCTCGCCATTGTCGACGGCGACCGGCGCCGGCGCCGGGGCCGGCCGGGCGGGGGCGACGCTGACCTGACGCTCGGCGGGCTCGAGCCGGCGCCTCAGGCTCCACAGCCGCGCCCGGTAGATGATGAAGGTCGGAAGGAAACCGACAAGGAAGGCGGCGAGGACGAGGACGGGAAGCTTCACGTCCGCCTCGAGCCCGCCCCACAGCTTCAGCGTCACGGCGTTCCAGTTCGCCTTTGCGAAGAGGACGAGGACCACGGTCAGAGCGATCCAGAAGAGGGTTTTCAGGAACTGCATTCGAGCCCTCCGGGGTTGGGTGTAGGTCTATGGCCCCGAGTGCGAGGCGGCAAGCGGTTCTCTAAATCCTCCCCGGCTTTTGCCGGGGAGGGAGACCATGCGAAGCATGGTGGAGGGGTTCTTTCCAGACGCCGAAGAACCCCTCCACCGCGCTTCGCGCGGTCCCCCTCCCCGCGGAATCGCGGGGAGGATTGGTCACCCCAGCTCCCGTTCGATTGCTTCGAACAGGGGCTGGACCTCCTTCAGCCGAGACCGTTCCTCGGCGAGGATCGCCCGGAAGGCCTCCCGCTTCAGCCGGTCCACCAGCCCTTCGGGCAGGCGCAACCCTTCGGGGAGGGTCGAGACGGTGATGTCGATCAGTCGTTCGGCGCCGTGAAGCCGGCCCCACAGATAGTCGTTCTCGCGATAGGCGCGGCTGAAAAAGGCTCCGAAGCTGTTGAACTGAATGCCCTTCAAGGTGGCGCCGCAACCCCCGCTGCGGATCGCCGTCGCGTCCTCGGGCGAGATCCGGTCGACCTTGACCTCGTCATATTCATCGAGCCCCTCGCCCTGGAGGAGGGGCAGGGTGGCGATGTCGTAGAAGGGAAAACCGAGATAAGAGAGGATCAGGGCGCGGCGCTCGGGCTTGGGGAAGGCGGAGAGCGCTCCGGTCAGACGGCCGTCCGCTTCATCGTCGGCCGCCCTCAGCGAAAGCGCGTCGGCGAGCGCCTCCAGCGCCGCCGCCGGATCGTCGCCGGCATTGCGATAGACTTCG
>DASVPM010000320.1:0-4280 GCA_036382815.1 Allosphingosinicella sp.
AGCTCCAATATGAGCATGACGAAGCGCGCAACCTGCTCCTGTTCCGCGCCCGGGCCTTCCAGGTCGGATTCGGAGCGACGCTTCCGCTTCAGCCGGTGGTCGAGGTCGATCCCACGCGCCTGCCCGTGACGATCGAAGTGGGCGACGCGAAGCTGGCGATCCTCGCCTGGGACGGCAAGCGGGCGACATTGCGGGTCGATCGGGCGCTGGAAGGGCTGGTTCTGCTCGAGCCGCCCGAGGAGGGCGGCGGCCTGCTGCTGGGTAAGGTCAAGGGCTACACGCTCCGGGTGCTGGACGTTCCTCTCCCGCCGGAGACCTTCGTCCGGCCGACGAAATAGCATCGCGCGCGTCTTCAGCGCCGCGCTCGGCTCCTCGCGCCCGGGGCGGGCTCGGCAGGGCCGGACAATTCGGCGCGCGGTTGGAGATATTGCGGCGTCACCATTGGGGGAGGGCCGCTTTTGCGCCGGGCGCGGGCGAGCTTGCCGAGCGAGAATTCCTCCCCGAAGTGAAGGCCGACCTGACCTTGCTGGCACCAGCGCACCTCCGCGGGCAGCGTTCCGGCCTCGGCCAGGTCGAGTTCGACCGGCGTGCCCGGCTCGAGCTGGTTGTCGCACTCGATCATCGCTCCGCCGGCGGAAATGTTGCGCAGCCGCACGGGCAGGGTCCGGCCCTCCCAGAGCAGTCGGCCGTTGCGGATCAGCCGGTGGCGGGGCGGCCGGCTGAAGCCGACGACCTCGGCGGTCGGCCGGCTCTCGGTGGCGAGCGCAAGCGCCTCCTGGGCCGCCATCGGCTTGGCGAAGATGAAGCCCTGCACCTGCGAGCAGCCGAGCCGGCGGATCAGCGACAGCTCCTCGATCGTCTCGACACCCTCCGCCGTCGTGTCCATGCCGAGGCTCTCGGCGAGGACGACGATCGCCCGGACGATCGCCCCGTTGCGGCTGCCTGGGTCGGCGGCGCCGCGAACGAAGCTCTGGTCGATCTTGATCTTGTCGAGCGGGGCGTCGCGCAAATGGCCGAGGCCCGAATGGCCGGTGCCGAAATTATCGAGGGCCAGCCGGACTCCCAGGCTTCTGAGCCGGGTGAGGGTCGCCTCGGTGACCTTGCGGTCGGCGAGAAACACCGCCTCGTTGATCTCCAGCTCGAGCCGCTCCGGATCGAGGCGTGAGGCGGCGAGCGTGCCGGTGACGGTGGCGGCCAGCGCCGGGTCGGCGAACTGGACCGGGGAGAGGTTGACCGCGATCCTGATGTGGCGCGGCCATTTGGCCGCTTCGGCACAGGCCGTCCTCAGCACCCAATCGCCGATCCTCGGCATCAGTCCGCTCTCTTCGGCGAGCGGGATGATCAGAGCCGGCGCAAGCAGCCCCCGCGCGGGATGGTGCCAGCGCAGCAGGGCCTCGAACGCCACCACCTCTTCCGACACCGAATCGACGATCGGCTGGTAGACGAGCGCCAGCTGGTCGTTGACCAGGGCTTCGCGCAGGTCCTTCTCCAAAATCTGCCGCTCGGTGGCGAGGGCGTGCATCTCCTGAGCGAAGAAGCGGAAGGTGCCGCGTCCGTCCGCCTTCGCCGCATAAAGCGCGACGTCGGCGTCCTTGATCAGGCCTTCCGCCAGGGTCTTGCCGGGCACCGCGACCGCGATTCCGACCGACGTGCCGATCCGGATCTCGTGACCCTCGATCTTGTAGGGGCGCGAGACCTCGTCGATCAGGCGCCCGGCCAATTCGGAAAGCCGGCCTTCTTCCTCGATCCCCGGCAGGATCGCCTCGAACTCGTCGCCGCCGAGCCGGCCGACCTGCCCGTTGTCGCCGAGCACTTGGGTGAGGCGTCCGGCCACCTTCCTGAGAAGCTTGTCGCCGACCGGGTGGCCGAGCGTGTCGTTGACCTGCTTGAAGCGGTCGAGATCGATGATCATCAGTGCGCAGCCGCGGCGGCGCGCGTCGGCGTTGGCGAGCGCCTGGTCCAGCATCGAGCGCATCATCGCCCGGTTGGGAAGATTGGTCAGGCTGTCGTAGCGCGCCAGCTTGCTCGCTTCGGCCTCGCTTCGGCGCTGCTCGCTCAAATCGCTGCCGAGGCCGCGGAAGCCGAGGAAGCGGCCGTAACCGTCGAAATTGGGGCTTCCGGAGAGCGCCCACCAGACGTCCTCGCCGACCGGCGCCCGAACCACCGCGTCGGCGAACGGGAAGCGCGCGGAGAGATGGAAGCCGAGCGTCCGCCGGCTGTCGTCGTCGCCGTCCCCGGAATCGAGCAGCAGAACGTCTTCGAAGCGGCGGCCGATCAGTTCCGCGGCGGTCAGATCGAGATGGGCCGCGAGCGGCTCGGAGACATAGGTCAGGGCGCCGTCGGCGTTGGTCTCCCAGAACCATCCGCGGCCGCTCGCTTCGAAGTCCGCGACGAAGCGGCGCGCCTTCTCCGCCTGCCATTCGAGGGATAGGCGCCGGCGGGCGCCGTGGAGAAGCTGCCGCGCGCGTGAGAGCCCCAGGGAGAGAAGGAAGAGGCTGAAGGCGCCGCCGATCGCCGCTACCGGTTCTTCGCTGGGCATGACCGCGGCGACCATGAAGGTGGTGGCGAGGGCCAGGATCATCAGCAGCGGTACGGCGAAGAAGACCGCGATGGCGGACCCGGCGCCGGCGACAAGCGCCGCCTTGACGAGCAGGGTCTGGGCCGCCGGGGCCACGAGGAGAGCCGAGACGAGCCAGAGGCCGGCTGTCGCCGCCCCGTGCAGGGCGGTGAGGCGCATCGCCTGATAGGGCCGAAGCTTGAGGCGCTTCAGAGCGACCCAGAGCGAGCCGTCGAGCAGGAGGATCGCGAGGAACAGGGCGGCCAGACCGGCAAGGCCGGAAACGGCGCCCGAGGCAGCCAGCCCGCCGATCACCACCGCGCTCCACAGCAGATGGGAGCCGGCCAGAAGCGGCAGCGAGAGCTGGAGGCTATGGGCCCGCTCGCGGGCGGTGCGGTCGTCGTCTTCGCCGGCGGCGGGGGTGAAATCGAACAGCAGCAGCTCCGCGAGCTCCGGCGGAGTGACGGGCTCCTGGCCCCTGTCGCTCAAACCGGCGAACCGCCCTTTGCGCATCGCGTGTCGCGTCCCGATAAATGAACCGTCGGCTCCCCCGGATCCGCCGGGGGAAGTCTAAACAGCCGGAGTTAAGAAACCGCTTGTCGGCCTTCCCTCACCCCGAAGCACACCCTTTCCGCATCGGCAGGGCCGACAGGATCCTACGCCTTATCTGGCCCTCCGCGCTGCCGCGGCCCGCGCGCTTCGCCGCCGCCCGTTCGACGAGCAGGCGGGCGAGCATCTGATGCCGCTCGGGGAAGGCCCACTGACAATCGGCGAGTTCGATCGGCGCGAAGAACCGCGCTCCGAACTGACCGTCGCGCTGCCACTCGACCTGCGCCTCGACGGCCCCGATCCCGGGAATGTCGAGCGAAACGCTGCTGCCGCGCGCAACCCTGGCTTCGCATTCCGCGCGGAAGCCCGAGGCGGAGAGGTCCAGCATCCTTATCTGAAGGCTGCTCCAGCTGTTCGGCCGGAGCCGGGCCTCGGCGTCGAGCGGAAGCCGTTCCGCCCGCCGGCCGCCGTCGAAGCCGTTATCGTCGTCCGAGGACATTCAAGATCCCCATCCCCAAGTTGAGGCTGTGAAGCACTTTAAACTCGGCACGTTAACGAATTGCTGCCTGCGGGTCCGGGGAGTTGTAAACCTGGATCAATTCGGTTCGCCGTCATTGCGAGCGAAGCGAAGCAATCCAGTGAAGGGCATCCGCCCGGTGGATTGCTTCGTCGCTTTGCTCCTCGCAATGACGGAGGCCGGCGGCGTCAATAATCCTTCGACACCCGGACGTTCACGCTCTCGCGCCCGATGGTCGAGATGCTGGACAGCAGCGAAAGCCAGCGGGTGATCTGATATTCCACCAGCGTCGCCGAATAGCCGCGGGCGTCTGTAACGACTTCGACATAGACACGTCGGCCGAGATACTTGCCGGCGGCGATGGCGGTGCCCTGGCCGGTGGTGATGTCGGCGGGGACGATACGGAGCCGGTCGAGCCCGGTAGCCGCCCGGACCGCGTTGATCGGATCAAGGCCGCCGCCGCTGTTGTTGAGCGAGGCGACCGCCGTGGCGAGCTGCAGCGCCTCCGGCGCCGAGAGGTTGGTGATCGACGTGCCGAACAGCAGCCGGCTGAGCAGCTCGTCCTGCGGCAGCGCGGGAGTGCTCGTAAAGGCGATTTCGGGCCGCTGGCCCCGCCCGGTTACCCGAATCACCGCGTTCAGCCCCTGCACCCCGCCC
>DASVPM010000321.1:0-16295 GCA_036382815.1 Allosphingosinicella sp.
GGCCGCTGCCCTGGGTGGAGGCGATGCCGGAGTTGACGGTGGCGCCGCCGGCGCCGGACTGCACGAAGATGGCGGTGCCGTTGCTGCCGTTCCCGGTGAGCGTCGCGGTGCCGCTGTTGAGGGTCACGGTCGAGCCCTGGCCGATGATGGCGTTGGGACTGGACGAGCCGCTGGCGGTCGCGAAGTTGCTGTTGATCGTGGTCACGCCTCCCGCAAAGGAGGTGAAGATCCCGCGGCGGATGGCGGTCGTCGAATCGGCGTTCACCGTCACGGCGCCGCCGTTGCTGCTCTGGGCGATGATTCCGACGCTGTTGGGCCCGCCGGCATTGATCGTTCCGCTGGTGACCGTCACCGCCCCGCCCGTGCGCGCGTCGATGCCGGTGCCTTCGACCGTGGAAACGGCGCCGCTGTTGACCGTCAGGGCTCCGGAGGTCGAATCGAGCACGATGCCCGCGGCCCCAGTGCCGGTGGTGCGGACGTCGGCTCCGGTGAAGCTGATCGCGCCGGTCGTCGAGCGCAGGAAGACGGCGGCGGTGCCGCGCCCATTGAGGATGCCGGTGCTGGTGACGTTCGCCGTGCCGCTGGTCACTTCGGTGTAGATGCCGCGCAGCCCGCCGCTGTTGGGGCCGGTGCCGGTGATCGGGCCGACCACGACCGTGGCATTGCCCGGGCCGGTGTTGCGCACGTCCAGCGCCGTCGCGAACCCGCTGGTCGGGTAAGGCGTGTTGATCTGGCCGATCCTGACGTCCTCGTCGCCGGCGCTGGTGCGCACGAAGACGGTGCCGTCGACCTTGTCGCGCTGGACCGTAACGCTCTGATTCGTATCGATGAAGACGTTCTCGGCCGCCGCGGGCGAGGCGCTGCCGGCCAGCGCCGCCAACGCGGTCCCGCCGAGGAGGCTGATTTTCACAAAGTTCGAGCGTGCGGCCGCGGCCGCGGCCGCGCGATTGGTACCATTCGTCATCATTACCCCCCAAAGCGCCGGTGAGGGCGGTGCCCCGCCGCCCTACCGGATTAGCTGAAAAAATCGGCCTGATTCTCAGGCCTTTGTCGCTTTCCTAAGGGCCTTTCGAATATCCGACAAGCCGAGTTCAACGAACGCGGAAGCGATAACGGGATTTATCTTTGGAACGGATGCCGTTCGCATGCCGGCGAATGGCGGCCGGGCTACCCCGCTGTAATAAAAGCAGAAAGGAGTGGTAGCGGAGGACCGACTTGAGCCAAGCCGCCTCTCTGCGATTGTCAGTCTATGAGACATGGCTCGGCGCAACGGGACTACAGGCTGATCTAAGTTACCGCCGCCTCGGCGGGCATGGCTGGCGCCGGCGATCGCTCTGGGACGCCGCGCGTGGTGGCGACGAGGTCGGCTTCCTCCGCAATCACAAGAGTCCGCCTCCATCGACGTCCAGGACGGAGCCCGTCACGAAGCCGTTCGTCATCAGGAATATATAACTGCGCGCGAGCTCCTCCGGACTTCCCGGCCGCCGGACCGGGAGCGTCGCCGAGACTCGCGCCATGGTGGCGGCGCGACTCTCGGATCCGGCCTCGCCCCACAGGGCGGTGTCGACGACGCCTGGGCTCACGACGTTCACGCGTCGCGGGGCCAGTTCCTTGGCAAGGTGCCGGCCCGCGGCGTCGGTGGCAGCATTGACGGACCCTTTGACGACGCTCCCGGTCCCGTATTTTCGCGAAACCTGCCCTGAGGTGAAGGTGATAGACGCTTCGGGCGCGAGATAAGGCAGTGCCGCTCTCGTCGCCTTGATCGCGCTGAACAGCTTCGCCTCGAACGCGACGGCCAGCGTCTCATCGTCCATATGGGCCAAGGGAGCCGAGGCGATCCTCGCACCAACCGTGTGGACGAGGTGATGGACAAGGCCGGCGCCGGCCATGACGGCTGTGAGGGCGTCCGGATCGTGGACCGAGGCGGCCACGCCCATGGCTCCGTCGGGTGCCCGCCCCGTTCTGCTCACCGCCAACACTCTGGCTCCCTGGGAACAGGCGAGGGCCGCAACCGCCTCTCCAATACCGGAGCTTCCTCCGAGAATTACGACTGTCTGGCCATCAAGAACGCCGCTCATCTTCAACCTTCCTTTCAATGCGATTGGCCATCCGCCCGCGAACCAGCCGGCCAGGCGACGGGCGGCGGAGGCGGCAGGCCGCGCGCCCCTCCCTCGACATGCGTCCCGACGGGAACCCGGGAAATCGTCGATCATGGTGTCGCGGCCGCGCGGCGCCAGACCGAATAGGCGACAGCTCCGTTGCCGGAGGCCGCCGCCGGAACCCGGTAGGTCAGCAGCCCATCGGCGTAGGTATAGTCCCGATGCTGCGTCGCCCCGTTCCAATTGGGAAAGGACGCCGCGGCGACGTGGAAGACCAGCTGGTGCGCGCGGTGGTCGATCGAGACGGTCCCGAAATGCGTGCTCGAGCCGATCACCGCGTCGCGAAGCTCCCCCGGCTCTGCGCGGGACTTCGAGCCGCCCTTGAACGGCGCGCGACCCGGCCGGAAGATCTGAAGGCTGTAGCGGCCGGCGCGGTCGACAATCATGAGGCCGTCGGGATGTTCACCATAGGTCGTGGTGCGAGTGCCGTCCGATTGGATCTCGTAGGCCGCGACCAGGGTCCAGGTGCCGCGCAGTGAAGGCAGCCGATCCTGCCGCGGCTCGCCGGCCAGCACCGGAGCGCAGGTCGCGATGAGCGACGCGGCCATAAAGAAATTGCGCAATCTATCCTCCACGTGTCGTGTCGACATAGGCGGGCGCAGCACCATTGGGGCGGGCCAGGTCGACGGCGCTGGTCATCCGGTCCTATGAGGCTCGAGGGTCGGCGATCTCTTAGGCGGCAGGCAGGAGCGCGGCTTGAACGTAGCGGCTACGGCGTGTGGCGCAGGACGGGCCGCTGAGCGCCTCGACTGGATCCGGATTTTGCAACGTGCTCAGGCCATTCTCCGAGAGGGGGGGAGGATATGGCGGGGAGCCCTAATCGCGCCTGATGAGGCGCAGCGAGGCCGCGGGGAGACCGAACATGCGGCGGAAGGTCCGGCTGAAATGCGCTGAATCGGCGAACCCGGCGCCGTGTGCCGCTTCGGTCAGCAGCGCCCCATCGGAATAAGCCTCAACCGCTCGTGTCAGCCGCCGCCACAGCAGATAGGTCTTCAACGGAAGTCCGGCGTGCTCCACAAAAAGGTGGCCGGCCCGCGTGGGGGAGAGGTGAACGTGACGCGCCACGTCCCGCAGCGAAATCCGCTCTTCGAGATTGTCGGCGACAAACCTCAACATCGCCTCGAACCGGGGATCCGGGGTCGGGGGCTGCTGTGCCGGCCTCAGGTCCGAAATCACCGCTTTTCCGCGTGACACCAGCTCGGCGTCGGCCCGGTTGGTCTCGAAGGCTTCGCGCAGCGACGTCGCCGTGGCCTGAAACGCTTCGGGCTCGATCCGCCTCAACGGGCTGGCCGCGAACCATTCCCTTGCAAGTGAACGGCCGACCGACCCGTCCGGATCGATGAACAGCATAGCCACCGTGCCGGTCGCCTGGAATTCGTGGCTCGTGTCGGGGGCGATGGCCGCGATCGGTCCGGAGGTGTTCCCGGACGAGGTCCGAAACTCGAAGTCGCCTTCCAGGGCGAAGGTCAGCTGAATCGCGTGATGCGAGTGCTGATCGGTCCGCGAGTGACCGTGCGCCGCCTTGAAGATCCAGAGGCTGGCTCCTTCCCAGAGCACGATTCTCCCGTGCGCCAGAACCGACACCGACGCTCCTCAGCCGCCGTGCAGGGGAGACGCGCAGGGTGCGCGAGCTCTCGCCGGACAAAGATTAGCCGATACGTTCAATCGCGCTCTCCCCGGGCTCCTTAAACGCAATGGGCCACCTTGAGAAGGAGACCCGCCATGAACGACAAGTGCAAATGCAGCCCCTGCCGCTGCACCCCGAAGTGCGAGTGCGGCGCGGCCAAGGCGTCGTGCAGTTGCGGCCCGAGCTGCAGCTGCGGCCCGAACTGCCGCTGCGGCGCTTGAACCCTCGTGAGGGAGGGACGGCGGCGTGCTGGCGGCCCTCCCTCGCCAACCGACGAGCGGAGATAGTTTTCAAATGCGCAAGTTGATGCGTTGGGCCGCAGCCGGCGCGCTCCTCCTCGCCGCCGCGGCCGTGGTGGAGGTATCGCTGGAATCCGGGCCGGCCATGGCTTCGCCTCCTGTGGCGAGCGCCGAGGCCAGGCCTTATGGCAAGATCGACCCCTATCGTCCGCGGCTGGGCAGGACACGCCCGCTCGTCGTCGTGGTCGGCGAGAATTCCGGGACGGAGCTGACCGACTTCACGATCCCCTACGGCATCCTGAAGGAAGCGGGGGTCGCCGATGTCCTGACGGCATCGACACGTCCTGGCCCGATCAGGATGAGCCCGGCTCTCCAGGTACGGCCGGACCTGAATGTCGGCGAGTTCGACCGCCGCTATCCGGAGGGCGCCGACTATGTGGTCGTGCCCGCGATGGAGAAGAATGAGGATCCGCTGGTCACCGCCTGGCTGGCGGCGCAGGCCCGCAAGGGCGCGACCCTGGTCAGCATCTGCGACGGCGCGCTGGTGCTCGCCAACAGCGGTGTCATGGACGGGCACCGTGGAACCGCCCATTGGGCGACGCACGCTCTTCGCGAGAAGAGATATCCGCGCACGACGTGGCTGCGCAACGCGCGCTATGTCGCGGACCGGCGCATCGTCTCGAGCGCAGGCATCAGCGCGGCAGTCCCGACGGCGATCGCGATGGTGGAAGCCATCGCGGGACGGGACAAGGCTGCCGCGATGGCGCGTCAGCTCGCGGTCGCCGACTGGAGCAACGCCCACGACAGCGAGATCTTCCGTCCCCGCGCCGGCGGGAACCTCGCGGCGTTCGCGACCATCATGTATACGAACGGATGGATCCACCGCCGCGACCAGGTCGGGATCCCGCTGGAACCCGGCGTGGACGAAATCGCGGTCGCCCTCGCGGCGGACGCATGGTCCCGGACCGGGCGCAGCCAAGCCTATGGCATAGCTGCCTCGCCCGCTCCCGTCGTCTCGCGCCACGGGCTGACGATCCTTCCAGACCGCGCCGGCGCGGGGCCCCGCGGAATCGATCGCATGCTGCGTCTGCCTAACCGGCCACCGGGCGAAATATTCGACGACGTGCTGGCGCAGGTCCGGGCGGCCTACGGGATGAAGACCGCCTACGGAGTGGCTCTGGTCTTCGAATATCCGTGGCAGGCCGACAGGGGCCCGGATCCGGCGCTGCGAGCGCGGTCCCAGCCGCGGGGTCCCGTCGGACATTTGAATTCGATCGAAAGGAGTTCATCTTGAAGTATCGTATCGCCTTCACGGCTCTCGCGGCAGCCGTCGCAAGCGCCGCGGGGGCTGCGTCGCCCGACGTCAGGGGTCTTTGGACCACGCCTGTCGGCGCAACGGTCGAGCTCGCCCCGTGCGGCGCTAACCTTTGCGGGAAGCTCGTTTCCTCTCCGGGGATCCGCGCGAACCCCGCGGCGACCGACAGAAACAACAAGAACGCAGCCCTGCGTGGACGCAAGCTGAAGGGTCTCACGATCGTCTGGGGCTTCAAGCCGTCCGCGGGCGGGTGGAGCGGCGGCCGGATCTACAATCCGGGAGACGGAAAGATCTATTCCGGATCGATCGACCCTGCTGCGGGCGGCATGCTCAAGGTGAAAGGCTGCGTTGCCTCGCTGATGGGGATCAACTTCTGCGGCCTCCAGCAATGGAAGCGCGCGAGATGAGGGCGGCATTACCATGAATTCAAAAGGAGCGATCTTTGAACCGGCTCATGAATAGGATCCTCATCGGTCTCCTCGCGACGCCGCTGCTTTTCAACGCTGCACCGGCAATGGCATCGGCCTGGGTGGAGACCTGGGCTGCGTCGCCCGATCGCGTCGGCACGCCCATGCCGGCCCAGACCTTGAGACAGGTGGTGCGCGTCAGCGTCGGGGGAAAGCGACTTCGTATCCGACTCTCCAACGCCTTCGGCGCGCAGCCGCTCAAGATCGGAGCCGCTTTCGCCGCGCGTTCAGCGGGCGGGTCACGGATCGAGCCGCTGGAGCAGTCGCGCGTCACCTTCAGTGGCCGGACGGAAGTGACCATCCCGGCGGGCGCGGATGTGCTTAGCGATCCCGTGAAGCTCAGGACTGAAGCCCTCGAGCGGATCGCCGTCAGCCTCTATCTTCCCGGTGGCAGCTCTGCTCCAACACAGCACGGCGTCGGCCTCGAGACTGCTTTCATGGCGGACGGCGACCAGACGGAACTCCAGGACCTGATGGCGCCGTGGACCAGCCGAAGCCGATTCTTCCTCACTGACGTGGAGGCGAAGGCGGCCCCCGGGACTGCCGCGTTCATGGTCCTCGGAGACTCCATCAGCGACGGCGTCGGTTCCACGTTCGGCAGCGACGCCCGGTGGCCGGACGTCCTCGCCGCCGGGCTGCAGTCATTGGGGGGGAATCGGAGCGTGGCAGTGGCGAATGCCGGCATAAGCGGAAACCGGCTGCTCAACGACGGCGTGGCCCCTTTCATCGGCCCGAGCGGGATGAGCCGCTTCTCGCGGGACGTGCTGGCGAAGCCCGGTCTGCGCTGGGTTCTCCTGTTCCAGGGCGGCAACGACATTTCGGCAGCGGCCCTGCTGAAGACGCCCCGGGACCAGGTTTCGGCAGAACAGATAATAGCCGGGCTGCAAGCGCTGATTGCACAAGCCCACAAAAAGGGAGTCGCAGTTATGGGCGCGACCTTGCTGCCGCGCGGCGGGGCCGGTGAGCCCTTCGACTCTCCTGCAAATGAAGCGAAGCGGCAGCAGGTCAACGCCTGGATCCGCGGGGGGTACGGTTTCGACGCGGTCGTCGACCTGGACCGGGCGCTGGGTGACCCAACGGCGCCAGAGCGGATGCTGGCGCGATTCGATAGTGGCGATCATGTTCACCCGAACGATGCCGGTCATCGGGCCATCGCGCAGACCGTACACCGCGCCCTGACGGGCCTCATCGCCAGCGAGCGGATGCGCGGAGCAAGGTGATGCGGCTTCGTCAGACGGTTGGAAGGAGCCCCCTGCACTTCGTAGCTGCCGCCCTCGGTGCCTGGCGCAAGGAATGATCATCTGATGCCCGGCGCGGCATTCCCGGAGGTGGAGGCCAAGCGCCAAGAGGATAAGGCAAGGGTGCGGCTTTGGGCGTCTGGACCTCGCTGCTGGCCCCGGGGCGGCGACCGCCATGCGCAGCGGGACGCTGCGGGCGCCAGGTTCGGCGCCTGAACGATGGGAAGCCGGGCTGGGCCGGTTCGCCGGCTAGCGGGCCTGCTCGGGAGACAGCGCAGGGTTGCGAAGCGTCTCCAGAAGTTCCGCCGCCCCATGGAAATAGGCGGAAATCCGCAGGGTCGAGCCGTCACGAAAGTTGAGCCGATATTCGCCGGAAGTTTCGCTCCCCCTCACGTACGCGACCTCGGTCATGGGGTTGCGGAAACCGGGGCCGAAAAGAGGCGTCACGCGTATTTCGTCGCCCTTCCACGCAATTATGCGACCGAAGGTCCGCCACGCCGCATAGAGCCCGGCGCAGCCGAAGCCGGCGGCCAGAAGCACACCGCAGAGCAGCTGCCCGGCTGCATCCTCGCGCGCCGATCCTGCGAAGTACGTCGCGCTGGCGATGAACGCCGCCAGACCGGCACAGAGAAGAATCGCTCCTTTGAGCAGCCAGCCGGGACGCAGGACCTTCCAGCCGTTGGCGTCGATTTCCGCCGAGCCGTTCGGCATGCCGATCAGTACCAGGATCGTCGCTGCGAAGGCGCCCACCAGCCCGCTTATGATGGCCGCCATGATCACCCTCCTTGCCCTGCCGATTCACGATCTCCGCCATCGCCGAGCCAGGTTTAGACTCCCTTACGCCGCATCTTTGGTCCGCGGTCCTCTTCGATGCCGGCGGAAGCGACGGGTCCGTGATATGAGCCCTGGTCCAATCGGAGGTGGCGCGGAATGCCAGGGCCCGGTGGGAGGGAGGGGAAAAGCCCCCTGGCGCTCTCGAGCGCAGAAACGGCACTTTTCTGCGGCATGGGGGTGGTAGCGGAGGAGGGACTTGAACCCCCGACACGCGGATTATGATTCCGCTGCTCTAACCAGCTGAGCTACTCCGCCCCATCGGATCCGGCGACCGCCGGGCGTGCGCGCTATAGAAACGGGCGCGCAGCGGGTCAACTGGAGCGGCGGCGCGGTCTTTTCAAGCCCGCCCTCCGCCGTTTCACCGCTGGAACTCCCTCGCCCCTCCTGTCGTTTGCGGGCCGACTGGAGAGAATATATGGAACTGCTGACCCCTCTTGAAACCCTGTGCCGGATCATCATCCGCGCCCGGGAGAACGAGGCGCAGGTGCCGTCGCAGGACCCCGACGAGGACGCCGACAATGTCGACGACTTCGACGATGAGGGCGGCGAGGCCCTGTCGGTCCTCGAGGACGAGCTCAACAGCGGAGTCGAGGAGGAGCTTCGGGCGATCCTCGACGACCTGGCCGACGACCAGCTCGCCGAAACCCTGGCGCTCGCCTGGGTCGGCCGCGGCACCTATGACGTGAGCGAGTGGGACGATGCGTGCGCGGAGGCGAACGATATCGACCCGGAGAGCGGGATCGACGAGCTGATGGACATGCCCCTTCTCGCCTCGCACCTCGAGGCCGGGCTGGCGGCCTTCGACTTCAGCTGCGACGGCGTGGGCCAGCTCGACTAGGTTCCCCTCCCTTGGAGGGAGGGGAAGTCAGCCTCGGAAGGTCCAGCTCTTCACGGGTTGCCAGGGACCGCCGAGGTAGCGCCAAAGGGCCAGCCCCCTGATCGCCAGCGGCCGGCGCTCGAATCCGGCCTTGAGGCGCGCCTGGAGCGCCTTCGCCTCCTTCGGCTCCACCTTGTTCTGGATCGTCACGTGAGGCCGCCACGGTGCCCTGTCCTGCGGCGTCAGCAGGCCGCGCAGAGCCACGGCAAGGTCATAGCGTATGTCCTCCAGCCCTTCGCTTTCGACCCGGAGCGCCGTCCCTCCACCAAGGTCAATGATGCCCGCGATCGCGGCGGCCGGCGCCGGAGTCGCCGTATAATCGGCAAGGCGGCGCTTCAGCTCGCCCTGAACGCTCGGTGGCAGGTGGTGGAAGAGGGTCAGATGCGCGGGAACCCGGTTGCGCTCGGTCGGATAATGGGTCCGCCGCAGCTCCTGCAGCCAGCCATTGTCGCCGTCGCCGAACGCGGCCGTGACGATGAGAGGCGCGCTTTCGCTCAGATTTCCACCTGGCTGCCGAGCTCGACCACGCGGTTGGGCGGGAGCTTGAAGAATTCCATCGCGCTCTCGGCGTTGCGGAGCATCCAGGAGAACAGATGCTCGCGCCAGACCGGCATTCCCCGCTTGCGCGCCGCGATCAGGGTCTGGCGCGAGAGGAAGAAGCTGGTCTCCATCATCCGGATGTCGGGGCCGCAGCTCACCGTCGTGAGCGCCTGGGGAAGGTCGCTTTCCTCCATGAAGCCGAAGCGCAGGATCAGCCGGAAGAAGCCCTCGCCCAGATCGGTGAGGTCGCAGCGCCGGTGCGCCTCGACATAGGGGGTGTCTTCTATGACGACGGTCAGCAGCATCACGCGCTGGTGAAGGCAGCGATTGTGCTTGAGATTGTGGAGCAAGGAGGGCGGCACGCCCTGATGCTCCGTCGTCAGGAACACGGCCGTGCCGGGGACCCGGACGACGCTGCCCGCCGCGGACTTGATGAAAATCTCGGTCGGCATCGCCGAATCCGAAAGGTGATCCCGCATCAGCTGCCGTCCCTTCGCCCAGGTGGTGAGTAGGACGAAGGCCACGACACCGACGAGAAGCGGGAACCAGCCGCCGTCGGGCACCTTGGTCAGGGTCGCGCTGAAGAAGGCGAGGTCGACGGCGAGGAAGACGGCGAGCAAGGGCACACGGCGCGACGGCTTCCAGGTCCAAAGCGACGAGATCAGGGCGGCGAGCAGGCACGTGTCGATCAGCATCGCCCCGGTGACCGCCACTCCGTAGGCGGAGGCAAGCTCCGACGAGCTGCGGAAGGTGAGGACCAGGACGAGCGCGGCCGCCATCAAGGTCCAGTTGACGACCGGGATGTAAATTTCGCGAAGCTCGGTCGTGTGCTCGATCCTGAGCCTCGGAACGAAGCCGAGCTGGATCGCCTGCTGGGTGACGGAGAAGGCGCCGGTGACGACCGCCTGGGTGGCGATGGTGGCGGCGAGGATCGTCAGGATGACCAGCGGCAGCTCGAACCCGGTCGGCGCCAGGCTGAAGAAGGGGCTCTCGGCCGCCGCCGGATCGGCGAGGATGAGGGCGCCCTGCCCCAGATAATTGAGCATCAGGGCGGGGAGGACGAAGAAGAACCAGCCGGAGCGGATCGGCCGGCGGCCGAAGCGGCCCATCTCGGCGTAAAGGGCCTCAGCGCCGGTGACCGCGAGCACTACCGAGCCGAGCGCCAGGAAAGCAAGCCAGGGCTGGGCGGCGAAGAAACGGAATGCATGGCGCGGATCGAGGGCCGCGACCACCTCCGGATGGCGGGCGACCGCGGCGGCGCCGAGGAGCCCGATGGTCAGCAGGTAGAGCGAGATGACCGGCCCGAACCAGCGCCCCAGCCGCGCCGTCCCGCCTTTGCGCCCGACGAACAGGCCGACGATGATCCCGGCGGCGAGTGGCATCACCGCCGGCGCGAGGCGCGGATCGAAGACGGCCAGCCCCTCGACGGCGGCAAGGACCGAGATGGCCGGAGTGACCATCGAATCGCCGTAGAAAAGCGCGCAGGCCAGCACTCCGAGCAAGACGATGCCGCCGCTCCACCGCCCCTTGCCGCCGGTCTTGCGGGAGATGAGCGCGAGCAGGGCGAGGCTGCCCCCCTCCCCCTTGTTGTCGGCGCGGATCAGGATGGTGACGTATTTCAAGGTCACCACGATGACCATTGCCCAGAAGATCAGGCTCAGCACCCCGAAGACGTTGAGCGCGTTCGGCGGCAGCTCGTGGTGGCCGGTGAAGGCCTCGCGGAAGGCGTAGATCGGGCTCGTGCCGATGTCGCCGAAGACCACCCCGATCGCTCCGAGCGCGAGCCCGGCCTGCGATCGGCCGCGCTCGGCGGGCGCGGGCGCGTGGGCCGCAGTGGAATCGGAGGCGTGGGGGGTGTCGGTCATGTCGGAAAGGCGGCGGCGTCTAGCATGGCGGCGGCCTGTTTCGCAACGGCGACAAAGCCGGATCGCCCCGCTATAGGGCCGCAACCCTCGTTCACGGAGTCGGATATGCGCGTCGGCGTGCCCAAAGAGATCAAGAACCACGAATATCGGGTCGGGCTGACCCCGGCCTCGGTCGCCGAGCTGGTAAACGCCGGCCACGAGGTGATCGTCGAGACGACGGCCGGCCTCGGAATCGACTTCGACGACCGCGATTATGTCGGTGCCGGCGCGACGATCGCCCCCGACGCGGCCTCCACCTTCGCCCAGGCCGACATGATCGTGAAGGTGAAGGAGCCCCAGCCGCAGGAAATCGCCCTGCTCGAGCCGAGGCATCTGCTCTTCACCTATCTGCACCTCGCCCCGGATCCCGAGCAGGCCAGGGGGCTGATGGAGTCGGGCGCGACCTGCATCGCCTACGAGACGGTCACCGCCAACGACCGCTCGCTGCCCCTTCTGAAGCCGATGAGCGAGGTCGCGGGGCGGATGTCGATCCAGGTCGGCGCCCATTATCTGGAGAAGGAGCAGGGCGGCCGCGGAGTCCTGCTCGGCGGCGTCCCCGGCGTCGCGCCGGCCAAGGTCGCGATCCTCGGCGGCGGAGTCTCGGGCGTCAACGCGGCCCAGATGGCCGTCGGGATGCGCGCCGACGTCACCATCTACGACATCTCCAACGCCCGCCTGGCCGAGCTCGACATGTTCTTCGGAAGCCAGATCAAGACCGCTTATGCCTCCAGGGCGGCCATCGCGAAGGCGGTGACCAAGGCCGAGCTGGTGATCGGAGCGGTGCTCGTGCCGGGCGCCGCGGCGCCCAAGCTCGTCACCCGCGACATGCTCAAGACGATGAAGCGCGGCTCGGTGCTCGTCGACATCTCGATCGACCAGGGCGGCTGCTTCGAGACCTCACGGGCGACGACCCACGACAATCCGGTCTACGAGATCGACGGCGTGATCCATTATTGCGTCGCCAACATGCCGGGCGCGGTGGCCCGGACCTCGGCCTTCGCGCTGAACAACGCCACCCTGCCATTCGTTCTCAAGCTCGCCGGGCAAGGCGCTGAAGCGGCAATGAAAGCCGATCCGCATCTGGCCAACGGACTGAACGTCTCGGCCGGTAAGATCCGCCATCAGGCGGTGGCCGAGGCGCTCGGCCTGCCCTTCGAGGCGGCCTGACGTCCAGCCCCTCGTCATTGCGAGGAGCGGAGCGACCAAGCAATCCAGCCTGAGGCTCCGAGCCGCTGGATCGCTTCGCTTCGCTCGCAATGACAGGATTGGAACAAGATCGGAACATCGCCGTTGACCCGGGAAACCAACCGAGGAATTCAGCGATGGCTTCTCAGCAAAACCCGCAGCCCGCTCCGGACAAGGATCCGGAGGAATGGGTGACAGGCGACGAATCGATGACCGGACCGCAGGCATCCTATCTGAAGACCCTCAGCCAGGAAGCCGGTGAGGAATTCGATCCGGAGCTCAGCAAGGCCGAAGCGTCGAAGCGGATCGACGAGCTCCAGCATGAGACCGGGCGCGGGATCGATCATTAGAAGCAGGTCAGTTCAGCGCCCCGCCGCCCTCGCCTCCTCCAGCATCCGGAGCTGCTGCTCCAGGCCTTCCCGCCACTTCGAGCCCGCCGGGCTGAGCGCCAGCGCCTGCCGCCAGGCGAGACCCGCTTCGTCGAGACGCCCGTTCTGCGCGAGCGCGAGGCCGTAGAAGATGCGCGGTCCGGGATGGCGCGGGGCGAGACCGGCCGCGCGGCGAAAGGCGAGGTCGGCCGCGGGGCTGAGCAGCCCGCCGCTGTGGCTGACCAGCGCATCTGCGTAGCCGGTCCACAGCACGGCATTATCCGGATATTTGCGAAGGGCCGAGCGGATGATGCCCGCCGCTCCGGCGGTGTCGCCCCTGCGCGCCAGGGCCTCCGAGAGGGTGAGCCAATTATCGACCCGGTCGAAGCCGCCGAACATGTCGCGTCTCGCCGCGGAGAAAGCCGTCTGCGGCGCGGCCGGCCTTTCCGACGCCCGGCGCGGGCTGCCGGCGAGGCCGGGGCTTCCCTGCCAGGCATAGCCTGCGACCGCCAGCAGCAGTGCCGCGGCAAGAAATTGCAGGCCGGCCCGGTCGAGGCTTGCGCGCCGCCAGATCGCCGCGAACGCCGCCAGCGCGAGGAGGAGAAGGATCAGCCAGCCCATCAGCGCGGCTTCCTCCCGAACCGGCCGCGCGCGAGGAGGATACCGAGCGCGACCAGCGCCACGGGGGCCGCCCACAGCGGCCAGGTGATCGGCTCCACCGTCGGCTTGTAGCTGACCCAGGCTCCGTAGCGCTCGACCAGCCAGCTCCGGATCGCCTCGGGCGCCTCGCCGGCGGCGATCCGCTCGCGGACGAGAGCGCGCATGTCCCCGGCCATGTCGGCGTCGGAATCGGCGATCGACTGGCCCTGGCAGACGAGGCAGCGCAGGGTCTCCATCAGCGCCCTGGCCTCGGCCTCCTGCTTCGGGTCCGCCAGCTGGGTATAGGCGTAGCGCGAAGGGGGAAGCGCCGATTGGGCGAAGGCGGGGGCGGCGAGGCAAAGCGCCGTCATCAGGACAAGCCTGTCATTGGGAGCGAAGCGAAGCAATCCAGCGGCGCCCGGGACGGAGGCTGGGTTGCTTCGTCGCAATGGCGGCACAGGGCTCATTTCGCCGCCTCATAGGCCGCGACTATCTCCGCCACGTTCTCAGGCCGGATGTCGCCGATATGCTGGTGGCGGATGATTCCCCTTCCGTCGACGACGAAGGTCTCGGGAACTCCGGAGGAGCCGAGGGCGAGCTGGACGCGGCTCGCCGGGTCGGCGCCGATCCGCTCGAAGGGGTCGCCGGATTTGGCGAGGAAACGGGCGACATCCTCGCCGCGATCGCGGATGGCGACTCCATCGATCGGGATGCCGCGCACCTTCAGGGCCATCAACTGAGGCGCTTCGGCCCTGCACGGTATGCACCAGCTCGCGAAGACGTTGATCAGCCGCGGCTTGCCGGCGCGCAGATCGGCCGCGGCGAGCGGCGGGTGGTTCGCCACCGCCGGCTCGAGCGCGAAGTCCGGCATCGGCTTGCCGATCATCGTCGAGCGGATCTCGGTGTCGGCCGGCTTGCGCAGCCCGATCGCGACGGTGACCAGGAAAGCGGCGAACACGGCCAGCGGAAGCCAGAGGAGCAGCCTTTTCATCCCAACGCCTCCAGCCGGGCCGGGCGCCGTTCGCGACGGACGCGGCCGACGAGGGCGAGCAGGCCGCCCAGCGCGACGAGAGCGCCGCCCAGCCAGATCAGGGTCACGAACGGCTTCCACCACAAACGCAACTGCCAGCGCCGGCCGCCGTCGGGCTTGCCGATCACCGTGTAGAGCTGGCCGTCGAGACGGGTGGCGATCGCCGCCTCGCTGGTCTCGGTCGGCGGCGTGCTGAACATCCGCGCCTGCGGCCGGAGGACGAACGGCGTGCCGGTTCCCCGGCTGACCGTCAGCCTGGCTTCGACCGCGGTCCAGTTGGGGCCGGGAATCGGCTCGACCGAATCGAAGCTAAGGCTGTAGGGTCCAACCGAGACTCGGTCCCCGACCCTGGCGGCGACCAGCGTCTCCCTGCTGAAAGCGCTTTCGCTCGCCATTCCGGCCAAAGCGACGGCGATCCCCAGATGGGAGATCACCATGCCCCAGGTGAAGAGCGGGGTGCGGAGCAGGTTCCGCTTCCACAGCGGCGCTACGCTTGCCGAGCCCACTCCCAGCGCAAGGACCAGACCGAGGAGGGGCAGGAGGCGCATTTCCGGAGCCAGGAGGATTGCGCCCAGAAGGGCCGCCGCGGTGAGGAGGATCGGAAGCGCGATCCGCCGGGCGACCTCGCGCAGCCGGTCGCGCCGCCAGCGCATCAGGGGCCCAAGCGCCATGACGACGACCAGCAACAGGGCAAAAGGACCGGTGACGAGGTTGAAATAAGGCGCTCCGATCGAGACCTTGACCCCCAGCGCCTCGGTGGCGAGCGGATAGATGGTGCCGATGAACACGAGCGCCAGCACGACGCACAGCAGAAGGTTGTTGACGACGAGCGCGCCCTCCCGGCTCACCGGCTCGAAGGTCGAGCCCTCCTTCACCGTGCCGACGCGAAGGCCGAACAAGGTGAGCGCGCCGCCGATATAGAGAGCGAGAAGGATGAGAATGAAGGCGCCGCGCCGGGGATCGACCGCGAAGCTGTGGACGCTGGTGAGGATACCCGAGCGGACCAGGAACGTGCCGACCATCGACATCGAGAAAGCGACCACCGCGAGCATCACCGTCCAGGCGCGAAGGCCGTCGCGGGTGGCGAGCACGGTCACCGAATGGAGCAGGGCCGTCGCCGCGAACCACGGCATCAGCGAGGCATTCTCGACGGGATCCCAGAACCACCAGCCGCCCCAGCCCAGTTCATAATAAGCCCAGTAGGAGCCGGCGGTGATGCCCAGGGTAAGGAAGATCCAGGCGGCCAAGACCCAGGGGCGCATCGCCCGGGCGAAAGCGGGGCCGACGTCGCGGGTCACCAGGGCGCCGACCGCGAAGGAGAAGGCGATCGAGACTCCGACATAGCCGAAATAGAGGGTCGGCGGGTGGAAGGCGAGGCCGGGATCCTGAAGCAGGGGATTGAGGCCGTTGCCCTCGGCGGGGACGGGAAACAGACGCTCGAACGGGTTCGAGGAGAAAAGCAGGAAAGCGTAGAAGCCGAGCCCGATCGCGGACTGCGCGGCCAGGGTCGCGATCAAGGTGCGCTCGGGGAGCCGCCGCTCGAGCAGGGCGACCGCGGCGCCCGCGACGGCGAGCACGGTCACCCAAAGCAGCATCGAGCCTTCATGATTGCCCCAGGCGCCGGCGAATTTGTAGAGCCAAGGCTTCAGCGAATGGCTGTTGGCCGCGACCAGCTTCACCGAAAGGTCGGTGCGAAGGAAGAGCTGGATCAGCGCGAGAAAGGCGATGCCGACGAGGACGGCCTGGACGATCGCTATCGTCCGGATGGCTGACCCTGAATCCCTCCCCGCGAATTCGTGGGAAGGGGGACCGCCCGAAGCGCGGTGGCGGGGGTCTTCGGACTCGGCGAGAGCCCCTCCACCATGCTCCGCAT